>NZ_JBWKNX010000001.1:0-313134 GCF_059415785.1 Brevundimonas sp. GW821-FHT10A07
AAGCGTGATCAGCCCTGGACGCCCGTGATCAACTGACATGGTTGCTCCCCGTTCGCCTGCGCGAACGGGGAGGTGAGCGCGTCAGGCGTGGTTTTCGGCCCCCCGGAACAGCAAGGACCCGTCGCCGTAGGAGTAGAAGCGGTACCCGTCGGCGATGGCGTGGGCGTAGGCGGTCTTCATCGTGGCTTGGCCGGCGAAGGCGCTGACCAGCATGAAGAGGGTGGATTTGGGCAGGTGGAAATTGGTCATCAGCACATCGACGGCGCGGAAGCGGTAGCCGGGGGTGATGAAGATGGCGGTGTCGCCGTGGAAGGGGCGGATCTCGCCGGCCTCGGTCGCAGCGGATTCCAGCAGGCGCAGCGAGGTGGTGCCGACGCAGACGATGCGGCCGCCGGCGGCGTGGACGGCGTTCAGGGCGGCGGCGGTCTCGGGCGAGACCTCGCCCCATTCGCTGTGCATCTTGTGGTCGGCTAGGTCATCGGCCTTGACCGGCAGGAAGGTGCCGGCGCCGACGTGCAGGGTGACGGCGTGGGTCGAGACGCCCCTGGCCCGGATGGCGTCGAGCAGGGCGGGGGTGAAGTGCAGGCCCGCCGTGGGGGCGGCGACCGAGCCGTCGTGCTCGGCGAAGACGGTCTGATAGTCCGACCGGTCGCGGTCGTCCTCGGGCCGTTTGGCGGCGATATAGGGGGGCAGGGGCATGACCCCGACGTCGCGGATCGCGTCGTCCAGCGCCGGGCCGGACAGGTCGAACTTCAGGGTGATCAGGCCGTCTTCGCCCTTGGCTGTGACGGTGGCGTCGAGGCGGCCCAGATCGCAGGCGGCGTCGGCTTCCTGTCCGAAGCGGATGCGGTCGCCGAGCTTGATGCGTTTGCCGGGCTTCATGAAGGCGGACCAGACGTCGGGGGCGTCGCGGTGGTGAAGGGTGGCCTCGACGGCGACCGTCAGGGTCTCTCCTTCGGGGCCGGGGCGGGTGCGGACGCCCGACAGGCGGGCGGGGATGACGCGGGTGTCATTGAAGACCAGGGCGTCGCCGGGCCGCAGGAAGTCGGGCAGGTCGCGGATGATGCGGTCGTCCAGGGCGCCGTCCTTGACCACCAGCAGCCGGGCGGAATCGCGCGGATCGGCGGGCCGCAGGGCGATGCGGTCCTCGGGCAGATCGAAGTCGAAATCGGCGGTCTTCATCAGGCGGGGCACAGGCCACGCCGCGCGCGGGGGGTCAAGGGGCGGGAGAGCGGGCCGGCAGGTCAGGCGCGCCGCGGGGCGGGGGATTCCGGGACAGGTCGGCGATCAGGTCGTTCATTTCGCCGATCTCGCGCACCTGGGCCTCGATGATCTCGTCCGCCAGTTCGCGGACGCGAGGATCGCGGATATGAGCACGCTCGCTGGTCATGATGGCGATGGAGTGGTGCGGAATCATGGCCTTCATATAGGCGAGGTCGCCGACGGTGGCCTGGCTGCGGACCAGCCACAGGGAACCGGCGAAGACGACCACGGCGCCCGCGACGATCATCTGTTTGACGCGCGGCTTCTCATACATCGACCACATGAAGCCGATCATGATGGCGGCCATGACGGCGCCCATCAGCAGGGCCATGTAGAGCCGCGTCTCACTCAAACGGACGTGTTCGATCTGATAGTTGTTCAGATACATCAGGCCGTACATGACGACGGTGGAGACCGCGATCATGGCGGCGAAGCGGCGATAGCTCATGGGAACCTCGTGGAGGGCCTGTGCAGGGATCGGTCGGAGGGACAATGCGAGTGCGCCGGGAATGATCCGGCTGAACCTTCCGACCCGATGCGTGTTCAGCGGACATGAAAACCCTCGCACTCCTCCCGTGCGTCCTCATCGGCGCCGTCGCAAGCGCCCGGTCCATGACGCCCATGGCCGCCATAGCCGGGGCCCGGCTGGCGCATCGGAACACGCCGGGGCGGTTGCTGCTGCTGGACCATCCGCTGTTCAAGTTCGGCGGTCTGGCCATGGGGGTCGGCGAGCTGTTCGGCGACAAGATGAAGTCGGCGCCGGACCGGACGGTGTTCCTGGGCCTGCTGGCGCGGGTGATGAGCGCGGGGATCGCCGGGTCTGCGCTGGCGCCGCGCGGGCGTGAGAAACTGGGCGCGGCCCTGGCGGTTGGGACGGCCGTGCCGTTGGCTTATCTGGGGCTGGCGGGACGCAAGAAGGCGATGGTGCGGATCGGGCAGACGAAGAGCGGTCTGATCGAGGATGCGATCATCGTGGCGGCGGGGGCGGCGGTGGTGAGCTGGGCGGTCGGAGCGTTCGCCCGACCGCGCTGAACGGGTATGATAGGGGCCAAATAATCAGGAGCCTCCCCATGATCACCCGCATCCAGCCCGGCGTCCGTATGAGCGAAGCCGTGGTTCACGGCGACACCGTCTATCTGGCCGGGCAGGTCGGGGAGCCCGGCGATGATGTGATCGCCCAGACGAAGACGGCGCTGGCCGAGGTGGACGCCCTGTTGGCCCAGGCGGGCAGCGACAAGTCGAAGATCCTGATGGTCCAGATCTGGCTGGCCGACATCGCCGATTTCGACGCGATGAACAGCGTCTGGGACGCCTGGGTCGATACGGCTAATCCGCCGGCCCGCGCCACAGGCGAGAGCCGACTGGCCTCGCCGGACTACAAGGTCGAGGTGATCGTCATCGCCGCCAGGGGCTGACGGGGCGGGGGATAAGGCGGTTGACCCGGCGGTTTGCAGACTGCAAACCGCCGCCATGCTTCAGAACCTCGAAATCCTCGCCCGTGAGGCCAAGTCCTGGCCGTTCGAACAAGTCCGCAATCTGCTGGCCCATGTTCTGAAAAAGCGGCTGGGCGAGAGCGAGCGGGCTGAGGCGCGGGCGTTGATCGATGCGGGCAAGGCCGACGAGGCCCTGGCCAAGTTCGAGGCCCTGCGCCGGCCGGTGGTGCTGGAGACCGGATACGGGCCGTCGGGCCTGCCGCACATGGGCACCTTCGGCGAGGTGGCGCGGACCACCATGGTGCGCAACGCCTTCCGGGCCCTGACCGGCGACCACTGGCGCACGCGACTGATCGCCTTCAGCGACGACATGGACGGGTTGAGGAAGGTGCCGGAAGGCGTGCCGAACCCGGAGATGCTGCGCGAGGACCTGAACCTGTCGCTGACCCGGGTGCGCGATCCGTTCGGCACGCATGACAGTTTCGGGGCGCACAATAATGCGCGGCTGCGGGCGTTTCTGGACTCGTTCGGCTTCGACTACGAGTTCATGAGCTCGACCGAGACCTACAAGTCCGGCGCATTCGACGCGACGCTGTTGACCCTGCTGGAGCGGTTCGACGCGGTCATGGCCATCATGCTGCCGACCCTGGGCGAAGAGCGGCGGGCGACCTATTCGCCCTTCCTGCCGGTCAGCCCGATCACCGGCCATGTGCTGCAGGTCCCGACGCTGGAGCGGAATGTCGAGAAGGGCACCATCGTCTTCGACGATCCGGCGGGCGGGCGCACCGAACTGCCGGTCACGGGCGGTCATGTGAAGCTGCAATGGAAGCCGGACTGGGCCATGCGCTGGGTCGCGCTGGACGTCGATTACGAGATGTCGGGCAAGGACCTGATCGAGAGCGTGCGCGAGAGCGGCAAGATCTGTCGCGCCCTGGGGGGCACGCCGCCGGAAGGGTTCAACTATGAACTGTTCCTGGATATCGAAGGCAAGAAGATCTCCAAGTCCAAGGGCAACGGCCTGACGATGGACGAATGGCTGCGCTACGGCACGCCGGAGAGCCTGAGCTGGTACATGTTCCAGTCGCCGAAGTCGGCCAAGAGCCTGCACTTCAACGTCATTCCGCGCGCCATCGACGACTATCTGGCCTTCATCGAAAGCTACAAGACCCAGGAGCCGGCCAAGCGGATCGACAACGCCGTCTGGTCGATCCATGCCGGGAACCCGCCGACCCATACCTCGCCGGTGTCGTTCGCCCTGCTGCTGAACCTGGTGGGGGTGGCCAACGCCTCGACCAAGGACCAGCTGTGGGCCTATTTCGCCAAATATCTGCCCGAGGCGACGCCGCAGAACGAGCCGCTGCTGGACCAGCTGATGGACCGGGCGCTGAACTATTACGAGGACTTCGTGAAGCCCTCGAAGGCGTACCGGTTGCCGGACGACAAGGAGAAGGCGGCGCTGCTGGATCTGGCGGAACGGCTGAAGGCCCTGCCGGCGGATACGACCGATGGCGAGCTGATCCAGAACGAGGTCTATGCGGTCGGTAAGGCGCATGCGTTCGAGCCGCTGAGGGCCTGGTTCGGGGCGCTGTACGAAGTGCTGCTGGGCGCAAGCCAGGGGCCGCGCTTCGGCTCGTTCGCGGCCATCTACGGCCTGCCGCAGACCATCGCCCTGATCGAGGCGGGGGCGAACGGGCGTCTGGCGGACTAACCAGATCGGCCTTGGCGCGAGCCGCTCTCGGGGGGCGGCGTCGATGAAGATGAACGGAAAATAACGGCGAAGCTCCGGGAGCCTTCAGGTTCGGCCGGGCATTGTCTCCTCATCGGCAAGCCCGATGACAGGAGATAGAGTTATGTCGAGCAAGTTTCTGAAGACGGGTCTGGCCACGGCTGCGGCGCTGGCCGCCCTGGTGACCGCCGCCCCCATGGCCGCCCAGGCCCAGGCCAATGGCGTGACCAACTGCGACGCCCCCGGCGGTCGTCAACGCGTGGGCGCCCTGATCGGCGCGGTCGTCGGCGGCGTGGTCGGCTCGAACCTGGCGCGCAATGAGCGCACGGCCGGGACCGTGGTCGGCGCCGGCGCCGGCGCGGCGGCCGGGTCCTATATCGGCTGCAACCAGCAACGCACCCGTGCTGCGGCCCAGGCCAACGCCAACACCTATCGCGCCGGCACGAACCTGCGCATCCGCAGCGGCCCCGGCACCGGCTTCCGCCAGGCGGGCAGCCTGTCGGCCGGCCAACAGTTCACGGCCGTCGCCTCGCAAGGCGACTGGATCCAGATCGCCGGCGGCGGTTGGGTCAATGCGAATTACGTGACCCGCTAAGGGTCGCTTGCGGAAAGACTGTTTTCGGCGGCGGGCTGCTTACGCCCCGTCCGGTTCCGCCGCCGGGACAGTCGAAGGCTCACGGTTCGCCGTTTGAGCCTGGCCCCGTCCGGTTCGCCGGGCGGGGCTTTCTATTGGCTGACCCACAGGATGCGGGCCATCCATTCGATCTCGCGCCGGGGCACGATCCGGGGCGGATAGTCGGGGTTGATCGAGGACAGGGTGGCGGCGCGGGCGGTCAGGCCGGTCAGCTCCTTGGCCACCACCTCGCCCGAGGTCAGGCGCGCCACGACCCGGTCGCCGCGCCGCACGGCGGGGTCGCCGCGGTCGACGATGACACGGTCGCCCTCGCGATACAGGGGCGCCATCGAATCCCCGCTGATCCGCAGGCTGAAGGTGGTGGCGTTGACCCGGGGCAGTTCGGTCTGATCCCAGCCGTCGCCGACCGGCAGGCCGGCATCGTCGAAGAAACCGTCCAGGCCGGCGCGGGCCAGGCCCAGCAGGGGCACGGTCGTGGACGTCGGCGGCGCGTCGTCGGCCAGGGCCGCGAACTCGGCCAGGGAGACGCCGGTCGCCTGAAGCATCAGGGTCATGCTCTCGGTCGAGGGCCAGCGGGGACGGGGCGGATCGCCGGCGCCGAACCGTTTGGACGGATTGAAACTGGTCGCATCCAGCCCTGCCCGCCGGGCCAGCCCCGACGGCGACAACCCCTCGCGCCGCGCCAGGGCGTCCACGGCCTTCCAGAGTTTCGCGTGCGACAGGGGCATGGGGTTCCCGCGACTGAGTCGGGGAAGTTTAGGAGATGGGATTAGGAATTTCTACCTAGACGCAAACTCGGCCTCAGCCTTGCGCTCCTGCCAGGCCCAGAAGGTGCCGACGCCGATGCAGATGATGATGAGATAGCCGATCAAGTTCATCACTGTGTAGAGCGACGCTATGGGGATCGTCTTCGTCGTCAGGATCATGATGTGAGCCATGACAGTAATCAGCTGTAGGCCGGCTACCCATACGGGCCAGGATTGATGCGCCCGCCAGGCTAAAGCGGCGAATACCACTAGGGACATCGCATCAATGAGAAACATCCCAATAGGCAATCCGCGAAAGCCGTTGTTCTCCTGAACGAGCAGTGAGGCGAACCAAGCGGCAAGAAGATAACCGGCACCGACTCGTTCTCGCGGTCCGCCCTTGATGAAGGCGAAAAGGACCATGCCGACCATGAAGATCGCGCCGACGACCGCATAACCCATGTTCACCATGCAAATCGCCCCCGCACTGAGTGCACGGGGGCGATAATGAACCATTGCTGGTTAAACGATAATGTCAGTCCGCTAAGCTTACCAAAAATTCACCCGACCGAGCGAAGGTGGCCGGTCTGCTTGACAGGCTTGGGATCAAGCCAGTCGTCGGGCTTGCCAACCGGACCGATGGCGTAGGTGCCGTAACCCATACGACGGTGATCCTTCTGGAGTTCCGCGTGGCAGGCGACGATGGACTCGCGGGCGGCGGCGAGGGCGGCGATGGTTTCCATGGCCTTGGCCTGCGACGCCGTGGCGGCGACGGGCGAAAGGGACAGGGCGGCGCGGGCGCCGATGAAGGACTGAACCAGCGTCGTCGCCTGGGTGATGGCGGCGTCGATCGCGTGTTCGGTCGCGTGGAGATCGCCGGCGACGCTGGCGATGACTTCGGTCCGTTCCATAGAAAGCCCCTAAAACAAGGTTTACAAGAGATGTAAGCTTAACATGGATTAACCTTGCTTGGTAGGGTCCTGTTAACCGTGATGGTCGTTGCGGGTGTTCAGCGCCGATTGTTCGACGAACGGGGTGTCGTTTCTGTTTTCGCCCGGCCGAAGCCGCTGAAAGGCTTAGGGATTGTCCAGCAGGAAATGGGCGGTCAGGGAGGCGATGGGCTGGCTGCGGGCTTCCTGCCAGGCCTCGGCCTGGACATGGGCGACGCGGCGGCCGGCGCGGCTGATGCTGGCGCGGGCGAAGACGTCGACCGGGCGGCCGGTGCGCAGATAGGCGACGGTGACATTGATCGGGCGGGGCAGGCGCGGGCTGGGGAAGGCCAAGGCGACCTGGGCCATGGCCGTCATTTCCAGCAGGGCCGCCGTCGAACCACCGTGCAGGGCCGGCAGCATGGGATTGCCGATCAGCCGGTCGGCGAAGGGCAGGATGACGGTGATCTCGTCGCCGCTGACCAGGGTCTGAAGGTTCAGGAAACGGGCGTAGGGGATGCGTTCGAGAAGGTCGCTCATGCCGTGGTCTCACGGCTGGCGGCCGTCTTTTCCCGGTGCGGGCGGGCGCGGTTCAGCACATAGGCGGACTGGGCCGCCGCGACCGGGTCGGATGGGTCTTCTTCGAAGGCCCAGGCCCGGACGAAGGCGATGGTCGGCGTCAGCCGGTAGCATTTCCCCTGGGCCAGCAGGTCCACGCGCGGATGGGCGGCGCGCATATAGTCCACCCGCAGATCCAGGGTGGCGATGGGCTGAAACTCGGCCATGGCCGTCCAGACCGCCAGGCCGCCGATGTGGTCCAGCAGGGTGGTGACGAGGCCGCCGGCCAGGACGCCGGTGTCGGGATCGCCGACCAGATCGGGCCGCCAGGGCACGCGAATACGGGGATCGCCCTCGTGCAGGCCGTCGAAGACGAAGCCCAGCGCGCTGGTGTGGGCGGACCCCGTCGCCAGCTGGGGCAGGATGGTGTCGACGAAACTGTCTTGCATGCGAAAGGAACGCCCGTGAAGCCGATGATCGTCTCCTGTATGGAGGGGGGACCCGACGGCGTCGAGAGCGTTACGGTCCCATGATCCGCCCCGAAGACCTGCTGCACCCCACGCCCGCCGGCCTGTATTGCCCGCCGGGCGACTTCTACGTCGATCCGGTGCGGCCGGTGGATCGGGCGGTGATCACCCACGGCCATTCGGATCATGCGCGGGCCGGGCACGGCGTGGTGCTGGCGACACGCCAGACCCTGGCCATCATGGCCGAACGCTATGGCGCCGAGTTCGCGGGGCAGATGCGGGCTGTGGAGTATGGCGAGGCCGCCGCCGTCAACGGCGTGGACCTGCGGCTGATCCCGGCCGGCCATGTGCTGGGCTCGGCCCAGGTCGAGGCGAGGTGGAAGGGCCTGACCATGGTGGTGTCGGGCGACTACAAGCGCCGACGCGACCCGACCTGCCCGGCGTTCGAGCCCACGCCCTGTCATGTCTTCATCTCGGAGGCGACCTTCGGCCTGCCGGTGTTCCGCCATCCGCCGACCGAGGAGGAGATCGGACGGCTGGTCCGGTCGCTGGGTCAGTTCCCGGAACGCGCCCATCTGGTCGGCGCCTACGCCCTGGGCAAGGCGCAGCGGATCATCATGAGCCTGCGCGAGGCGGGGTGGGAGCGGCCGATCTATGTCCACGGGGCGATGGAGCGGCTGAACGCCCTGTATGAACGCGAGGGGATCGACCTGGGGCCGGTCCTGCCGGCGCGGGGTCTGGGCAAGGGCGCCTTGGGCGGCGAGGTGGTGATCGCGCCGCCGTCGGCGATCCAGGATCGCTGGGCCCGCAGTTTCGCCGATCCGGTGACGGCCTTTGCGTCCGGCTGGATGGGGGTGCGGGCGCGGGCGCGCCAGAGGGGCGTGGAGCTGCCGCTGGTGGTGTCGGATCACGCCGACTGGGGCGAACTGGTCGCCACCTTCGAAGAACTGAAGCCCGACGAGATCTGGATCACCCACGGCCGCGAGGAGGGGCTGCTGCGATGGGCCGAGCTGAACGGCCAGAAGGCGCGGGCGTTGCGCCTCGTGGGCTACGACGAGGAGGATGAGGAGGCGCTGGAGGTCCGGCCAGACTGAGCCAGGGCCTGAAGCGCGTCAGGCGCGACGGGCGGCGCGGCGCTTTGGAGCCTGGGCGCTCTCACCATCGCCCTCGCCACTGTCATCGGCGGCGGCCTGGGTCGTCGAGAGGGCGGCGTTCATCGCCATGCGCAAGCGTTCGGGCTTGATCGGCTTCTCGACCACGGCGGCCATGCCGATGGACAGATAGTGTTTGGCGTCTTCCGGATCGGCGTTGGCGGTGAGGGCGACGATGGGAATGCGGCTGACCGGACCGTTCAGGGCGCGAATGGCCTGGGTGGCCTGGACGCCGTCCATGCGCGGCATCTTGATATCCATCAGGATCAGGTCGTAGCGGTTTTCCTGAACGGCCTGAAGCGCCTCGATCCCGTCTTCGGCCAGTTCCGAGCTGCAGCCGAACATTTCGCACAGGGCCTGAGCCACGACGCGGTTGGTCGCATTGTCGTCGACGATCAGGATGTGCGGCGCGGACTGGAGGTTCAGCTCGGACAGGTCCGACACGTTCGACGGGGTCTCGACCTCGACCACGGCGCGGCGCGCGGTCAGGTCGAAGGCGAAGGTGGCGCCGCGGCCCTGGTTGTTCTCGGCCCAGATGCGCCCGCCCATGCGGTCGACCACCTGACGGCAGATCGACAGGCCCAGGCCGGCGCCGTCAGGCCCCGAGCCGTGCACAAAGGGTTCGAAGACGGAATCGACGCGGTCTGCGTCCAGGCCGGGGCCGTCGTCGCGGACGCGGGCCTGCATGCGGATCTGGTCGCCCTCGACCCAGGCCTTGAGCCGGGCCTCGACCATGCCGTTGCGCGCGAATTTCAGGGCGTTGCCGATCAGGTTGTTGAACACCTGTTTCAGCCGCACGCCGTCGATGACGGCCGCCAGTTCGGTGTCGCCCTCGTAACCGACCATCAGGGTCACGCCGTCCTGGGACGCGCGCGGCTCCCACAGGGACTGGACGTCGTCCATGACGGCGCGGAGCGGGGTGGGGACGGGGTTCAGCTCAAGCTCGCCCGCCTCGGCCTTGGACAGGTCGACCGCGTCCTGAAGGATGCGCAGCAGGCTTTCGGAGGAATCGACGATGGTCTGGACGTGGGCCTGGGCCGCCTCGTTCAGAGGTTGGCGGCGCAGCAGTTCGGCCACGGCCAGCACGCCGTTCATCGGGGTGCGCAGCTCATGGCTCATGATGGCCAGGAACTGGCTCTTGGCGCGGGCGGCGGCGATGGCCTGGGCGCGGGTGTCGTTGAGGATGGCGGCCTGATCGGCCATCTGGGCGTCGTGTTCGCGCTGGCGGTCGGTGGCGACCTTGAGCAGGGTCGCCGCTGTGCCGACCCCATGATACCGGCCGTTCTTGGTGACGATGAAGCCGCGCAGCAGGGCGGCGGGACCGCCGCGCAACATGATGTCGGAGAAGGCGTCGATCCGGGTGTCGCCTTCGACGACCGCAGGCTCGGCGTCCATGGCGAAACTGATGGGGCGCGTGTCGTAAAGGGCGTGGCCGAAGCGGCCGGCGATTTTCTGAAGGAAGGCGGTGCGTTCGACCAGACCCACGGGACGGCCATTCTCGACAACCGGGATGACCAGGGTGTCGGGTTCGCGCTCGAAACGCGCAAGCACCGCGCAGCCGAGCGTGGACGGGGCGATGGGCTCGGGCCGCTCTGAAAGGGTCTCAATGATCGGCATACTGCCTGGAACTCCTTACTCCCTGCCAACCTTGACCGGAAGCGCTTGCGGATTAGTTAAGCCGGATCAAAAAGTTTCGTGGATGAAATGCGGCGTCAGGTGCGGACCGGCGACCCGGATTTTGCGCCGGCCGCCCCTCTGGTGTAGAAGGCCGCCCCGACCCATATGGGTCCCCATCCCTTTGTGCATGCGCGCGGCCGACCGGCCGACCGCAGATTCGTCATGAGCGTCATCCTGGAAAAGTCTCCGACATCGGCCCTGGTCCTGTTCTCCGGCGGGCAGGACAGCGCGACCTGTCTGGCCTGGGCGCTGGAGCGGTTCGAGCGGGTGGAGACGGTCGGCTTCGACTATGGCCAGCGCCATCGGGTCGAGATGGAGGCGCGCCAGGCGGTGCGCGCCGGGATGAAGACGGCCCTGCCGCAATGGGCCGACCGGCTGGGCGACGACCATGTGGTGGACCTGACCGGCTATGGCCGGATCGCCGAGAGCGCCCTGACCGCGGATCGCAAGATCGAGATGGATGCGCGCGGCCTGCCGACCACCTTCGTGCCGGGGCGCAATCTGATCTTCCTGGTGGCGGCGGCGGCCCTGGCGGATCGGCGCGGGCTGGAGGTGCTGGTCGGCGGCATGTGCGAGACCGACTATTCCGGCTATCCGGACTGTCGCCACGAGACGATGGAGGCCATGGCGCGCGCCCTGTCGCTGGGGCTGGACAAGCCGGTGGTAGTCGACACCCCGCTGATGTGGCTGACCAAGGGGCAGACCTGGGAACTGGCCGACCGGATCGGGGGCGAGGCTCTGGTCGAGCTGATCATCGAGGACAGCCACACCTGTTATCTGGGCGACCGGACGCACCGTCACGCCTGGGGCTATGGCTGCGGCGAATGCCCGGCCTGTGAACTGCGCGCGGCGGGCTATGAAGACTGGGTCGCATCCCAAGGCGCCAAGGCGTGACCTATTCGGCCAAGGAAGTCTTTCTGACGGTTCAGGGCGAGGGCGGGCAGGCGGGCCGGCCGGCCGTCTTCCTGCGCTTCGCCGGCTGCAATCTGTGGAGCGGGCGCGAGCAGGATCGGGCGAGCGCCGTCTGCAGCTTCTGCGATACGGACTTCGTCGGCGTGGACGGGGATGGCGGCGGCAAGTTCGCGACGGCGGATCGGCTGGCCGATCATGTCGCGGCGATGTGGCGGGGGCGGGCGGGGGATCCGAAACTGGTGGTCTGCACCGGCGGCGAACCTCTGTTGCAGCTGGACCCGCCGCTGGTCGAGGCCCTGCACGCGCGCGGTTTCGAGATCGCCATCGAGAGCAACGGCACCCTGGCGGCGCCGGACGGGATCGACTGGATCTGCGTCAGTCCCAAGGCGGATGCAGGCCTGATCCAGATCAAGGGCCAGGAGCTGAAGCTGGTCTATCCGCAGCCCAAGGCCCTGCCTGAGCGGTTCGAACACCTGGCGTTCGAACGGTTCTGGCTCCAGCCCATGGACGGCCCCGACCAGGCGGAAAACACCGCCGCCGCCATCGAATACTGCCTGACCCATCCCCAGTGGCGCCTGAGCGTCCAGACCCACAAGTACATCGGCGTCCGCTAATGCCCCTCTTCGAAATCACCAAACAGGCGACCTTCGACGCCGCCCACCACTTCCCCAACGAACCCGAGGGCAGCATCTATCGCCGCGTCCACGGCCATTCCTTCACGGTCGAGGCGACGATCCGTTCCGAGACCCTGGACGCCGAGCACAACTGGGTCGCGGACCTGGGCGCGCTGGACCGGGCGCTGAGGGCGGCGGCGGAACAGCTGGACCACGGCATGCTGAACGAGCACGAGGGGCTGGAACTGCCCAGCCTGGAGAACCTGTGCCTGTGGTTCGCCAAGACCCTGAAGCCGGCCTGGCCTGGCCTGTGCCGGGTGCAGGTGGCGCGGCCGACGATCAATGAGCGGTGCGTGCTGAGCCTATAGGCCCAGATTGCGGCGGATCACGCGAAGCGTCGGGTCTTCCGCCTTGCAGGCCGATTTGACCTTACGCCAGCCCTCGGCGGACAGGGCGGGGGCGCCGGGGCGTTCCGCCTCGCGCGCCTCGCGGGCGCGACGGCCGGAGGCGGGGTGGGTGGCGGCGAACTCGGCCGCCTCGGCCAGCTTCTGATCCTCCATCTTCGACAGTCGGTCGAAGAAGGCGGCCATGCCCTTCGAGCTGAAACCGGCGTCGTGCAGCAGGGCGCGGCCCCGTTCGTCGGCTTCGTGTTCGGCCGCGCGGCCGTAGCTGAGGTCGGTGGCCTGACCGGCCAGGATCACCGCCTGCTGGCCCGCGCCGGAGCCGCCGCCGACCACGGCGTCGAGGATCAGGCCGAAGCCCAGGCTGCGCCACACCGCCTGCATGACGTGTCGCTTCTCGACATGGGCGATCTCGTGGGCGACCACGGCCGCGACCTCGTCGGGGGTGTCGGCCGCGCGGATCAGGTCGTCGGTGACGATGATGGAGCCGCCGGGCAGGGCGAAGGCGTTGATCATCGGCGCCTGGACGGCGCGGATGCGGATGTCGAACACGGTGTCGGCGTTGGAGGCCAGCCGGTCGGTCATGGATTGAAGGGCGGCCTGGCCCGCCTCGCCTTCGCAGTTGGGGAAGAGGGCGTTCATCTGCAGGTCGAAGTTTCGACCCATGTTGCGCTCGTATTCGACCGGCGTCGCCCGGGCGAGCGGACCCGACAGGGCCGGTATGCCGATGAAGACGAAGCCGGTCACGGCCGCCGCCACGACGGCGAGGGCCACGGCCAGGCTCCGCTCGCGCGAGCGGTCGCGGCGGGCGGTCTGTTTGGCCAGCAGACCGCCCGCCAGGGTCCAGTCGGATCGGGACACGACCAGCCGGGCGTCCGGTTCGGCGCTGTGCGACAGGCGGGCCTCGTTCGCCTCGAACGCCACCGACAGGCCCTTGGCCGGCCAGCGGCGCTCCTGGCCGTCGACCGACAGGATGACGGCCTCCGCGTCCACGGAGACGACGACCGGAAGAGATCGGGCGCTCTCGCCGTCGTAGAAGCGGCCGTCCATCTCAGATGGCCGAGAAGCCGAAGGCGTCGGCCAGGCCTTCGCCCGAGCCGGGGCCGCGGGTGGTCTGGTGCGCCAGCCCGACCTTTGCCTTGCCGGCGGACGTCAGCCGCTTGACCAAGAAACGCGCCGTCCGCGCCTGGGCCCAGGGCATGAGGAAGCCCAGGGTGACGATTATCAGGAACATGTTGCTGACCGTCAGCCACCACAGGGGCAGAGCCTTCACGTTCAGCACGAAGCCGGCGCTGTCCATCGTCACGCCATGGGCGACCGAACGCAGCATGGCGGCTTTGTAGGGCGCCCAGACCAGCAGGAAGATCGGCGCCAGAACCGCCATGGCGGCATAGACGCCGAGCAAGACCACAACATCGGGCGGTACGGGCGTATCGGGCGTCGGAGCGGGTTCAGCCTGGAGATGGGCGAACGCCACTCCGCTTACGACGACAACCAACAGGATATAGCTCACTGCCGTGCCGAACCAGCCGATGGCGTAGGCGCCGTAGACGCCCTTCTTTTCGGCGCGACCAATGCGGAAGGCCAGGCGGCGGTCGCCGAAGCGCAGTCCGTCCCAAAGGGATTCCGACAGCTTGCGCTCGGCGGTCGGCCAGAACCAGCCCAGGGTGATGCTGGAAAGCAGCAGATAGCCAAGGAAGTTGACGCCGTAGATGGCGGCGGACCCCGTCAGCCGGAATCGGATGCCGCGCCAGGTGGTGCGGCTGGCCATATAGCGGAAGGCGCTGAAGACGCCGAAGCCCCAGAGCCAGTAGATGAACAGATAGAGGGGCATGAGCATCAGCCCAAATAGGGCTGGGTGAAGGAACTGTCCGGCGAAGACCACCAGCAACAAGGGCGCGCCCAGGACGACCAGGGCCAGCAGGAAGCCGACGAACAGTTCGACCCCGCGACCGGTGTATTCGAAGGCCTCGTCGTTCAGCCGGACGCCGCCCCAGACGCGGCGACGCACCTCGGTCTTGCCCCAGAACCGCCAGAGGGTCAGGGTCACGATGTTCAGCAGGCCGTTCTTCAGGCTGAGGCCCAGGAATTTCGACGGCTGGAGCGTGGTGGAGAAGACCAGGGTCTCGGCGCCTTCGTCGGGATCGGAGATCGGACCCAGGGCGTCATGAAGCGGACGCGCCGGCGTCGGCGCGTCTTCGGTGATGTCGGTCAAACTGTCCCCCTACAATGTCCCCTGTTCTGGATATCCGCAGACAACGCGAGGGTGCAATCGATTAAATCGAAAGCGGGCGCCATCGCCAGGGCTGCAGCCGACGGAGCGCCTCAGGCGGAGGCCCACTCCGCCAGCGCCGCATTGACCGCCTTGGGCTGCTCCAGCGTCGAGGCGTGGCCGCAGTCGGGGATGATGGCGAGGTTCGCGTCAGGGATGGCGTCGGCGATTTCCTGGGCGCGCTCCGGCGGGGTCAGCGGGTCACGGTCGCCGACCAGGACCAGGGTAGGAACCGCGATTTGGGCGAGGTGTGGACGCGAGTCGATGCGCTTGGTGATCGCGGCTTCCTGGCGGATGAAACCGTCCGGGCCGACGTCGCGGCCCATGCGGATCTGGATGTCGATCAGGTCCTGACGGTCGCGATGGGCGGGGTGAAGCAGGTTGGGAGTGACCTGGGCGAGGACCGCTTCCAGTTCGCCGTTCCCGACCCGTTCGATAAGCAGGCGTCGCGCCTCGATCTGTTCAGGGGTGTCTGCACGGGCCGAGGTGTTGAGCAGGGCCAGTTTGATGACCCGTTCCGGCGCCTGGCGCAGGATCTCCATGGCGATATAGCCGCCCATGGAGATGCCGCCGAGCGCGAAGCGCGGCGGGGCGTCGCGCAGGATGGCGGCGGCCATGACGGCGATGCTGTCGCCCTCAAGCGTCGAGGCGACGGTGACGGGTCCGTGGGGCCACAGGGCGACGGTCTGGGAAGCGAACATCTCGGCCGTGCAGGCGAGGCCGGGGATCAGGACGGTCGGGGTCATCTCGGGACCGTATCACGAAACCGCAGGCGGCTCTGCAAGGGGGCGAAAGGCGGCGTGTCGGACTGCTCAGCAGGCCTTGCCCTGGCGCTGGCGTTGTTCGCAGCGACGTTGGTCGCGCTCGTACTCGCGCTGTTCGCGTTCGCGGCGGGCGCGGGTTTCCTCGTCGGAGGTGGTGACGGCGTCGAAGCCGGCGCCGACGACCGCGCCGGTGGCCTTGGCCGTGCCGCCCACGACGGCGGCGGTTCCGCCGACCACGGCGCCGACGACGCAGCCCTGGAGTAGCAGGGCTGCCCCCAGCAGGACGGGGAGTGCGGCGGCGCGCAGGGGGCGGCGGTCGGTCATCGGAGGAGTCTCTCGTGAGATGTGGAGACTACAGCCGAATGGTGAACAGGGCCTGACCGTCGCCGGGTCAGGCCGTGCGTTGCGGGAGCAGTTTGCGCCGCTGTCGCGCGATGGCCAGCGGGGTTCCGTCCGCGCCCCAGGCGGTCGCCTCGTCCACCGTCCAGCCCAGGCCCAGGTCCAGCATCCGGAACTCGAAGAAGGCCCAGCCCTCGGGCGCGGTTTCAGGCGTCGGGTCGGTCAGGATGTCGATGCGCAGATCGACGGTGGTCATGGGCGCAGGCGTGGACGAGGCTGTCCAGGCCGGGGGATAGAGGGCGTCCAGCAGATAGCAGAGCCCGACCTCGTCCAGCGGGCGGCGATCGGCCATCCGCATCCAGGTGCGCTCGATCACCGGCTTGCCCCTATTGCCGCCCAGGATGTTGGGGCCGCCGTCGAACCGGTATTCGACGTGCTGGGCGAAGTGGGGCGACATAGGGCCCTGGATGGTGGCGGCGGGGTTCAGGCTGTCCAGCGGGGGCGGCGGCAGATGAAGCGGGGTCAGGGACGGCGTGTCGCCGTCCAGGCCATAGGTGCCGGTGGCGTGGTGGGTCATGCGGCCGTCCTGCTCGGCCTCGACCGCCGCATAGACGACGTTGCGGCCGCCGCGCAGCAGGCGCGGACGAAAGGCGACCTGTTCACCGAACCGGGCCGCCGACAGATACTGGACCGACAGGGTGCGCAGCGGCGCGGTCAGGGACAGGCCCCGACGCATCGACTGGGCGCACAGGGCCGCCAACAGACCGCCGAAGGGGAAGCCCTTCTCCGGCGCCATGCCGGAAGGGCCGTTGGAGAAATGACCCGGCACGGGCGCCGACAGGCCGCCGTCGTCCAGGGTGTGGAAGGCCAGGGCGGCGTCGAGGGAGATGGGAGTCGTCATATGGGCCATGGGCGCGATCCTGCGTCAGGCGAAGAAGAGGCGGAAGGCTAGTTCTCAAGTTGCGCTACGCTTCGCGACTTGAGCGCAGAGCCCTCCGCCAGTCAAAGGAACAAGGTCGGCGAACCGGGAGGTCCGTCAGTCCGTTGCCAAACAAGACTGACTTAGCGGGTTCGGTTTGGCAACCCTCTTGCCAAGCGGCTGACGCGGGGTCACTTTTGTCGCATGGGACGCACCGCAGACTACAGCCGCCAAAGCTGCTCCATCGCCGCCACGCTGGAGGTGATCGGTGATCCGTGGACCCTGCTGGTCATCCGCGACGCCTTCAACGGGGTGCGCCGGTTCGAACAGTGGCAGGACAATCTGGGCGTGGCGCGCAACGTCCTGGCCGCGCGTCTGAAAAGCCTGGTCCAGCATGGGGTGCTGGAACCGCGCCCCTATTCCGAGCGTCCGCCGCGCAATGAATATGTGCTGACGGCCAAGGGCAAGGATCTGTACGGGGTGCTGGTGACCCTGCACGGCTGGGGCGCCAAACACGTCTATGGCGAGACCGACTGCGGCATCGAAATGGTCCATTCGACCTGCGGCCAGACCCTGACGCCGCGCATCGCCTGCGGCTGCTGCGGCGAGATCGTCAAGCCGAGGGAGATCCTGCTGACGCGCGCGGAGAACCGGCCGACGGTGGGGGATGTCATGCCGAGGGACGAGGCGGCTTAGGGAACAAGCCTAGCCAGGTCTGGATGCCCGACGGGCCGTGGAAGTCGGGACGAGGGTCTGATCCTCATTCTCGTCCTCATCAGGCGCATATTCGAGAATATCGCCCGGCGCGCAGTCCAGATAGCGGCAGAGGGCGTCGAGGGTGTCGAACCTCAGCCCCCGCACCTTGCCGGATTTCAGCAGGGACAGATTGGTCTCCGAAATGCCGATGGCGCGCGCCAGGACGTTGGAGCGCACCTTGCGTCGGGCCATGACCACGTCGAGGCGCAGGATGATGGGCATAAGACAAACCTCGAAGCGTCTTCGTGGACCTCGGCGCCCAACTGCATCACGCGGGCGATGACCAGCAGCACCAGGCCCAGGCAGAGGGCCTTGGCGCTGTCGAGCCTGAGCCAGCCGTCGTCGTCGAAGCCGCTGGCGCTGACCAGGATATGTCCCAGCGTCGGCGCCACGGCGTAGGCCAGGAGCCAGAGGGCGATCCGGCCGATGCAGCGGGCGTTCTCCGCCCCAAGCACGATTCCCGCGTGGTAGAGGCCGAACAGCCGCCGCAACTCCCACAGAACGGCCAGGGCTGGACCGATCATCAAGGTGGCCGAACACGCCAGGGCCAGCTTACGGGTGAAGGGCAGAACTCCGACCGTGGTCCAGCCGGGGGGCAGGGGCGGCACGTCGCGGCCCAGCATGATCTGCATCCCGCCCGGCCGGACCTGAAGTCTCGGTCCTTCATAGGCCAGAACGCCGACGACGGCCGTGGCCAGGATCACGGCGCCGATGACGAAGAGGGCGGCGAACAGCCATTCCAGCGGGCGGCTGAGACCTCGGATCCTCGTCAAGGAGGCGGCCTCGCCCGGAACCGGGGGCGGGAGTTCCACGATGGTGGCCATAACCACGGTCTCTTTGATTGACAGATATATTTTTATGTATTTCGATATGTGACGTTAAGCAAGCAGGGGAGACGCCGCATGGGATCGCCGAGGATTTCACGATGGATCGGGCTTGTCATGCCCGTCGTCCTGTTTGCGTCCGGCGGATGCGCCACCGTGGCGGCGGTCCACCCTGTCGTCGTCTCTGAACTGGGCGCGCCCTCGCGCGCCTCCGCCCTGGAAGCCAGCCTGTCCCAGCGTGGCGTTGTGACCTTCGAGCGGATTGTCTTCGCGCGATGGACGGCAGGACGCGGGGCGTTCATCGACCGCAACGACTCCCGCACCGCCGGCGTGCCCAAGGGGATGGAGGAGGCGGTGATCTACGCCTATGTCATCGACCATCCCCGGTTCGGTCGATATCTGATCGACAGCGGCGTTTCGGCTGATCTGGCGCCGCGGCTGAATCCGCTGATGCGGCGCGCCCTGCGCGATCTGAACGTAAGGGTCGAGCAGACTACGGCCGAATGGCTGCAAGAGCGGGCGTCGCCGCGCGCGGTCTTCCTGACCCATCTGCATTTCGACCATGTGGGCGGGCTGTTGGACGTGCCGGACGATACCCCAGTCTATGTCGGTCGCGGGGACGCCGAGGAGCGGAGCTGGGCGTATCGCGTGATCGGACGGCCGGCGGATACGGCGCTGGAGGGAAAGGGGCCGTTGCACGAATGGGCGTTTTCGCCCGATCCTGATGGGGCATTCGCCGGGATCATAGACATCTTCGGCGACGGATCGGTCTGGGCCTTGAGCCTGCCGGGACATTCGCCAGGCTCGACCGGCTATCTGATCAATGCGGTGGACGGCCCGAAGCTGGTGGTCGGCGACGCGGTGTCGATACGACTGGGCTGGGAACAGGCCATGCGACAGCCGCTGCCGGCCTCGGCCCGCGCCGACGCTGAAGCGTCCGCGGACCGTCTGCGCCGCTTCGCCGCCGCCCATCCCCAGGTCGAAGTCTTCCTGGGGCATCAGTCCCGGACGGAGCAGACCGACTAGGACTTTTGAGAAGCCTCACTCCCCCGGCGTGATGAACACCGGGTTGGCGTAGAACCACAGGTCGCTCCAGGGGTCTTCGCCGGCGGGGTCGGGCGTGGGCTCCAACTCGGCGCCGTTGGTGCCGCGCACGCGGATGTAGCGGGGCGTGGACGAGGCGGGGAGGGTGTGGCGGATGGTGATGACCTCGCCGTCGCGGGTCCAGTCGGCGGCAGTGAAGCGGCGTTCGACCTGGGTGGAGGGGTTGTGGTCGGCGTCGCGGTCGGGGCGGGGGCCGGCGACCTCGCCCACGATCAGGTCGATGCGGGTGACGGCGCTGTCCTTGCCCGAGACATTGGGGCCGGCGGGGTCGCGCAGGCGGATGGTGACCACGACGGGCTGGTTCGCCGGAGCCTTCAGTTCGCCGCCGATATCCGCCGAGCGGCCGCCGGACTGGGCCGTCACGTCCAACTCGGAAATCAGGTCGCCGGTGGTGACGAAGATGCGGCCCTCGCGCAGGCCGTCCAGCACATCGGCGTGGTCGCGGCGGGCCAGGACATAGGTCTTGGAATATTCGCCGGGCCAGAAGTCGGCGCCGCCCTCGCTGTAGTGGCGGTGCGAATCCGAGGTCGAGGTGATCCACCAGCGGCGCCCCTCGCCCAGCATGGAATCCCAGAAACCGCCCAGGCGCGCCGTCATCTGGTCGAAGCCGCCCATGGTGGGGGCGCGGCCATAGATGCCGCGTACGCCGTCGGGCTTGATCGAGCCGTCGGGGTTCAGGGTCGAGGCCTGGTGGCCCGGAGCCCCCTCCATGCCGACCGCGACGCGCGGTGCGGTGTCGTTCCAGTCGCGCAACTCGGCGGGGTCGTACTGGCCGTATTCGCCCAGGCCCGTCGCCGAGCGGGACGGGTGGTTGGCGATCACCACGGGTCGGTCGTTCAGCCCGTCCATAACCCGCAGGGCCTCGATCATGCGCGGCTCCTGATCGCGGGCGGGGTCGGCGGGCCAGGGCTCGCGCTTGGCGAAGCGGCTTTCCAAGTCGCGCAGGGTGTCGCGCTCGGCCTCGGTGCGGGGCAGGATCAGGCTGGAGTGGTCGCCGCCGGGGGTGTCGAACTCCATGCCGTAGAAGAGCAGCAGGTCGGGGATTTCCCGCCGGGCCATCAGCAGTTCGGGATAGGCCTGCTCGGCGTTCAGCTTCGAATGGTTGGGGCCGCCGTGATCGGTGGAGACCATCCAGGCCAGGCCGAAACGATGGGCCATGCGGGCGTTCTGGGGGATCGGATAGACGGCGTCGCCGGCGATGACCGCCGTGGGCGGGGCCGTGGGGTCCATCGGGTCTGGCGTATAGCCGACGCTGTAGCGGCTGTGGACATGGTGGTCGCCGGCCAGCCAGGTGCGCGCTTCGTCCGTGGCGACGGCTGCGGCGGGCGCGACCGGCTGGAGGCGGGCCGGATGGTGGTGATCGTGCCCCTCGTGCGCAAAGGCCGGCGCGGCGACGACGGTCAGGGCGATCAGGATCGCGGCGTGAGGGCGAAGGGTCATGCGACGGGTTCCGGCAGGGTTCGACCCCGCCTAACGGCTCCGTATGACAGACTTACGAAAAGCGGGTGCGACAGATGGCGTCCAGGGCGGGGTTGAGGGGGATGGATGCTGCCGCTTTCTGGCAGCAGGTCTGTTAGGATCGCGTCGTGTCCCGGTCCGAACGCCTGCTCGATCTTCTGAACGCCCTGCGGCGGCGTCGCCGGCCGGTCAGCGGGCGTGCCCTGGCCGAGGAGACGGGGGTCAGTCTGCGCACCCTGTATCGCGACATCGCCAGCCTGCAGGCCCAGGGGGCGACGATCGAGGGGGAGCCGGGGGTCGGCTATGTGCTGAAGCCGGGCTTTCTGCTGCCGCCGCTGATGTTCACGCCGGAGGAGGTGGAGGCCCTGGTGCTGGGCTCGCGCTGGGTGGCCGACCGGGCCGATGCGCGGATGCGCGAGGCGGCTCTGGGCGCGCTGGCGCGGATCGCGGCGGTGGTGCCGCCGGATCTGCGCGACGAGATGGAGACCTCGGCCCTGCTGGTCGTGCCGGGCGCGCCCTTTCCGACCGATCTGGTCGATCCCGCCCTGCTGAGGAAGGCGATCCGCACCGAGCGGCGGCTAAGGCTGTGTTATCGCGACGAGGCGGGGGCGGCGTCGGAACGAGTGGTCTGGCCCTTCGCCCTGGTCTTCTTCGACCGGGTCCGGCTGCTGCTGGCCTGGTGCGAACTGCGGCAGGATTTCCGCAGTTTCCGCACCGACCGGATCGTCGAGGCCGAGGTTATGGAGGCGCGCTATCCCACCTCGCGCCAAGCCCTGCTGAAGACCTGGCGCGAGGCGCAGGAAAAACGGGGTGAGGCGGGATCATGCTGACAGGAACTGGCAGTAGTCCGGTCTAGGTTTGTTCTCGTAGAAGGCGGAGGGCGAACATGACTGACATCGACGATATCCTGCTGGCGGTGGCCGACCCCGAGGCCAGCACCCGCTTCTATTCGGGCCTTCTGGGGCGCCGGCCCTTGATGGCCGGACCGGACCGCGCCCTGTTCATGATGCGCTCGGGCCGGGCTCTGGGTCTGATGCGGCGGGCCCATGCCGATGCGGGCGAGGGGCGCGAGCTGGAGTTTCCGCTCGACGACCCGGCCGCCGTCGAACAGGCCCATATCGACTGCTGGGACCGGGGCGCGCGCATCCTGATTCCGCCGACGGAGATGGATCCGGGGCGCGGCTTTGTGGCGCGCGACCCGGACGGAAACCGGCTGAGGGTGTTCGCGGCGGCGTGAGGCGGCGCGTGTTCCAACACGCGCCGCCCAGCGGTCATTTGCGCACGTACTTGTCGAGGAAGGCCAGATAGGCGTCCTGGGCGGTGATGCGGTTGTCGCGGCGGGTGAAGCCGTGACCCTCGTTGGGGAAGAGGACGTATTCCACCGGCACGCCGTTGGCGCGGACGGCGGCGACCAGTTCGTCGCTCTCGACCTGAAGCACGCGGGGGTCGTTGGCGCCCTGGACGACCAGCAGGGGCTTGGTGATCCCCTCGGTATGGAACAGGGGCGAGATGCGGCGGTGGCGTTCGGCGTCAGTCGCGGGGTCGCCCATCTCGTCATACAGGGCGATGCGGTTGGCGCCCCACCAGGCGGGGATGGACTCCAGGGTGCGCACCCAGTTGGTCACGCCGAAGATATTGACCCCTGCGGCGAAGGCGTCCGGATGGAAGGCCAGGGCGGCGGCGGTCATGTAGCCGCCGTAGGATCCGCCCATAACCGCCACCTGGTCGTCGGCGACCCAGTCCTGCTGACGCAGCCATTCGCCGCCGGCGACGATGTCGCGCAGGTCGGCCTCGCCGTGCTTCTTGTCGTCCATGTGGAAGAAGGTCTTGCCATAGCCGGAGCTGCCCCGGTTGTTGGCGCCCAGGACCGCATAGCCGTGGTTCACCAGATGCTGGACCATGGCCGAATAGCCGCGCCGGGTCTGGCCGCCGGGGCCGCCGTGGACCAGGACGATGGCCGGGGCCGGATGGGCGGCCGAGGCTCCCTTGGGTTTGTAGAGGACGGCCGGGATCATCACGCCGCCTTCGCCGGGGTAGCGGACGATGGTCGCCTCGACCAGGACATCCTCATTGATCGCGGGGTTCAGGGCGTGGGTCAGGCGGCGCGCCTGGCCGGTGGTCAGGTCGGCCACGAAGATGTCGGACGGCGAAGTGTCGGAGGAGACGGTGAAGGCGATGGTCTTCTCGTCTTCGCTGAAGCGCACATTGCCGATGTCGCCGTCGGGCAGGCCGGTCAGGGCCACGGGCCGGCTCATGGTGGTGTCCAGCAGGGTCAGTTCGGTCTTGGCGTCGGCGTTCAGGCCCGAGACCCGGTAACGACCGCTGGGCGAATAGAAGACGAAGCTGACATCCCAGCCGGCTTGAATCAGGGGCGCAACGGCGCCGGTCGCCAGATCGTGGCGGAAGGCCTGCTGAAACTCCCCGTTCTGGTCGGTGCCAATCAGGACAGCTTTTGAGTCAGGGGTGAAGTCGTAGGCGGCGTAGGCGACATCGCCTTCATGCGGGGTCAGCAGCTTGGGCTCGCCTGGCTGGGTCAGGTCTGCCAGATAGAGGTCGTTGTTGGCGCTGGTCAGGGCCTTGTCCAGCACCAGCCAGCGGCCGTCCGGCGACAGGGCGGCGGGCGAGAAGCCGCCGGTGTTCTCGAACACCATCCGATGCTCATAGGTGGCGGCGTCGTAGGCGATGACGTCGAAGGCGGCGGGGTCGCGACCGTTGGACATGACATAGAAGGTCTTGCCGTCGCGGCTCCAGCCGAGGAAGTCGGCCTTGACCTTGTCCCCCGGCGTCAGGTCGGTGACGGTTCCATCGACGGCGCGAACGAACAGATGGCTCAGCTCATCTCCGCCGCCGTCCTGGCTGAACAGGATACGCGCGTCGCTCGGGAAATAGCTGACGGGATTGGCCGCGCTGGTGGTCGAGGTCGTCAGGGCGACGGGCTCGCCGCCCGCGATGGGCAGGGCGTAGGCGTTGAACACCCCCGTCTTGTCCGAGCGGATCAGCACCGACTGGCCGTCGGGCGAAAAGGCCTTGGCCCCGCTGTAGGCCAGGCCATAGCTGGTCGTGTCGAAGAATTGCGCCGCCGTATAGGTCGGCGTGGCCGGCTGGACGGCGGCGGGTTGGGCCGCAGCCTCGGCGGCGAGCGCCGAGGCGGGAAGGACGGCCATCAGGGCCAGTACGGAAACCAGGCAGGCGGCGGTGCGCATCGGAACCTCTCGTCAGGGATGATGACCGTAAGAGGCGCCAGAAGATCACGGCGGATGCAGCCTGTCTCCGATTTAATCCGGCGGCCCTAAAGCGCTTCCAGGAAGGCGACGAGGTCGGCGCGCTCCTGTGGCGTCAGGTTCCGTTTGACCAGTAAGGGATCGGTGGTCGGGAATAGGGGATCATCCTTCTGGTCCAGGGCGGGACGGGGGCGGGCGCCGCCGGCGTCGTAGAAGGCGACCACGCCCTCCAGCGTCGGGAACAGGCCGTTGTGCATCCAGGGGCCGGTGCGGTTCACGTTCAACAGGGACGGGGTCCGGAAGGCGCCGACGTCGGCGGGGGCGCCGGTGACTTCGTAGCGGCCCAGATCCTGGCGGGCGCGGCCGTAGAAGCTGAGGCCCAGATTGTGGAATTTCTGGTCGCTGAGCAGGGGGGCGGAGTGGCAATTGGCGCAGCCGGCCTTGGTGCGGAACAGGTGCAGGCCGCGCAGCTGTTGATCGTTCAGGGCGTCGCTCCGGCCGGCCAGGAAGCGGGCGTAGGGGCTGGGGCGGGGCTTCAGGGTGCGCTGGAAGGCGGCCAGGGCCTTGGCGATCCGGTCGGTCGTGACCTCGGGCGAGCCGAAGGCCTGGGCGAAGGGGGCGGCGTAGGTCGGGTCGGCGGCGATGCGGGCCGTGACCGCCGGCAGGTCGGCGGCCATCTCCCTGGCGTCGACGATGGGGTGCAGGCTCTGCTCCTCCAGTGTCGTGACCCGGCCGTCCCAGAACAGGCTGGTCGCCCAGGCGGCGGTGGCGACCGAGGGAGCGTTGCGCCGTCCCCTCTGGCGGTCATGACCGAAGGAGGTGCGCACGCCGTCGGCGAAACCCAGCTCCCGCGCATGGCAGGAGGCGCAGGCGATCTGGCCCGAGGCGGACAGTTTCGGATCGTCGAACAGGCGCTGGCCCAGGGCGGCCTTTTCCGGGGTGGTCGGATTGTCGGCCGGCTCGGGCGCCGGGGGCAGGGGGGCGAACTCGGCGAAGGTCGCGCCCTCTTGCAGGAGCGGGCGGGGCCAGGTTTCGGGGCCGCCGGCGTAGGCCAGACGAAGCTCGGCGTCGCTGGACGGCGTCTGGACGCGCGAGACCGCCGCCCCCACGCCCAGATGGAGCGCGAGGACGGCGACGACGAGGGCGGTGATGTCGCGGGCGGGTTTCAAGGTCTTCAGTACTTGTATCTCAGCGAGACCCAGAGGTTGCGGCCCAGCTGGTAGGGCTGGCTGGTCGAGGTCGAGTTGTTGTTCCGGATCGTGTCGAAGAGGTTGTTGACCCGCAGGTCCAGGGTCGTCGTGCCGAACTGGGTGCGGGCGATCTCGGCCTGAAGCGACAGATTGGCGTCGATGGAGGCGTCGTACTGAACTTCGCCGTAGACGTCGTAGGCCGACCCATCGACGGTGATGTTCTCGCCCGTGTCCTCGACCTGGGTGAATTCGTCCTTGAAGCGGGCGTTGAGGTTGGTGCGGATCCGGCCGTTCAGCCAGGTCGATCCCAGGTCGGCGTTGATGATGATGGGGGAGGCGTAGTCCGGGCGTTGATTGTCGGCCAGGGCCTTCCACATGGAGACGACCTCGCCCTTGTAATAGACCAGCTCGGCCTCTGTATCCTCGAGCTCGTCATAGTACTCCATCGCCGACGTCTTGGTGTGGGAGACGTTGCTGTTGAACGAGATCGTGTGGCGGCCGAATTTTCGCATCCATTCGACCGACAGGCCGCGATAGCTGGATGAGCCGTCGTTATCGACCGTCGAGACGGTGCGGGAGCGCGTGCCGAGGGTTTCGCTGATATAGGTCTCGGTCGTTTTGGTTAGAGAGAACTGATCCTTGCCTTCGCGCAGTATGCCTTTGACCCGATACTCGCCACCCAGCAGACCGCCGGCCACCGCCGCCGTCAGTTCGTCGGAATAGGGCGTCTTCAGGTCGGAGTCTGAATACCGGGCCGTGGACGTATGGGAGTATAAGGTCCAGTCGCCGTAGACGCCTCTGGCGGGCGTGCGGCGATAAATGTAGTTGTCCGGTGCGTCTTCCCGCAGGGCGTAACCTAGGAAACCGCGGCTGTAATAGCGGTTCAGACCGACCGTTGCGGTCATGCCGAACCACGGCAGGTCATGGGCGATCGACAGGCGCGGCGAGACATCATGATTGCCGAGGAAGGTCTCATGGCCGTAGCGGAGACCGGCCCGAACCTCGAAACCCCGCCAGTCGAAGTCGTAACTGCCCCAGAGGCTGTAGGTCTGCAGGTCCACCTGGGTCTGGTAGGCCCTGTAGATAGAATACTGGGTCAGAGCATAGGAGCCGGGCACGCAGGTGAGAGCCGCCGCCTCTTCGGGGTAAAGGCATCTGACTGCTGAACTGACGGTGCTGCGCGAGTAGGCGTAGTTGTCTTGAGGCCGGTTCTTTTCCGCCGTCGTATGGGTGAAGTCGAAGCCTGCGATCAGCTTGCCGCCGGCCAAGGGCTGTGACCACGTGGTCTTGAGGCCATAGTCCTGCTGTGACTGTTCCAGATCGCCGAAACTGCCCATGGTGCAGTTGCTGCTGTCGCACCAGTTGGCGACGGACGACGGAAGGCTGAGATTCACAGCGGGCGCGTCACGGTCGTTGTCGGAGTCGGCGTAGGTCAGTTGGACGTTCCAGTCGGCGGCTCCATGCTTACCGCGCAGGCGCAGGTTGGAGGCCAGGCCGCCGCCGTGCTGGTACATCTGGTTGTCGATGCCGTTGCCCGAGGCGTTCATGCTCTCATAGGGGCTCCAGGTGATCTGGCCTTCCAGCGTCAGGTCCGTCGCCAGATCATACTCGCCCTTCAGCAGGAAGTTCTCGCTCTTGCTGGTCTGGCCGAAAGGGCCGCCGCCATAGGCGGAGCCGCGGTAGTAGGTGACCGTGGCGTCGGAATAGCTGTAGCCGCCCATCAGACGCAGGCGATCATTTACCGGCAGATCGATGGTGAAGCCGTAGCGCGACTTTTCGTAGCCCGGCTTATCAGGATAGACGCCTTCCAACTCGGCGCGCACGGCGTTGGTCATTCGATAGCTGGCCATGTCCGTCTGGGTGAAGCCATAATAGGCCGTCGCCCCATAGGCATAGGCCGGGGCGCGGGTCTTGATATCGACCACCCCGCCCAGGAAACCGCCGTATTCCGCCGGGATGTTCGAATCGATCAGCTTGATCTCGCCGATCAGGCTGGAGTCGACCCAAATGGACTGCGCGGAGGCCGCGCCGGCGACTTCGCCATAGTGCTGGGCTTTGGTGTTGAAGGTGTCGAGACGCGAGTTCACGCCTACGCCGTCCAAGACGAAGAGGTTGTCCAGATAGCTGGATCCGGCGATCGAAATGCGCGAGGGGCGGAGGTCCTGAAGGCTCTCGTCGTCGGCCATGCCCTCGTTGGCGCTGAACTGGACAGTCGGCGCCAGCTTGAGCAACTGATTGGCGTCGCCCGAGCCGGGCGCGCGGTCCAGGACCGACTCGCCGCTGAAGACCGTCGTGCCGGAATCGACGGCCGAACCGAAACTATAGGCGGTGGAGGCTTTTGATTCGTCTGTGACGACGACGGTGGGGATGGCGTCATCCCCCGCTTGGGCGGTCTGAGCCTGTGCAGCGCCTGCAAGCAGCAAAGCCGCTGCGCTGGCGGATGAAACGAGTGCGATACGCATGGTGATGATCCCCAAACCCACTGAGCGGAGGCGGGGTACGCCTGGCTAAATTGAATTGCAACTCATTATCAGTTGCGTTCTCAGCAATCCGGTTTTATGCGCCCCTCATGCCGCCTGAGTATGTTTCTCCGCTCGCCAAGGCAGCGACCGGGGTGGTCGTTGCGGTCGTCCAATTGGGTCTGTTGGCGATGCTGGCGGTCGGGTCTGTTCACCCGCCGACGCCGGATCAGGGCGGCGCGCCGGTGATCGAACTGACGCTGTCGCCGCGCGCGGCCTTCGACAGTGTCGATGGATCGACAGAGGCGGTGGCCTCCAAAGGCGGCGACCATCCCAAGGCGGCGCATGAACCCGAGGTCCAGACCGCGCCCGTCCGACCGGCGCCCAGGCCGTCGCAGACCCTGTTTCCAACACTTCAAACGACGCCCATAGCCCTGACGTCCGCCGTTTCGGAGCCGCTGGTTTCGTTTCAGGCGGAGGGCGGATCGGAAGCTGAACCGGGACCCGATGGGACGCAGGACCTGCGGCGGGGCCTGACCGGGGGCGGCGGGGCGGCGACGTCCGGCGCCAACGGGGGCGCCCAGGTCGACGACTACTACGCCCAGGTTCTGCACTGGGTGGAGACGCACAAGCGGCACCCCGGGGGCGTCACGGGCCTGGTGACGGTGGCCTTCACCCTGGATCGCCGGGGGCGTGTCAGCGACGCGCGCATCTTGTCGAGCAGCGGTCGAGCGGCGCTGGACGCCGCGACCCTGAGTCAGATCAGGGCCGCAGAGCCGTTTCCACGGCCCCCTGCCGGCACGACCTGGCGGACGCGCGAGTTCCGCGTGCGGCTGGACTATCGCCCGCGCGAAGGCGGGCGAGACGCCCGGTGAGGCTCAGACCGCGACCGCCGTCGTGTCGCGGATGAAGCCGCCGCCCAGAACGCGGTCGGGGTCGGCCGGGTCGTACAGGGCGCAGGCCTGGCCGGGGGCGACGCCTTCCTCGCCCTCGTCGAAGACGATGCGGACGTCGCCGTCGACCAGGGCCAGGCGGGCGGGCGAGGGCTGGCGGGTGGAGCGGACGCGGGCCAGGACGGGGAGGCCGGCTTCTGCGGCCTCAAGGATCGTGGCTTCGTCGCCCAGCCAGTTGGTCTCTTCCAAGGTCAGGCTGGCGGTCAGCAGGGCTTCGCGCGGGCCGACGATGACGCGGCGGGTTTCGGGTTCCAGCTTGACGACGAACAGGGGCTCGCCCACGGCGACGTTCAGGCCCCGGCGCTGGCCGATGGTGTAGTCGGTGATGCCGGCGTGGGTTCCCAGCACCCGGCCGTCCATATGCACGATCTCGCCGGCTTCACGCCCCTGCGGGCGCAGGCGGTCGATCAGGGTGCGATAGTCGCCGGACGGGACAAAACAGATATCCTGGCTGTCCGGCTTGGCCGCGATCTTCAGCCCCAGTTCGGCGGCGACGCCGCGCACCTGGGGCTTTTCCAGATCGGCCAGGGGGAAGCGCAGATAGTCGAGCTGGTCCTGGGTGGTGGCGAACAGGAAATAGGACTGGTCGCGCGAATGGTCGATCGCCTTGCGCATCTGCGAGCGATTGCCGACCGCGGCGCGGCTGACATAGTGGCCGGTCGCCATGGCCTCGGCCCCCAGGTCGCGGGCGACGTCCAGCAGGTCGCGGAACTTGACCGTCTGATTGCAGCGGATGCAGGGGACCGGGGTCTGGCCCTTCAGATAGGAGTCGGCGAACTGATCGATCACCGCGTCCTTGAACCGGCTCTCGTAGTCCAGGACATAGTGGGGGATGCCGATCATCTCGGCCGCCAGGCGGGCGTCATGGATGTCCTGGCCCGCGCAGCAGGCGCCCTTCTTCTTCAGCGCCGCGCCGTGGTCGTAAAGCTGCAGCGTGACGCCGACGACGTCATAGCCCGCCTTGTGCAGCAGGGCGGCGACGACGGTGGAATCCACCCCGCCCGACATGGCCGCGACGACGCGCGCCCCGACCGGCAGGCCGACCGCCGCCCGCGCGCTCTCGACCGCCGCATCCATGTCGGTGCGGCGAATGTCGGGAACGGGGCAGATGTCTTCGACCAGGATCATGGCCGCCATTTAGTGCGGAACCCGCGCGATTTCGAGGCCTCAGCGCAAGCGTGCCGGAATATCCATGCGATCATGCAACACCTGAGCGATCTCGATGCGAAGATCGTCGTGACGATAGGCGATGACATGTCTGGGCGAACTGACCCGCTCGCTTGGCGTCGCCAGATGACGCGCATGGCGAAGATGAAACAATCTCACCGTTTCGTGGTCCAGCGAGAGCGATTTGGACACAGCATGGTTTGGATGTTGAGCCAGAAGCCGAAAAGCGGCGGTAAAAAGCACTCTGTAGCGGGCGCTGGCGACATCGCCGAACTCAACGGCGCCTGTTCGAAGGATCGCATCGATCTGGCTTTGCGCCAGAGGGGCCACGACGAGATGCAGTGGCAAGGGTCAGCGGCCGAGGCCGTCGAGCCAGGCTTCGATATCCTCGACCTCGATGCCGAGACCCGCGTCCAACTCGTCCAGGCCTTCCTGGATTTTGGACTTGAGCGCGGTCAACTGCGTGTCTTGCTGCAACATATCTGACAGAGCGCTTTGGATGACCGCTGATCGGTCACTAAACGCGCCTGAGCCGACCTGCCTATCGACGAAGGCCTCAAGTTGTTCGCTGAGTTGTACGGCGAAAATGGTCATGCTTGGAATTTAACACAGGCGCTTCCAACGACAAGGGCCGCACCCGTCGCCGGATGCGGCCCTCTTCGTCTTCGGGGAGAAGCCTTAGGAGCGGTAGCTCTGGATCCGCGTCGTGCGCAGACCCTGCATGCCCCATTTGTCGATGGCCTTCTGCCAGGCGAGGAATTCTTCCGCCGTCAGGCGGTACTTCGCCAGGGCGTCGTCAAGACTCAGCAGACCGCCGCGAACGGCGGCGACGACCTCGGCCTTGCGGCGGATCACCCACCGGTCCGTATTGGACGGCGGCAGATCGTTCAGGGTCAGGGGCGTGCCAGTCGGTCCGACCACGTATTGTTCGCCTTTGCTATTCAGGCGTCGCTCTTGCAACATGGGCTTATGCCTCTTTCACCAACACCGTAGTGTCATGAATGTAGGCCACCCCCGCTAAGGTCGGTTTAAGGGTCGTGGTGAAGGAACTGATAAAACCCGTCCCTCCCCAAACCATTTTGTAAACCTTGCTTGAACGACGATTCATTGAGACTAACGCTTACTTACTCGCCGATCAGCGTTTGATGTTGATCAGTTCGGCGAGCATTTCGTCCGCCGTGGTGATGATCTTTGACGAGGCGGAATAGGCCCGCTGGGTGGTGATCAGGCCGGTGAATTCGGCCGACAGATCGACGGTGGAGGATTCCAGCTGCTGGGCTGCGATCGTGCCGGCGCCGCCGGTTCCGGCCGCCTTCAGGTTGAAGGTGCCGCTTTCCAGGCTGACCGCATAGGCGTTGCCGGAAACCTCTTTCAAGCTGTCGGGGCTCGGGAAGGTGGCGATGGCGACCTGGGCGATGCGGCGCATGACGCCGTTGTCGAAGATCGCGGTGACGAAGCCGCTTTCATCAATGGTGATCTCGCTCAGATTGCCGAAGGCCGTGCCGTTGGTGACGGTCGACTGCACCACGGACGCGGTGTTCAACTGGCTGAGGCCGCCGGCGGAGGTGTTGAGGTCCAGCGTCACCGTCTGGGCGGCGATGCCCAGGCCGTCGGCCCATTTGACCTTGCCGTTGTCCGACGGGTCGGCGGGATCGATCGTGTTATTGGGGTCTGACTCCAGGAAGGAGAGGCTCGCCTGGGTCGGGTCGTCGAACAGACCCGTGCCGGCGGGCCAGCTCTGCATGGTCTCGACATCGAGGCGGCCCGAGGGTGTGAAGGCGATCAGGCCGGTCTTGATCTGGCCGTTCGAGTAGGGGGCGCCGGTCACGACGTCATCGGCCGGCGCCGAGACGATTTCAGCATACCACTGGTTCGGTTCGGCGCTTTTCAGGAAACGAATCTCAAGATTGCGCTGGCCGCCCTTGGAGTCAGACACCGGGATGTTCATCTTGAAGTCCGGCTTGACGCCCGCCGGCGTGTCGTCGTCTGCGTTGTACATCGCCATGGAGTTGACGGAGGGATCGTATTTCGTCTGGGCGACGCCGTTCGTCGCCATGCCGATTTCCGAGAAGTCAATCTCATAGGGGGTGCCGTTGACGGGCGGCGTGCCGCTGGTCGGGGTGATGGTCAGAGTGGTGGCGTTCGCCGTCGCCGATCCATTGGCGCTGGAAGCGGCGCTGGGGACGAAGCCGGTCAGGGCGCCGGTCGCGTCGTAGGTGGCCGTGCCGACGATCTTGGTGATGCCTGACTTCAAAGTGACTTCAAACGTATTGGCCCCGGTTCGCTTATAGCCGACGGTGACGTCGTGCTTGACTGGCGGAACAGCGGCGTCTTCGACGCCGTTGTAGCTGGTGGGAGCAGCGGGGCTGGATACGGCCTGGGTCGAGCGCAGGTTGGCGTTGATCTGGACGCGGGTGGTCGGCTCGGCCGTGCCGCCGACCGAGCCGATATTCACCGAGCGCAAGCGCGACAGGTCGGACGGGTCGGTCGCGATCTCCCCGTTGGAATCCACCGGCCAGCCCTGCAGGTAAAGGCCGGCGCTGTTCTTCAGATAGCCCAGGTTGTCGACGCGGAAGGCGCCTGCGCGGGTGAACAGGCGGGTGTCCGTGGCGCCGACGTTTTCGGCCTGGGTCGTGGTGACGAAAAAGCCCTGTCCACTCACGGCGAGATCCGTGCTGGCGGTCGTGCGCTGGAGCTGGCCTTCCTGGCTGACGAAGGCCCGGGTGTTGGCCATCACGCCGCCCGCCGAATAGGAACCGCCGGCGCGGGTCTGGCTGTTGACCAGGGTCTGGAATTCGCCCTGCGAGCGTTTGTAGCCGACGGTGTTGACGTTGGCGATGTTCTGCGAGATCGCCGCCAGGGCGGCGGAGTTGGCGGCCAGGCCGGACACGCCGGCCAGCATTGCGCTGTTCAAGCTCATGAAGACGCTCCTTGAATGGAATTCATCGGGAAGGCGGCGGAGCGCATCATGCGGCCGCCTCCTCGGTCGGGACGTCCGGATTCTCCGTATCGTCGTTGCTCGGTTTGTCGGCGATCTCGTTCAGCGAGATCACGGTCGAGAGGGGGAGTATGGTCTCGCCGACCACTAGGTACGGTTCGCCATTATACATTTCGACGCCCTTGACCCGGCCCTGGGTCAGCGCCTGGCTGGCGACGTTGGCGTTCTTGGAGTCCATCGCCGAGACCTTCAGCGTATAGACGCCTTCCGTCAGGACTTCGCCGCCGCTCGTCTTGCCGTCCCAGGTGAAGGAGTGAAGTCCTTGGGACTTGTCGGGCGCCGGACCTTCCCAGACGATCTTGCCCTTGCTGTCCAGGACCTTCAGCGTGACGGCGGCGGCGTCGGACGCCAGTTCGTAGTTCCAGTCCGCCTTGCCGTCCTTCAGTGTCGTGGCCGACCAGGCCGCGGTCACTTCCTTGCCGATATAGGCGGCGGCGTTGTTCAGATTGCCCGACTGAGCCGCGACTAGGCTGGTCAGCAGGTCGTTGGTCAGCAGTTGCTGCTCCACACCGGCCATCTGGGTCAGTTGGGCGGTGAACTCGTTGGAATCGAGCGGCGACAACGGATCCTGGTTCTTCATCTGCGTGGTCAGCAGGGTCAGGAAGGTCTCGAAGTTCGAGGCCAGCATCGTCGTGCCGCTGTTCAGGCGGCCGGAGGCGTCGACGGAGGAAACGGCGGTGGCCATGGGGTCAGACCCTCACATCGACGCGGTCGCGCGTCTGGGAATGGTTGGTCCAGGCGCCCTGGGGCGGCGCAATGGAAAGGTCGGCTTGGGCGGTCAGGCGCGCGCCGCGTGCGAACAGGCTCTGGTGCTGCTGCTGCTGGCGGTCGAAACCGCCGCCGGACGAGGTGTCGCGTTGGGTGAAGTCGAGCGAGTCGCTGGCGAGTTGGAAACCGGCGTCCTGAAGCTGGCGACGCAGTTCGTCGGCGCGGCCGCGCAATTCGGCGGCGGCGGCCGGATTGTCGAAGGCTAGGCGTGCGGCGAGCCGGCCGTCGGCGCCGATCTCCAGGCTCACGTCCACCCGACCCAGATCCTCTGGCGTCAGCACCATGTCGAAGCGGGTGGAGCGTCCCTCGAGCTTGCGGGCGATCTGGGCGGCGAGATGGGCCGTCGTTTCGATGGTGGCGCGCGACAGGGATGAGGCGCTGGTCGTTTGGGTCGTGGTCGTCGCCGCATCGAGCGCGCGGGCTTCCGTGGCGCCATCGACAGGCGTGGCCGGGTCAAGCGACGTCATGGCCGCATCGAGGACCGGAACGGTCCCGGTCGGCGCGGCTTCGGTCGAGGCGGCGTTCTGGGCCGGGAGCGGCGTTGCGTCCGCCATGGCGATGTGGTCGCCGAGCGCCGGTTGCGCCACGTTCTGACTTGGGCTCGCCTCGGCGGGCGCGGGCTTGGTCGAGGCCGGGTTGGGTTGGGCGGCGTTCGTCATGGGCGTCGTCGCCGCCTTGGGAGGCGCGCTTTCAGCCGGTTGCGATGTCGCGATGACCGGCGCGGGCTCTGCGTCAGACGGTTCAGTCGGGACTTCGACTTTGGCGTCTATGGCCTGAACCGCTTCGGCGACCGCCAGGCTCGAGATTACCGCGACCGTCTGGACGGGCTGCGCCGCGAGGTTGGCCGATTGGATCGAGACCTTCACGTCCATCTTCGGCGCGGCGGTCTCGCCTTTGGGAGAAACGGCGCTGGCGCCGGCGGATTGAACGGGTTCCGAGACCGGCTTTGTCGCCGCCTTTTCGGCCGGCTTCACGATAGAGGCGTCGGCCGCCACGGCTGATTTGTCGGGGGCCGAGGGTGGGGCGTTCTTCACGCCAGCCGAAGCCTGTCCCGTCATCCCCGATTCCGGCAAAGGCGCCTTTGTCGTCACGTCGTCTTTGGCGACGGGCGGAGATGACTCGGCGGCGTGGACTTGCTGCACGGCCAGAGCGGCGAGTGTCTGGTCGACATCAGGGGCGACGGGCGCCGCCGCAGCCGTTTCGTGATTCTGGGCCAGGCTCTGTTCGTGCGGGGAGGTCTCTGCCGAGCCGTTGATCGGAGTCTGCGTGGGGGCGTCCGGGATCGGCGATGGGGCAGGCCTTGCCTCGACCAACGCGGTTTCGGTCGCGGCCGTCGCGTTCTGCTGAGCGGAGGGCTCAACGGTCACGCCTGCCGCGGCGCCCTGTTCAAGGACCGCTGTCGTCTGGCCAAAGCTTGCGTCCTCGGCAGCCGCTGTTTCAAGCGAGGGTTCGGACGCTGTGGTCGGCGCAACAATGGGGGCGGTCACAGGAGCCGGCTGCGGGAGAGGAGGTTGAGCCGCAGCCGCGAGGTCGGAAGGTGCGACGGGCGTATCCGTCTGTTCGGTGTCGGGCGCGGCGTCGGGGGCGGCGTCTGAGGTCGGCGCTTCAACGGCGATCAAGGCGTCAGGTGCGACGTCCACCGCTTCCGCCAGGGTGGGAGAAGCATCGGACGTCTCGGCCGCTTCCATCTCCGGGCTGGAGATCACCGGGAGCGAGAGGCGGCCCGGCGTCCGATGTGCAGTTTCGGCCTTTGCGGCGTCTGCTTTTACGCCCTGGATGGCGTCGGCCAGGTTCGAGGAGAACAGGCTGGCGGTCTCGCTGTCTGTGGCGCCCGGCGCAGCAGCGGCCGATCCGGCGGAGGCCGGAGGCGCGGAGGCGAACAGGGCGAATGCGGACGGCATGAGAGGCAGGCGACCTTCAGGAGTGGGCGGCGCCTGCTGCGCCTGGTTCTTCCAACAGCCCGTCGCAAGGGGCGGGCCAGTTGCATATTCATTGATTTAAAAGGGAAAAATAGGATTCTGCCAAAAGCCGGCCATCGGGCGTGGGCCTTTCTTGCCGTGCGTTCGCCCCTTTTTTGCCCGGCTTGGAATGCGTCGCGTCTGGATCGAAATCGAAGTCCTCAGGCCTTCGTCATGTCGCGACGGACATGTTGGCCCGACGCTTGCGCACCTTGCGGACCATGAAGACTGCGCGATCCGCGATGTCGTTTAAAAACAACGCTCTGGTTGAGCGGCGGCGGCGCGTGGCCGGGCAAGATCTGCGCATGGCAGGGCAGGGCTTGCCGGGTGGGGCGAGGGGAGCCGGTCCATGTCGCTGACGTCGATCATGAATATCGCGACCTCGGGCCTCCAGACGGCCCAGGCCCAGTTGCGCGTGACGTCGGACAATATCGCCAACGTCCATACGCCGGGCTATGTGCGCAAGACCGTCGATCAGACGGCGGCCGTAACCCAGGGCTATGGCGCCGGCGTCGATATCGCGCGGGTTCGGCTGGCGACCGATCGGTTCCTGCAGGCTGCGGGGATGAGCGCCAATGCGGACGCGGCGCGCGAGACCGTGCGGTATGAACTGTACGACCAGATCCAGACCCGGTTCGGCGATCCCAGCGGCGACGGCGGTTTCTTCGCGGACATAGACAAGCTGTTCGCCAGCTATGCGACCCTGGGCGAAAGCCCCACCTCTTCCGCCGCGCGCCAGGACACGATCTACAAGACCCAGGCCTTGTTCAATGAGGCCGCAGGCATCGCCACCCAGATCCAGGCGGCGCGCCAGGAAGCCGACGGGCGGCTTCAGAACGCGGTCGAGACGATCAATCCGCTGCTGGAACAGATCGCCAAGCTCAACAAGACGATCGCCGCCGGAACGGTCATCAATCAGGACGTGACGGGCGCACAGAACGCCCAACAGACGCTGATCGACCAACTGTCCAAATATATGGACGTCAAGGTGGAGGCCCGGGCCAATGGGGGCGTCACCTTGCGGACCGGGACGGGCACGACCCTGGTCGGCGAAGGGAATGCGACCCTGTCCTACAAGGCGGCGGGGACGGTGGACGCGACGACGGCCTTCTCCGACATCATGATCACCGAACCGAACGGCACGCGCTGGCCGCTGCTGGACGGGGTCTCGTCGGGCGAGATCCGCGGGCTGGTCGAACTGCGCGACATCGACGCCCCGGCCGCCGCCGCCCGTCTGGGCGAACTGACGGCCAAGATGGCCGACGAACTGAACCGGGCCCACAACGCCAACAGCGCCGTGCCCGCGCCGACCAGTCTGACCGGACGAAACACCGGCCAGTCACTGACGAACGCCCTGACCGGCTTTACCGGCAAGACCACGATCACGACGGTGAACAGCGCCGGCGTGATCCAGGGTTCGGCCGAGATCGTCTTCTCCGGCGCGACCATGACGGTCAACGGGGTGGCCGCCGATCCGACGACCTTCCTGGCGACGGTCAACGCCCAACTGGGGGGGACGGCGACGGTCGGCTTCTCCGATGGACAATTGCGGATCGAGGGCCAGGCCGGAAACGGAATCGCCATCGCCGACGATGCGGCGACGCCGAGCAGCAAGGGCGGCCGAGGCTTCTCGCACTGGTTCGGGCTGAACGACCTGGTCAGCACCAAGACGCCGACCTTTTATGAAACCGGTCTGAGCCTGACGTCGCAGCACGGCTTCGATGCGGGCGAGAGTCTGACCTTCCGCATCGGCAGCGAGTCCGGCGCGAGACTGCGGGACGTCACGGTGGCGGTCCCCGCCGGGACCGGGACCATGGGCGAACTGCTGTCCGCGCTGAACGATCCGGTCGCGGGCGTGGGGCGGTTCGGCGCCTTCAGCCTGAACGCCTCGGGCGTATTGAGTTTCAAGGCCTATGACGCCAGCGCCACCACTATGAGCGTGGTCAAGGACGGCACGACCCAGGATCCGTCCGGCGTTTCCATGTCGCAGCTGTTCGGTCTGGGCGGTACGGGCGCGACGCGGGCGGGGGGCTACAGCGTCCGCAGCGACATCCAGCAGGACCCGGCCAAGCTGGCGCTGGCCCAGTTGAACCTGTCGGCCGCCGCCGGAACGCCGGCCTTGAGCAAGAACGACGGTCGCGGCGGACTTCTGCTGGCGGACGCGGGCAAGAAGAACGTCAATTTCGCCTCCGCCGGCGGCAACAGCGGCGGGAGCAAGACCCTGTCGTCCTATGCGGCGGACTTCGCCGGCGACATCGGCGGCAAGGCCTCGGCGGCCAAGACGCGCAGCGAGACGGCGACGGCCCTATCGCAGGAGGCCGACAGTCGTCGCGCCTCGGCCGAAGGCGTCAACATGGACGAGGAACTGGTCAATATGACCACCTTCCAGCAAGCCTATAACGCCTCTGCCCGCCTGATCCAGGCGAGCAAGGACATGTACGACACCCTGATCGGGATGCTGAAATGACGCGTGTCGCCACCGCCGGAAACTATCAGTCCGCCCTCCTGAATCTGATGACGGCCCAGAGTCGCGCCGAATTGGCGCAGGAGCGAATGGGCAGCGAAAAGATCGCCACCGACATGGCCGGCTATGGCCGGGGCGCGGAACAGCTGACCAGTCTGACCTCGACCCAGGCCCGGCTGGAAGGGTTCATCGGCGCCGGCGAGAGCGCGGCGGCGCGACTGAGCGCCCAGGACCTGGCCATGGGCCGGATCTACGAAGCCGGCACGGGCGCCCGCGAGGCCATCGCCAATGGGCTGGCCGCCGGCAGCATCACCAATCTGATGACCGAACTGGGTCTGCACTACCAGAACGTCCAGGGCGGGTTGAACGCCGAGCATCAGGGCTCCTATCTGTTCTCCGGCGGGCGTGGCGACGTCGCGCCGGCGACGGCCAAGACCATGGCCGATCTGGCCGCCGCCCCCTCGACCGCCTCGACCTTTGCGAACGACAGCCTGAAGCAGAAGTCGCGCATCGACGAGAACACCATGGTCGAGACCGGCTTCCTCGCGGACGAAATCGGCGGCCCCCTGACCGAGGTGTTCCGCAACATGCAGGCCTATCAGAACGGCACGCCGGTGATCATCGACGGCGTGACCTATACGCCCACGGGCGTCGGCACCCTGACGGGCCAGCCGGGGGCGGGCGTCACGGCCTTCCTGAACGCCCAGATGACCCAGCTCGACAAGGCCAATCAGGGCGTGACCAACCAGAACGCCAAGAATGGTCTGGTGCAGAACCACGTCGAATCCGCCCTCGAAGCGCACGAATCCCAGAAGATCGCGCTCGACAAGATGATGCTGAAAAAGACGGGCTATGACCCGGCCCAGGCCGTGACCGACCTGCAGATGGCGCAGGTGGCGATCCAGGCCTCGGCGCAGGTGATCAATTCGCTGCGCAGCACGTCGCTGCTGGATCTGCTGCGATAGTCCGAGCTCCAGCCTCCCTGATTCCCGAGGCGTTCCATTCTGCATGAGCCGGCGGTGACCAGGGAAAGGGGGCGGCCCTGGCCTGGACGAAGGATCAGTCGGAATGCTGACGGTCCACCCGGCCTATTTGCTGCGACTGCCGGACAGGGCCGCCAAGGCCGAGACGCAACGGGCCTTCGTCGAGGATCTGACCGCCGCGCGACGCCTTATCGGTTGAAGAACGAACGAATCCGCTCTGGCGGCGTTGCCGTTGTAGCGCCAGCGTGGCGGTGGGGAATATCCTATGGGGGACGCAGGTCCGACACAGTGCGAAAGGAAAGCGCCGTGCAAATGTCATCGCGCGTTGACTTCCCTCTTGGGCTTGACCATGAGGCGTGTCGGGTTTTCGGCGGTCCCCTTCATAGGTTGGGAAGTCGCTTGATGCCCGTTCTGACTTCCGGGGCGCGATGAGCCAGACCGATTACGAAATCACGGACGCCGGCGACGGGACGGCGAAGCTGCGCCTGGTCGGCGACTGGACGACGACGGCCCTGGGCCGTTTGCCGCAACGGCTCGGCAAGGATCTTGACGGCCGCAAGATCGAAAGCGTGGACACCCGCGACCTGGGCCGTTTCGACACGGCCGGCGCCCTGGCCCTGGTGCAGGCGTCGCATTGCGGCGTGCCCAAGTCGGCGTGGACGGAGCGGCCTGAGGCGGGCCGCATCTACACGATGATCGAGGCCCTGGAGCGCAAGAGCTCGCCTCCGCCGAAGCAGCCAGGCGCCTTTACCCGCGCCTTCGCCAAGATCGGGCGGGGCGTCTATGATTTCGGGGCCGAGGCCATGCTGTCCCTGGCCTTCCTGGGACGTCTGATGGAGGCCGTGGTCGAGGCCGCCAAAAATCCAGGCGGCATCCGCTGGCCCGCCTGGGTCAGCCAGGCCGAGCGCGCGGGTCTGGACGCCATCCCCATCGTGATGGTGACGAACTTCTTCATCGGCGCGGTCGTGGCCTTCATCGGCGTGGACCTGCTGACCGACTTCGGCGCCCAGGTCTTCGCGGTCCAGCTGATCGGCGTGGCCATGTTCCGCGAGTTCGCGGTGGTGATCGCCTCGGTCCTGCTGGCGGGGCGGTCGGCCTCGGCCTTTGCAGCCGAGATCGGGTCCATGCGGATGAACCAGGAGGTCGACGCCATGCAGGTGATGGGCGTCAATCCGTTCCAGGCCCTGGTGGTGCCGCGCTTGGCGGCCCTGGTGCTGATGCTGCCGTTGTTGACCTTCATGGGCATGATCGGCGGCCTGCTGGGCGGTCTGATCGTGTGCTGGAGCTCCCTGAACCTGGGGCCGGCCTTCTTCTTCCAGCGGTTGGTCGAAGACGGGAGCATGGCCCAGCACATGATGGTCGGCTTGGTGAAGGCGCCGGTCTTCGCCCTGGTGATCGCCGCCATCGGCTGTCGTCAGGGGATGTCGGTGGCCGGGGATGTCGAGAGCCTGGGCCGGCGGGTGACGGCGGCGGTGGTGCAGGCGATCTTCGCCATCATCCTGCTGGACGCGGTCTTCGCCCTGATGTTCCTGGAGCTGGACATATGACCGATGCGACGATGTCGGCCGCCGCCCCGGAGGACAAGACCGAGAACCTGATCGAGGTGCGCGGCCTGCTGAGCCAGTTCGGCGACCGGACCATTCACGAGAACCTGGACCTGGACCTGAAACGGGGCGAGGTCCTGGGGGTGGTCGGGGGATCGGGCGCGGGCAAGACCGTGCTGCTGAACACCATCATCGGCCTTAAGGAGCCCGAGGGCGGGTCGGTCAAGGTGCTGGGCTACGACCGCGCCACCCTGACGGACGATCAGGCGGCGGATATCGAGAAGCGCACCGGCATCCTGTTCCAGCAGGGGGCGTTGTTCTCATCCCTGACCGTTCTCGAGAACGTGGCGGCGCCCCTGGTCGAACATACCAAACTGCCCAAGTCGGTGATGTACGAACTGGCCGAGCTGAAGATCGCCATGGTCGGTCTGAAACCGGAGCATCATCATCTGAAGCCGGCGGAGCTGTCGGGCGGGATGAAGAAGCGGGCCGGTCTGGCGCGGGCCCTGGCGCTGGATCCCGAACTGGTCTTCCTGGACGAACCGACGGCGGGCCTGGACCCCATCGGGGCGGCGGCCTTCGACGAATTGATCCGGCAGTTGGCCGACGATCTGGGCCTGTCCGTCTTCATGATTACACACGACCTCGATAGCCTGTACGCCATCTGCGACGAGGTGGCGGTGCTGGCGGACAAACGGGTCGTCGAAAAGGCCACGGTGCAGGAGCTGGAACGCTCCGACCATCCGTGGATCAAGGAATACTTCCTGGGGCCGCGCGGTCGCGCCGCCCACGGTTCCGACCGCGCCTCGGCGCGGTCGGAACCGGAAATGTCAAAATGAGCGCGCAGCGGGCGGCGAAACCGGCGACTACTTTCGCCTGCTGCGCGCTCGAGACCGCGGCCTGAGGAGAGCCGAGTATGGAACGAGACGCACACTACGCCGCCGTCGGGATCGCCACCGTCTGCCTTATGGCGGCGCTGGCGGTGTTCACCATCTGGCTGGCCCGACTGCAGTTCAACAGCGACTACGACATTTACGACATCGTCTTCTATGGGCCGGTCAATGGCCTGTCGGAAGGCGGCGAGGTGCATTTCAATGGCATCCGCGTCGGCGAGGTGACCGACCTGAACATCGACACCAAGCGCGGCGACCAGGTCATCGCGCGGGTTCGCGTGGACGGTACGACACCGGTGCGCGTGACCTCCCGCGCCCAGCTGGAGCCGCAGGGCATCACAGGCCTGAACTATATCCAGATCACCGCCGGCTCGCCCAACAGCGCCCTGTTGAAGGACCAGTATCCGGACAATGTGGTGCCGGTGCTGCAAAGCCAGCCGTCGCCGATCGCCGAGCTTCTGAGCGGCTCGGGCACGGTGCTGGCCCAGACGGTTGATGCGCTGAACCGCATCAACCGCGTCATGTCCGACGACAATATCCGCAGTTTCTCGACCAGTGTGAAGAACGTCGAGGCCCTGACGACCGAGCTGGAGGCCCGCAAGGCCATCTTCGCCGAGCTGGAGGCGGCGGTGAAGAACGCCAACGCCACCATCCTTGAGTATCAGGGGCTGGCGGCCGACATGCGCGCCGTCGTCAATACCGACGGCCGCGAAGCCATCGCCAACATCAACCAGGCGACGGCGGAGGCCCGCACGGCCATCGCCTCGGCCAACCGCTCGATCACCGGGCTGGAACGACCGCTGGGCGACTTCGCGACGTCCAGCCTGCCGCAACTGAGTGGAACCATCGAGGAACTGCAGGAGGCGACCCGGTCGCTGCAGGCCCTGATCGACGACGTCCGCGCCAGCCCGCGCGACTTCATCGGCAAACCGCAATCGAAAGAGCTGGAGGTGCAGCCGTGATCCGTTCCCTGGTGCAACTGGGCGCCGTCGCCGGCGTCGTCGTCTCGCTGGGCGGCTGTTCTCTGCTGTCCACGCCGGACCCGGTGCAGAACTACCGGTTCGGCCTGCCGCTGGACGCTCCTTCGGCAGAGGGCGACACGCCCGCCCCCCTGTCGGTGTCGATCCGCCGGATCGAGTTTCCGGAAGCGACCGGCGACGACCGGATCCTGGGCGTCACGGGGACGGAAACCGCCTATATCGGCGGCGCGCGCTGGGTGTCGCCCGCCGCGACCCTGTTCGACGACAGCCTGAAGGCGGCCTTCGCCAATCGGGCCGACCAGATCCGCGTTCTGGGCCGACGCGAACCCGGCACGCCGCCGCTGGTGCTGCAGGTCACGGTGACGCGCTTCGAAGCGCGCTACGACGCGCCGGGGGCGACGCCGGACGTGGTGATCACCGCTCGCGCCCAGCTGCGTTCGACGCCCGAGCGTCGCACCGGCGGGGATGCGGCGATCCGTCCTGAACAGGGGCGATCGGTGGAGCGGGTCTTCAATGTGACCCAGCCGGCGGGCGAGAACCGGATCTCGGCCATCGTCGCCGCCTTCGACACGGCGACGCGCGACATCAACACCCAGATCGCCGACTGGACGATTCAGTCGGCGAAGTGAGGGCTGGGGCCCGGCTCAGGTGACCCACTGGAGGGACTCGGCGCCGACCGGGTTCCTGTAGGGGGCGTCGTCGCGCTGGGCGCGGAGCAGGGCGGCCTTCGACGCGAAATAGAAGGCGGACGGGCGATCCGGGTCGCCGGCGAAGACCAGCGGCAGATGCGGGCTGCGGCCCTCGAGCCGCTCCAGTATGGCCACGTCCTGACGCAGGAAGGTCCGGCCCCAGGCCGACAGCAGCGGGCTGCCGAACCGCAGGGCGGCGACCGAGCAGAGGATCAGGTTGCGGATCACGACGTCGCCTTCCGCCTGGGGCGTGACGGTGGTCAGATTGATCAGCTCGAACCCGCGGGCCGTGACGCGTTCCAGACGGATCGACGGCAGGCGGAACTCGATACTGACCTTGCGGTCCTCGGACACCAGATCATAGGCGGGGGTGGAGGCGAAGGCGTCCGCCGCGATGGCGGTGAAACCGAAGGGCGAGGGGCTGTAGCTCTTGGTCTTGGTGCGTCGCGCCTGGCTGCGCCACCACCAGGCGTTATGGATCATCGGCACATGGGCCGGGTCCAGCAGGCCCAGGACTGCCTGGTCGTAGTCGGCGCGCGCGGGAGCCTTGGAGTAGGCGATCAGGGCGAGGGGCGCCTCGGGCGTCGGAGGCAGGTCGGGCGGGGCGACGGAGCCGGCGGGGCAGGCCCAGATCAGTCCCAGGCGGTTGATCAGTCGCCAACCGCCGCAGGCCGTCGTCTGGACGGCGTCCGGGGCCACCGTGGCCGGCAGGTCGATCCATTCGCCGTGAAGCTGAGCCCGCGTGGCGGTGCGGGTCCGAGCGGCGCGCACCGGATACCAGGCGTGGATCGGGGCGCCGAAGCGGCGGTCGCCCGCCTGGCGCGCCATCAGACGGGCGCCGAGATCGGCCGCTTCCGGCAAGGCGGGGCCGTCGGAGGCTGCGGGCCGCGCCTGGAGCGAAGTCGCCATGTGACGGAGGTCGCCTGTTCTCGCCTTGAGAGGCGTTGGATGCCGGGGAGCGGGCGCCCTGGGGTCGCATCCGAAGGTCACGCAGGACCTCCGGGTCATCGACACTAGCGGGCGCGTCATCACCCAACAAGGTTCGATTAGGCGACCCCGAACGGGCGCTTCAGGTCGCCTTCAACCCGGCCGCCACTGTGTAGGCGGCCTCGGTCTTGGCGGCGACCTCGTCCAGGGTGACGCCGTCGGCGAGTTCGATCAGTTCAAGGCCAGCGCCGTCAGGCTTGACGTCGAAGGTTGCCAGGTCGGTGATGATGCGGCTGACCACGCCCGTGCCGGTCAGGGGAAGGGTGCAAGCCTTCAGCACCTTGGACTGGCCGTGCTTGTTGGCGTGCTCCATCACCACGACCACGCGCTTGACGCCGGCGACTAGGTCCATGGCCCCGCCCATGCCCTTCACCAGCTTGCCGGGGATCATCCAGTTGGCGATATCGCCGTTCTGGGCCACCTCCATGGCGCCCAGGATGGACAGGTTGATGTGGCCGCCGCGGATCATGGCGAAGCTGTCTGCGCTGCTGAAGTAGGACGACTCGGGGATCTCGGTGATCGTCTGTTTCCCGGCGTTGATCAGGTCGGGATCCTCGTCGCCCTCATAGGGGAAGGGGCCCATGCCCAGCATGCCGTTCTCGGATTGCAGGGTCACGGTCATGCCGGCGGGGATGTAGTTGGCCACCAGGGTCGGGATGCCGATGCCCAGGTTGACGTAGAAGCCGTCCTGAAGCTCCTGGGCGGCGCGTTCGGCCAGTTGTTCGCGGGTACGGGGCATCAGACATGCCCTCCTTGGGCTACCGCTTCGCTACTTGAGCCCGGCTCCCTATGACGCACCGTCCGCTGTTCGATGCGCTTCTCGGACACGGTCTGGATCAGGCGGTCGACATAGACGCCCGGCGTGTGGATGTGGTCGGGATCGAGCGAGCCGACGGGGACGATCTCCTCGACCTCGACGACGGTGACCTTGCCGGCGGTGGCCATCATCGGGTTGAAGTTGCGGGCGGTCTTGCGGAACACTAGGTTGCCGCGCTCGTCGGCCTTCCACGCCTTGACGATGGACAGGTCGGCGATCAGGCCGGTCTCCATCACGTATTTGCGGCCGTCGAACTCGCGAACCTCCTTGCCTTCGGCGACGAGGGTGCCGACGCCGGTGGCGGTGAAGAAGGCGGGGATGCCGGCGCCGCCGGCACGGATGCGTTCGGCCAGGGTCCCTTGCGGGTTGAACTCCAGCTCCAGTTCGCCGGCCAGATACTGGCGCTCGAACTCCTTGTTCTCGCCGACGTAGGACGAGATCATCTTGGCGATCTGGCGGGTGCCGAGCAGCTGGCCCAGGCCGAAGCCGTCGACCCCGGCGTTGTTGGAGATGACCGTCAGCCCCTTGACGCCGCTGTCGCGCAGGGCGGCGATCAGGTTCTCGGGGATGCCGCACAGGCCGAAGCCGCCGGACATGACCGTCATGCCGTCGAAGGTCAGGCCCTCCAGCGCGGACGTGACGTCAGCATAGATCTTTTCCATCGCTCTCCCTTTTCACCGTCTGATGAATATCGCGGCGTCTTCCGCTCATAGTCCGGAAGCGATCTTGCGGGCAAGCGGTCGCGGCGGCAATCGCGCCGCATCCGAATGTCGCCCCAAAGCGTATCCCTCGTGATCTGACGGGAGCGCCTGCATGAACCTGACCAATGTCGCCATTCGCCAGCTGCAGGACGCGCCCTTTCCGGACTTCGTCACCCGCCCGGCGATCGACAGTCTGGTCACGGAGGCGCGTCGGCGCCTGGATCGCGACGGGCCGCATGACCCGGCGGCGTTCGCGCGCGAGATGGCCGAGCGGGTCATCGCCGAACATGCGGATGCGGCGAACCGGCAGCATTACGAACTGCCGCCCGAGTTCTTCCGCCTGTGCCTGGGCGAGCGGCTGAAATATTCGTGCTGCCTGTATCCGACGGGGACGGAGACGCTGGACCAGGCCGAGGTCGCGGCCCTGCTGGCGACCTGCACCCACGCCGATCTGGCGGACGGTCAGGCCATTCTGGAAATGGGCTGCGGCTGGGGTTCGCTGTCGCTGTGGATGGCCGAGACCTATCCCCGGGCGCGGATCACGGCCGTGTCGAACAGTCACGGGCAGCGGGGCCATATCGAGGCCCAGGCCCGGGCGCGGGGGCTGAGCAATCTGACGGTCGTGACCCAGGATATGAACCTGTTCGACACCGACCATAGGTTCGACCGGATCGTCTCGGTCGAGATGTTCGAGCATATGGCCAACTGGCGGGCCCTGCTGACCAAGGCCCGGTCCTGGCTGAAGCCGGAAGGGCGGATGTTCATCCATGTCTTCACCCACCGCGACGCCCCCTATCGGTTCGATCACACCGACAGCGGCGACTTCATCGCCCAGCATTTCTTCACCGGCGGCATCATGCCCAGCCACGGTCTGATCCGGCAGTTCCCTGACCTTTTCGCGGTCGAGCAGGAGTGGACCTGGAACGGCGGCCACTACGCCCGCACCGCCAATGACTGGCTGGCCAATATGGATCGCAACGCTGTGCGGATCGCTGTGCTGATGCGCGAGACCTATGGCGACGACGCCAAGCTGTGGACCCGGCGCTGGCGGCGCTTCTACCTGGCGACCGCCGGTCTGTTCGGCAACGACCGGGGCCGCACCTGGGCGGTCAGCCACTATCGCCTGAAACCCACCTGAGGAGTTTGTCGTGATCAAATATGTCTTCGCCTATCTGGGCGCCGGGATCACCTTTGCGGTGATCGACGCCGTCTGGCTGACCACCATGACCGACCGGTTCTACAAGCCGGTGCTGGGGCCGATCCTGGCGGACAAGCCGGACATGAGGGCGGCGGTGCTGTTCTATCTGATCTCCATCGCCGGGACGGTCTTCCTGGCCATCGCCCCGGCCCTGAAGGACGGAAGCTGGACGCGGGCGGCGATCAACGGGGCGGCGCTGGGCTTCGTCGCCTACGCCACCTATGACCTGACCAATCAGGCGACGCTGGAGATCTGGCAGACCAAGCTGACGGTGATCGACCTGATCTGGGGGACGGTTCTGACCACGATCTCGGCGACCGGCGGCTATTTCGCCGCGCGCTGGGCCGAGGGGCGGTTCGGCTGAGGTCGCTGTCGTTTCGCCTGACACGGGACCGGCATGGCGCAGGGCGGGGTCGTTAAGCTATAGCTAACCCTGTTTTCGACGGGGGCGGTCTTGCGCGCAGGCATCAACGGATTGACGGCGGCCCTGGTCGTCGGGGTCGTGATCGGCCTGATGCTGACGCCGGACGGGCGCGGTTGGCTGCGCCATCCGACCCTGATGCTGGGCGGAACCGCCAACGCCTCGGCCAGTCCGCCGGCGGTCGCCAGTCCGGTCGAGAGCCCGGCGCCGGCGCCGGTCGCGAAGGCCGCAGCGACGCCGTTGAAGGCGCGGCTCGCGCAGGGCGAACTGAGGATCGGCGTGTTCGGCGATTCGATGGCGGACGGCCTCTGGGCCGCCCTGTACCGTGATCTGCATGGCGAGAAGGGGGTCACTGTGACCCAGTTCAGCGCGGTCTCCACCGGCCTGTCCCGCTATGACTATGTGGACATCCAGGCCAAGACGGCGCGGCAATTGAGCGAGACGCCGGTCGATGCGGCGGTGGTGATGTTCGGGACCAATGACGCCCAGGGCATCAGCCTGGACGGGGTGATCCATGACTTCGGCACGCCCGGCTGGAAGGCGGCCTATGGGAAACGGATCGACGATCTGGTCGGCCTGCTGCGGGCCAATGACGTGGCCGTCTATTGGGTTGGGCTGCCGAAGATGAAACGGGCCGGGTTCGACGCGAAGATGGCGGTGATCAACGCCGTGGTGCGTGAACGGATGACGGCCCTGGGCGTGCCCCTGATCGAGACGACCGGCGTCACCGCCGATGCGGCGGGCGAATATGCGGCCTATCTGCCCGGCGCGAGCGGGCGGCCGCAGCTGATGCGGGCCAATGACGGGATCCACATGACCATGGCCGGCTATCGCCGCATCGGTGCGCCGGTGGCGGAGCGGCTGAAGCGCGACGCGGGCCTGGATGCGGCGGCGGCCCGGCTGCAGACGACCGGCTGACCATGAGCCTGGGGGCCGTGGGGGCGGCGGTGCTGATGCTGGGGATGCAGAGCGGGACCGAGGTCCCCTATGCGCCCATGCCCGCGCCGGGGCCGGGGGTGTCGGTCTGTCCTGAAGGCATCTGCGGCGTCGAGGCGCTGGAGGGGGTATTCGAGGCCTTGCGGGCGGCGGAGATCGGCCAGGGCGAGCGGCCGGTCCATATTCTTCAGATGGGCGACAGCCATACGGCCGGGGATCGGATCACCGGCGCCCTGCGCGCACGGTTGCAGGCCCGGTTCGGAGCGGGCGGGCGCGGGGTGTTGCCGCCAGGGGTTCCCTATGCCGGCTATGGACCGATGCAGGTCGAGGTGACGGCCAACAACTGGCCCATATCGGTCGCGCCCCTGACCGGGCCGGACGGGGCGGCGACGCTGAGGGCGGGGTTGAGCGGGGCGCGGTCGGAGGCGGTCGAGGGAGCGGTGCTGAGCCTGACCGCCGAGCCGGGCGCGGCCTTCGACATTGTGGGGCTGTGCGGCGACAGCGGGCCGCAGGCGGGACGGATCACGGTGACGACGCCGGAAGAGACGGTCGAGGCGGAGTTCCGCGCGACCGAGGCGGCCCCCCTGTGTCGGAGCCTGCGGCTGGGCGCTGCGACGACTTCCGTCAGGCTGAGTCCGACGGGGGCCGTGACCGTGCACGATGTCTGGATCGAGCGGCGCGGGCCGGGCGTGGTGGTGTCGAACCTGGGTGTGATCGGGGCGAAGTTGCGGGATCTGGCGGCGCGGGATCAGGCCGTGGTCGCGGCGGAGCTGGAGGCGTGGCGGCCGTCGCTGATCATTCTGGCCTTTGGCGTCAATGATGGATTTGAAGGGGTGGAGTCCGAGGCCTACGCTGGCATGCTGCGGGGCCAGATCGAGCGGCTGCGGCGGCTGGCGCCGGGAGCGTCGCTGCTGATCCTGGGGGCGCCGGAGGGGCTCAAGTCAGGCATGGCGGGCGGTTGTGGGGCGGACGGATCGCGGGCGGCCCCGGCGTCGCTGGCGGTGGTCCGGGATGTGCAGCGGCGAGTCGCGGGCGAGACGGGCGTCGCCTTCTGGGACTGGTACGGACGTATGGGGGGCGACTGTTCGGCGGAGCGGCTTGCGACGCTGCCCGAACCCTATATGCGGCCCGACCGGGTGCATTTCACCTCCATCGGGACGGAATGGATCGGCGGGGTGCTGAGCGAGGATCTGATTGGGGCCTATGACCGCTGGACGGCGGCCAAGGGGGAGACGGACTGATGCTGTTTCCGACCCTGGCCTTCGCGGTCTTCTTCCTGTTCGTCTATCTGGTCAGCTGGAGCCTGGATCGGGAGAACGGGCGGCGCAAACTGTTCCTGCTGCTGGCCAGCTGGTTCTTCTACGCCCAGTGGGACTGGCGGTTCGTGGGGCTGCTGATCGCCTCGGCCGTGCTGAACTGGGGCGTGGCGGCCCTGATCGTGCGCAGCGACCAGGCGGGTCGGCGCAAACTGTGGGTCGGCCTGGGCGTGGCCGCCAATCTGACCATCCTGGGCTTCTTCAAGTATTACGGCTTCTTCGTCGAACAGGCTGTTGATCTGCTTGCCCAATTCGGTTGGGAACGGGACCTCCCCCTGTTGCAGGTGGTGCTGCCGGTGGGGATCAGCTTCTTCACCTTCCAGGGCGTCAGCTATGTGGTCGACGTCTATCGCGGCAAGACGGCGCCGGCCGAGAGCCTGCTGGACGTCATGCTGCTGATGAGCTTCTTCCCCCATCTGGTGGCGGGGCCCATCGTGCGGGCGTCGGACCTGTTGCCGCAGTTCGCGCGTGTGCCCCGGCTGACGCGCGAGATGGCGACCCATGGGCTGCTGCTGATCGTCTGGGGCCTGTTCAAGAAGACGGTGATCGCGTCCGAGCTGGCGACGCGGCTGGTCGATCCGGTCTTCTTCGATCCGTCGGCCTATGGGGCGATCGACATAGCGGCGGCGGTCTATGCCTATGCGGTCCAGATCTACTGCGACTTCTCGGCCTATTCGGACATGGCCATCGGGATCGCAGCCCTGCTGGGCTATTCCTTCCCGCGCAACTTCGACCAGCCTTATCGGGCCGCCTCGATGCAGGCCTTCTGGCGGCGGTGGCATATTAGCCTGTCCAGCTGGCTGCGCGACTATCTGTATGTGCCGCTGGGCGGGGGGCGCAAAGGGCTGTGGTCGTCATGCCTCAATGTGATGATCACCATGCTGCTGGGCGGGCTGTGGCACGGGGCGGCCTGGACCTTCGTGGCCTGGGGCGCGCTGCACGGCGGGGCGCAGGTGGTGGAACGGCTGGGCCGGGCAGTGGTGAAGGACCGCAAGGTCATCCCGACCTGGCTGGGGATTCTGATCACCTTCCATGTCGTCTGCCTGGGATGGATCCTGTTCCGGGCCGAGACCTTTGACCTGGCGATGCAGATGCTGGCCGGGCTGGGACGGTTCGAGGCGTTCAGCCTGGTGACGCCCTTCGTGCTGGTTCTGATCGTCGGCGGGCTGGCGATGCACGGGCTGCCGCCGCGCGCGGTCGAGGGGCTGGCCGAGCGGCTGAAGACGGCGCCGTCGCCGACGCTCGGGGTGCTGATCGGGGCGGCCATCCTGCTGGTCGAGGCGATGCGGCCCGAGGGCGTGGCGCCCTTCATCTATTTCCAGTTCTGAGGCGTTGAACCGACGATGAGCGATCCCACGGACCCGGTCGATCCCTTCCCGACACAGGCGCACCCGCCGGTGTCGCCGTTTCCGCCGCTGGACGAACCGGTGGCGGCTGATCCGTCCAGCGACTGGATCGGCGCCGCCGACGCCCACGACCTGCCGACGCGCGAGAACGCCCTGGTCGCCCTGGGCCGGTTCGCCTTTCCCCCGGCGCCGGCTCTGGACGAAGAAGGCGAGGCGTCGCGGGCGCGGCGATGGACCAGCCAGACCCTGTTCGTGGCCTGCGCCTTCCTGATGATCTTCAATGCGGAGTCTTTGCAGAACTGGGCGCGTCAGCAGCCGCCGGGCTGGGGCCAGTCCACAGTCGACAAACTGGCGACGGTGTGGGTCGATCAACTGGCCCTGCTGGGCGCGAACCTGCCGGTGGACGGCTTGCGTGACGCTTGGCGCGACGGCCAGGCGGTTCAGTTCGACGGCGCGGCCGAGGATCGCTCCTAGACCGCAGGCCTCGAAACCGCATCGGCCGAGCCGATACGGTTTCGAGGGTGGGACGAGTCTTAGTTGACCGTCGCTTTGACGATCTTGCCCGGCGCGCGCGGCGGCTCGCCCTTGGGCAGGGCGTCGACGTGTTCCATGCCGGATTCGACTTCACCCCAGACCGTGTACTGGCGGTCCAGGAAGGTGGCGTCGTCCAGGCAGATGAAGAACTGCGAATTGGCGCTGTTGGGATCGGCGGTGCGGGCCATCGAGCAGACGCCGCGCACGTGCGGCTCGGCCGAGAACTCGGCCTTCAGGTTCGGCTTCTTGGAGCCGGAGGTGCCGGTGCCGGTGGGGTCGCCGCCCTGGGCCATGAAGCCGGCGATCACGCGGTGGAAGACCACGCCGTCGTAGAAGCCTTCCGAGGCCAGTTCGGTGATGCGTTCGACGTGGCCGGGGGCCAGATCGGGGCGCAGCTTGATGACCACGTCGCGGGCTTCGCCGTCGCCGGTGTCCAGGGTGAAGGTCAGGGTGTCGGCCATTTCGGTCGTCCTCTTGGGGTTGATTTGAGGCGGGACATAGCCCGCAACGCCGGTCGGGGCTATGTGGGAACGATGAGTGAAGACGAAAAGCCCCAAGAACGCCGCCGGATGGTCAAACCGCCCACGGGCGGCACCGCCGCCGGGCGCGGCATGGGCACCAAAATGAAGACGGCCGACACCAAGTCGATGTCGAGCCAGCAATGGATCAAACGCCAGCTGGCCGACAAATGGTCCGAGAAGGCGCGGGCCGAGGGCTGGCGTTCGCGCGCGGCCTTCAAGCTGATCGAGATCGACGACAAATTCCACCTGATCAAGCGCGGCTCGAAGGTCATCGACCTGGGTGCGGCGCCGGGCGGCTGGATCCAGGTGGCGGTCAATCGCGGGGCCGGCGCGGTGGCGGGCGTGGACCTGCTGATGATCGAGCCGATCCCGGGTTCGACCCTGTTGCAGGCCGACTTCACCCATCCGGGCGTGGACCAGCAACTGATCGACGCCATCGGCGGGGCGCCCGACCTGGTGCTGTCGGATATGGCGCACAATACGGTCGGCCACCGCCAGACCGACCACCTGAAGATCATCGCCCTGATCGAGATCGCCGCCGACTTCGCCATCCGCACCCTTCGGCCGGGCGGGAATTTCGTGTCCAAGAATTTCCAGGGCGGCGACGCCGGAGGGGTTCTGGCGCGACTGCGCGAGGAGTTCGAGACGGTCAAATACGTCAAGCCTGCGTCGAGCCGGAAAGACAGCGCCGAGGTGTTTCTGGTGGCGTTGAACAAGCGGTAGGCGGCGGAATCGGCGCCGCCGAGGCTCAGGCCGTCGCCGGCTGCCGGCCGGCGCGGCGCTGTTCGATGCGCGACCAGATGCGGTCGTGGACGGTGAAGAAGACCGTCTGGACCAGGGGTTCGATGGTGCCGATGGCCAGGGCTGTGCGGATGTCCTGGGTCAGGGCGTAGGCCACGGCCACCGCGACAGCGAAATGCATGACGCCATAGGTCACGGTCTTGACCGCCACCTGTTTGAACGAGCGGGGCAGGGCGTGGCTGTGGCCATGGTGGTCGTGGACGCGGGTCTGTTCGTCCGGCGACATGATGTCGAGCCGGGCGGTGAAGGCCTCGGCCGCCTCTTCGATGTTGGAGGCCATGCGGCGGCGTTCGACCCGGTGCCAGACCCGGTCGTGGATCGAATAGGCGATGGTCTGGAAGAAGGGTTCGACCATGCCGACGGCCAGGGCGATACGCCAGTCGCGCGTGATGGCGAAGGCCACCAGAATGGCCACCACAAGGTGCATGACGCCGTAGCTGGCGATCTTCAGAGCCAGTTTGCGCGCGGTGCTGAGGAGGACGCCGACCATGTTGCAAGAATGGTCATTGGCCCCCTCGGTTGCAAACCAATAAAATCTATCGGGTCCATAAGCCGCAAGACCCTTGCCGTGGCCCCCTCCGCACCGTTATACGCGGCCCGCAAAACGGAGACTCCCTATGGAGATACGCGAAGGACTGACCTTCGACGATGTTTTGCTCGAACCCGGCCCGTCCGAGTTCATGCCGGCGATGGTCGATGTCTCGACCCAGCTGACACGCGACATCAAACTGAACATCCCGCTGCTGTCGTCCGCCATGGACACGGTGACGGAAAGCCGCCTGGCCATCGCCATGGCCCAGTCCGGCGGCCTGGGCGTGCTTCACCGCAACATGACCATCGAGGAGCAGGCCGATCAGGTCCGCGCCGTCAAGCGTTATGAGAGCGGCATGGTGGTCAATCCGGTCACCGTCGGCCCGCAGACGACCCTGGGCGAAGTGCGTGAGATCGTGGCCCGCAAGAAGATCACCGGCTTCCCGGTGGTCGATCCGGCCACGGGCAAGCTGGTCGGCATGCTGACCCACCGCGACATGCGGTTCGAGAACGACCTGAACCTGACGGCCGCCTCGCTGATGACGACCGGCGACCTGATCACGGTGCGCGAGGGCGCGAGCCGTGAAGAGGCGCGCGACCTGCTGAAGACCCGCAAGATCGAACGGGTCATCGTGGTGGACGAAGACTATCGGGCCGTCGGCCTGATCACCATGAAGGACATCGAGAAGGCCCAGGCCTTCCCCCATGCGGCCAAGGACGACCAGGGTCGTCTGCTGGTCGGGGCGGCCTCGACCGTCGGCGATGCGGGCTATGAGCGGGCCATGGCCCTGGCCGACGCCGGCGTGGACGTGGTGGTGATCGACACCGCCCACGGCCACTCGGCCTCGGTCGCCCAGGTGGTCGAGCGGATCAAGCGCGAGTCGAACCGTCTGCAGGTCATCGCCGGAAACGTCGCCACCTATGATGCGACGCGGGCCCTGATCGACGCCGGCGCGGATGCGGTCAAGGTCGGCATCGGTCCCGGCTCCATTTGCACCACCCGGATCGTGGCGGGCGTGGGCGTGCCGCAGCTGACGGCCGTGATGGACTCAGCGCGGGCCGCCAGGGGCACGGGCGCCTCGGTCATCGCCGACGGCGGGATCAAATATTCGGGCGACCTGGCCAAGGCCATCGCAGCCGGCGCCAATGTAGCCATGATGGGCTCGATGTTCGCCGGCACCGACGAAAGCCCCGGCGAGGTCTTCCTGTACCAGGGCCGGTCCTACAAGTCGTACCGCGGCATGGGTTCGGTCGGCGCCATGGCGCGCGGCTCGGCCGACCGTTACTTCCAGAAGGAAGTCTCGTCCGAGAAACTGGTGCCCGAGGGCATCGAGGGTCAGACGCCGTACAAGGGGCCGATCACCCCGGTTCTGCACCAACTGGTCGGGGGCTTGCGCGCCTCCATGGGCTATGTGGGCGCCGGCACGATCGCCGACTTCCAGGAGCGTGCGCGCTTCGTGCGCATCACCGGCGCGGGCCTGCGGGAGAGCCACGTCCACGACGTGATGATCACGCGCGAGGCGCCGAACTACAGACAGGGATAAGGCCATGACGACCGAACTGACCTATCTGGCCCTGACGCTGATCCTGGCGCTGGTGCAGGTCTTCCTGCCGGCCGGGGCGCGGACGGTCGAGTTCGGTTCGAAGTGGAATGCGGGGCCGCGCGACGAGACGCCGGCGGCGAAGAAGCCGCTGACCGGCCGTCTCGAGCGGGCCCAGGCCAATCTGTATGAAACCCTGCCGCTGTTCATCGGCGCGGTGCTGATCGCCCATGTGATCGAGGCTTCCAGCGCCCTGACCGTGTGGGGTTCGGCTCTCTATTTCTGGGCGCGCGTCGTCTATGTGCCGCTCTACGCCCTCGGTATTCCCTATATCCGGTCGCTGGTCTGGCTGGTCTCGCTCGCGGGACTGGTCATGGTCCTGACCTCCCTGTTCCTTTGATCTGAAAGTCCGCATTGACCCCAGCCGCCCGTCTCGCCGCCGCCGCCTCTGTCCTGGACTCCATCGCCCAGGGCAACCAACCGGCGGAAACCGTCCTGAAAGCCTGGGGGACCGCCAACCGCTATGCCGGGTCCAAGGACCGGCGCGCCATCGCCGATCATGTCTACAAGGTGCTGCGGGCGCGCGGCCGACTGTCGTGGATCATGGGCGGGCGCGAAGACGGTCGGGCCCTGGTGATCGGATCGCTGCACGCCATTGACGGCCTGTCGGTGGAAGAGATCGAGGCGCTGCACTCGGGCGACGGCTACGGTCCGCGTCCGCTGTCGAAACAGGAGCGCAGCCGGATCACGGCGGGGCAGGGGGAACTGCCGGGCTGGGTCGCGGCCGGTCTGCCCGAGTTCGTGGTCGAGGATTTCAAGGCGACCTTCGGGGAGCGCTGGGCGGAAGAGGCCCATGCCCTGATGGCGCCGCGCGCGCCCATCGACCTGCGTGTGAACGACGCGGCCGCCACGGTGGATGCCGTCGAGGTCGAGTTGCGTGACGCCGGTCTGGCGGTCGCCCGCACGCCGTGGTCGGTTCTGGGCCTGCGCGTGCCGTCGGAGCCGCCGCCCAATATCCAGGCGCTGGATGGGTTCAAGGCCGGCAAGTTCGAGATCCAGGACGAAGGCAGCCAGATCGTCTGCTGGCTGGCCGGCGCGCAACCCGGCGCGACCGTGGTGGACTATTGCGCCGGCGGCGGCGGCAAGACCCTGGGTCTGGCCCAGGCGATGGGCGGGCAGGGCAAGTTGATCGCCTCCGACGTCGTCAACAAGCGGCTCGAGAACATCCGCCCTCGCCTGCAACGCGCGGGCGTCGAGGCCGAGCTGGTGCTGATCGGCCAGAACGGCGGCGGGCTGGAAGCCGTCAACGGCCAGGCCGATCTGGTCTTCGTCGACGCCCCCTGTTCGGGATCCGGCACCTGGCGGCGCCGGCCCGAGGACGCCTGGCGTCTGACGACGGAGGAGGTCGAGAAGCTGCACGCGCTTCAGGTCCGCATCCTGAGCCAGGCGACCAAGCTGGTGAAGCCCGGCGGGCGTCTGGTCTATGTCACCTGTTCGATGCTGGCCCGCGAGAACGAGGCCAGCGCCGACGCCTTCGAGGCGGCGAATCCCGACTTCCGACCGGTCCCCGTCGCCGACATGCTGTCAGCGCCGCAACTGACCGAGGCCGCGCGGGCCAGGTTCGCCGAACTGGCGTCCGGCGCGCGTCTGCGACTGTCGCCGGCGACCGCAGACACCGACGGCTTCTTCGCCGCCGTCTATCAGCGCGCCGCCTGATGAAGGCTGGGCTGGCGCGGCACGGCGAGGTTTCGGTCCTCTACGTCATGGCTGCGCCTGCCGAATACGGCGACCATCTGCGCGCCCGCATCCAGCCCCTGATGACCGGCGTCGGTCCGGTGGAGGCCGCCGTCGTCCTGACCGCCGCCCTGGCGCGGCTGGAAGCGGCGGGCGGCCTGCCGGACCTGATCGTCTCGCTGGGGTCGTGCGGGTCCCGGGTGCTGGACCACGCCTGCGTCTATCAGGCCTCCTCCGTCGCCTATCGCGACATGGACGCCAGCCCTTTGGGCTTCCCCAAGGGCGTGACCCCGTTGCTGGAGCATCCTGCGATCCTGGCCCTGCCGTGCCCGATCCCCGGCGTGCCGACCGCCACCTTGTCCACCGGCGCCAACGTCGTCTCCGGCGCCGCCTATGACGCCATCGAGGCCGAGATGGTCGACATGGAGACCTGGGCCCTGGTCCGGTCGGCCCAGACGTCTGGCGTGCCCCTGGTCGCCCTACGCGGCGTGTCGGACGGCCGGACCGAACTGAAGGCGCTCGAGGACTGGACGTCCACCCTGCACCATGTGGACGAGAACCTGGCCGCCGCCCTGGACCGTCTGATCGCCGTGCTGGAGGCCGAGGGCCTCGCCGCCCTTGAAATCCCGGCCGCACAAGGCCAAGACCCCGCGCAACCTCCCGCCCCGGATTCGATCACGCCATGACCACGCCGCACGACCACCAGAAGGTCCTCATCGTCGACTTCGGCAGCCAGGTGACCCAGCTGATCGCCCGCCGCCTGCGCGAGGCCAGCGTTTATTGCGAGATCCATCCGTTTCAGAAGGCCGAGGCCGCTCTGGCGGGGATGAACCCCGCCGCCATCATCCTGTCGGGCGGTCCCGAGAGCGTGCACGAGGAAGGCAGCCCTCGCGCGCCGCAGGCCGTGTTCGAGGCCGGGGTGCCGGTGCTGGGCATCTGCTACGGCGAGATGACCATGTGCGAACAGCTGGGCGGCAAGGTCGAGGGCGGCCACACCCGCGAGTTCGGCCGCGCCGAGATCACCGTCGAGAAAGCCTCGCCCCTGCTGGCCGACCTGGCCTCGGTCGGCGAAGAGGAGACGGTCTGGATGAGCCATGGCGACAAGATCGTCGCCATCCCCGAGGGCTTCGACGTCGTCGCCTCTTCGGCCGGTTCGCCCTATGCGGTGATCGCCGACGAGACCCGCCGCTTCTACGGCGTGCAGTTCCACCCCGAGGTGATGCACACCCCGCGCGGCCACCAGATGTTGAAGAACTTCACCCATGGCATCGCCGGGCTGAAGGGCGACTGGACCATGGCCGCCTATCGCGACGAGAAGATCGCCCAGATCCGCGAACAGGTCGGCGACGCCAAGGTGATCTGCGGCCTGTCCGGCGGCGTCGACAGTTCCGTCGCGGCCGTGCTGATCCACGAGGCCATCGGCGACCAACTGACCTGCGTCTTCGTCGACACCGGCCTGCTGCGCAAGGACGAGGCGACCCAGGTCACCACCCTGTTCCGCGAGCACTACAATATCCCGCTGATCCATGTGGACGCGTCCAAGGAGTTCCTGGGCGAGCTGGCCGGGATCTCCGACCCGGAGACCAAGCGCAAGACCATCGGCCGCCTGTTCATCGAGGTGTTCGACCGCGAGTCCGCCAAGATCGAGGGCGCCGAGTTCCTGGCCCAGGGCACCCTCTATCCCGACGTGATCGAGAGCGTCTCCTCGTCCAGCGGCAAGGCCCACGTCATCAAGAGCCACCACAATGTCGGCGGCCTGCCCGACTATATGAAGCTCAAACTCGTCGAACCCCTGCGCGAACTGTTCAAGGACGAGGTCCGCGCCCTGGGCCGTGAACTGGGCCTGAGCGACGCTTTCGTGGGCCGCCACCCCTTCCCGGGACCGGGCCTGGCCATCCGCATCCCCGGCGAGATCACGCCCGAGGCCGTCGAGACCCTGCAACAGGCCGACGCCATCTATCTGGACGAGATCCGCAAGGCCGGGCTGTACGACAGCATCTGGCAGGCTTTCGCCGTCCTGCTGCCGGTCAAGACCGTCGGCGTCATGGGCGACGCCCGCACCTATGAAAAGGTCCTGGCCCTGCGCGCCGTCTCCTCCACCGACGGCATGACCGCCGACTTCTACCAGTTCCCCTGGGACGTCCTGGCCAAGACCGCGACACGGATCATCAACGAGGTCCGCGGGGTGAACCGCGTCGTCTATGACGTGACGTCGAAGCCGCCAGGGACGATCGAGTGGGAGTGAGGATAGCAGGCATGCGGGAACGGCCTCTGACGAAGCGTTCTCGTTGATGACAGAGCGATTTTAGCGGTCGAGTTCAGACTGGGCGATCCCGTAGCCCTACGGTGGTGGGTCGCAGCGAGGCGCGATTTTTCGAGCGTTCTTAAGGCTCGATCCTGACTTGTTCGGCCAATCCAATTGTCTGTTTCCGGCATAGATGGCCGCCACGCGTAAAAGGCCGCTTTCAGACAGGGCGCTTCGCTGCAAACTGATCGATTTCGTTGAAAAGGGCTGCTGCTGAGATCTGGGCTAGGAATGGACGCCGCGATTTGCCCGCTCAGGCGATCACCGGCGCCGTTGGCGGGATCAGCATCGTCAGTTTACGCCGGCTCCCGGGCGGTGGCTGTGAGGAAGCTGGTCAGGTGACTGGGCGAGGCTTCAGCAGAAGAAGCACCGAAGGCTAGCGCTAGGAGAAGCGCGCTGGCGGCTGCAAGAAGGGTCGAGTGTACGCTGTTGAACGCCACTTGGCCGGCCTCAATGAGAGGCTACGCCTTACCGGTCGGAAGCTGCTGCGCGATGATCATCGTATCTCCGATGGTCCCAACCAACCGGTTCTGAGGACCGAAACCTGTCATCCGCTCCGTATGGCCCTTATGATTGGCTATTGGAGGGATGGAGGGAGGCTAGGGGAAGCCAGGCCGGTGTTCCAGTTCCACGGCTGGTCGCCAGCGTTACGGCGGCTTTCTACGGCGGCTTCGTGAAGTTCGAACATGCCGGGGAACAGGTTTGTTTCCGCCGTCGGCACGTCGTCTAACCGCAGGAAGGCCGCGTCGTACCCGTAGGGCGGCCAGGCGGGCGCTCCGTTGGCATGGGGCGCTTCGCCGCGCACGAAGCTGGCCCAGTAGGCGACCATTGCGTCGCTGAGACGCGCCTCTTCCGGATTGTCCGGTATTTCGGGCCAGCGCGGCGGCGTGCGCTTCAGTGCGCCGAACATATACGGCAGTTCGCTGGCGTGAAACGCTCTGAGCCCCGCCGCGTCCGCAGCGGGATAGCCGTGGTCGAACAGGTAGAGGAAGGACGGTTGGCCGGCCGCCGTCTGTGAGCGGACGAGCCGTTCGGATGTCCAGCCGTAGAGGGCGTCGCGACTGGCGGCGAGGATGCTCTCCTCCATGTCGGACGAGGGATAGAGACGCAGGAACTCTTCCGCTAGATCGCCGTACCGGTCGCGGATCGTGCGCTCATAGTCGATGGCGGCGCCGGGAACGACGGGAGCCAGCATGCGCAGGGATCGGATCTCGCCGCTGTTGAAGCCCGCCAGGACAGGGACCTTGGCCTGCTCGTTCCGGTCGAACACATCGACGATCTGACGCGGCAGGATCATGCCATCGACGACGCCGAAGGTGGCGAAGCCGCCGAGTGCGGCACGGTCGGTAATATCCTGGGCGTCCATCCCCCGCAGGGCGCGCAGGCTGGGCGCTTGAAGGGTCCGGGCGAGGGCGGCGCCGGCCGCCTCCGCCGCCGGCGCCCCGTGCCGCGGCTGTTTCAGTTCCGGCGTGGAGATCATGTAGGCGCTTTGGGCGATGGCCCGGCCGAACAGACCCCGCGAAAGCGGCGACGCCATCAGATAGAGGACGCTCAGGCCGCCGGCCGACTCGCCGGCGATGGCGACATTGTCCGGATCGCCGCCGAAGCTCGCGATGTTCCGCTTCACCCATTCGAGCGCAGCGATCTGGTCCATGAGGCCGTAGTTGCCGGATATGCTTGCGGGGCTCTCCGCGCTCAATTCCGGATGCGCCAGCCAGCCCAGGATGCCGAGACGGTAGTTGATCGACACCACCACGACGCCTTCGCGGGCCAGACGGGCGCCGTCATACAGAGCTTCTTTGCTGGAGCCGGTCACCAGCGCCCCGCCGTGGATCCAGACTATGACCGGCGCCTTGCCCATCGTAGACGGCGTCCAGATGTTCAGGGTCAGGCAGTCTTCGCTGGTCGGGCCGAGATCAGCGGAATAGATTGATTGGACGCGGGGCGTCGGCTGGATGCAGGCGGAGCCGTATCGGCTGGCGTCGCGAACGCCGCTCCAGGCGGGAGCTGGAGAGGGCGGTCGCCAGCGCATCGCCCCGACGGGGGGCGATGCATACGGAATGCCCTTGAAACTGGCGATGTCGGCTTCTGTCATGCCGCGCACGGCGCCCGCCGGTGCTGTCACGACGGGACGCGTTTGCGCGGTGGCCGGAGAGCCGGCGGCGATGGAGGCGAGGGCCGCACATGTTGAAACGAGTTGGCGGAACATCAGACGGCTCCTTCTCTTGACGTGTCGCGGCCCAGAAGTTTGGCCAGCCAAAGAAACAGACTGATCGCCACGACATAGAATGGCGTCAGGGTGTAGAGGGCGATCTGAAGCGAGTTGTCCGGATGGGCGGCGTGGAAATAGTCGCTGGCGGCGCCGACATAGGTCGGACCCAGGCCCATCCCGATGAAGTTCATGACCAACAGTAGAAGCGCGCCCGACATGACCCTCTGGTTCGGCTTCACCTCTTCCTGGACGAGGGCGACCGAGGACGACAGGTAGAAATAGTTGAGGAAGGTCGGTCCACAGAGCAGAGCCAGCGCCAGCGGCCAGGAGGGAGCCCAGACGAAGGCGATATAGAAGGGGATGGCGAGCGTCAGCGAGATGGCCGGCAAAAGCGCATAGGCCTTCTTGGATCGCCGCGTGAACCGGTCGATCAACCACCCCGACGCGAAGATGCCCCCTCCCATGCACACGGCCACCAGCAGGGCGTACCACAGGGCGACGTCGTTCAGCGTCATGCCCTTTTCACGCATCAGGAACAGAACCGAGAAGTTGCCGAGACCGTAGGTGATCACCTGGGTGGCGCCGCTGCCCAGCGCCGCCAGAACCAGCGTAGGGGTTGAGAAATACATGCGCACCGTGCCCCAGAAGGGCGCCCGGGTGAGCGGCGCCGCACCCGCCGCCTGGTCTAGTCCGCCGCGCTTCGGCTCCTTGACAAGAACCGGCGTCAGGGCGGCGACGATCAGGCCGAGGACGCCGATGGCGATGAAGGCGTCACGCCAGCTGAATGCGGCGGCGATCGACGCCCCGAAGGCGATGCCTAGGGCCGCGCCTACGGGCGGTCCTAGATTAAACAGACCCAGCGCCATGCCGCGGCGTCCCAAAGGGAAGTAGTCGGTGATGATGGCGTAGGACGGCGGCACGCCGCCCGCCTCGCCGAAACCGACCGCCATACGCGAAACGGCCAGTTGGCCGAAGGTGCGCGACAGACCGCAGGCCATGGTCGCCGCGCTCCAGAGTCCGCAGGCGATGGAGACCACCGCCACGCGGTTCGTGCGGTCGGCCAGCCATCCGACGGGGATGGCGATGAAACAGTAGAAGAACGCGAAATACAGGCCGCCGAGCAGGCCCAATTGTCCATCGGTGATGTGCAGTGAATCCTGGATCGGTTTTGCCAGGATGGAGAGCAGCTGCCGGTCCAGGAAGTTCAGAACATAGATGAACCACAGCACCCCCAGCGCGACCCAGGCGCGCCGGCCGACCGATGGTGTGATTGCGGCGGGCGGGCCTTCGGATTCGATCGGCGTTGCACTCATGTCGTTTCCTCGGTGAAGCGAGCTTCTGGCTCGTCTATTTCTCGGGATGGGTCAGGGCGGCGTAGGTCAGGGCCCGCGCCTGGGCGCGGAATTCGTTGCTGACGGGATCGGCCATGCGCTGGATCATGCCGACGAAGATCAGATCATTGGTCGGGTCGATCCAGAACCAGGTCCCGCCGCCCCCGCCCCAGCTCAGCGTGCCGCGGCCTTCGGCCATGCCGAGCGCCTGGGGATCGATCGCGATGGCGAAGTCCAGGCCAAAGCCGAACGCCGGATTGAAGGGCAGCAGGCGAAGGGGATTGGTCGTCTTGAGCACCGCCTCGGGGACGACGTTGGTCGCCATCAGATCGACGGTCTCGGAATTCAGGATGCGAACCCCGTCCAGTTCTCCGCGGTTCAGGATCATCTGGCAGAAGCGGGCGTAGTCGACGGCCGTCGACACCAGGCCGCCGCCGCCGCTCTCGAAACGGGGCGGGCGAGTGTAGTCGTTGATGGGCATGTCGAAGGCCTCGGCGGCGACTTTCAGGCTGCCGGTCCCGTCGTCGCGGTACATTTCCGCCAGCCGGTGAACCTGATCCGCCGGCACGTGAAAGCCGGTGTCGATCATGCCGAGGGGCTCGAAGATGCGGGTGCGCAGAAAGTCGCCAAAGCTCATGCCCGACAGCCGCTTCACCACCAGGGCCTGAAGGTCGGTGGCGATGGAGTAGAACCACTCTGTGCCCGGCTGGAACATCAGCGGGATCCGGGCGGCGCGGGCCAGCAGGTCCTCGTGGCTGTCGGCGGTCATCACGCCCGCCTCGCGATAGGCGCGCTCGAGCGGGTGCACGTCGAACAGGCCATAGCCGAACCCGGCGGTGTGGCTCATCAGTTCGCGCATCGTCGGCGGGCGGATGGCCGCCTCGGTCTGCAGGGTTCCGTCGTCGGCGACGCCGGCGAAGACCTTCTGGCCTTTCAGTTCGGGCAGGTGATCCGTGACGAGGTCGTCCAGCGTCCAGCGCCCCTCCTGGAACAGGATCATCATGGCCACACCGGTCACGGGCTTGGTCATGGAGTAAATGCGGAAGACGGCGTCCCGGCCCAGCGGCGCCTCGTCGTCCAGCCGCCCCTTGCCGAAGGTGGTGAAGGCGGCGACCTGGCCGTGGCGCATCAGCAGGGTGGAGGTGCCCGCGACCATCCCCGTCTCGACCATGCCCGCCATGTAGCGGTCGAGCTGGGCGAGACGCCCGGAATCGAAACCGAGAGCTTCGGGCATCGATGCGAACGGGAGGCCGCCGGGGCTCATTCGCGGGCCTGCTTTCGCCGTTCCTCGGCGCGGTCGCGGCAGACCCCGATGAAGCCGTGGGCCATGAAGGCCGCCATCCGGGCCTTGATCGCCTCGAAGTCGTCGGATCGGCATTTGCCGCCGGACAGGTGATCGATCCGGCCGGTGCGCGCCAGGCTGAGCGTCAGAGCGCCGGTGACGAAGTGGTAGCCCCAGAAGATGTCTTCATCGAGCGCATCGGGCATGGCCTGCTTGAGCAGTTCGATGAGACGCAGGACAACAGGGTCGTAAAGGCGGTCCATCACCTCGGCGCCCCAGGCCGGGGTGTTGTTGATCTGGGCGCTCAGGGCGCCGAAATGCCGCCAGCCGTCGCCGCCGGTGGAGTAGGTGTCCAGGTCGGTGTCAAGGAAGGCGCGCAGCGCGCCCTCGACCGTCGGCTTGCCGGCGGCGGCCGTCTCATAGGAGTCCAGGGCCTCCATCCGGCGTCCGCTGGTCACCGGCGCGCGTCGCGCCATGACCTTGTCGAACACGTCCTGCTTGTCGGTGAAGTAGTAGTGGATCAGAGACTTGTGGACGCCGACCTTGTCGGCGATGTCCTTGATCGTCACCCCGTAGAATCCGTGCCTCGAGAACAGCTCTTCGGCGGCATCGAGCAGCTGCTCCAGGCTCTCGGCGCGTTGTTCGGCCTTGCGGCGCGGTTTGCGGGGCGGGGTCGTCATGATCTGGGCCTCGGGGCGTTGAGGCGCTCCCTGAGGACGGGGCGCCGACTCGATGATGGAGACGGCCGTCATCCTAGGCGTCTCCATAGGTGGCGCGAAGCAGTGCCTTGTTGATCTTGCCCGTAGCGGCCAGGGGCATGGCCTGTACCCGAACGATCCGTTCTGGAATCCACCAATCGGCCACCTGGCCCTTAAGAGCCGCCCTCAGATTTTCGTCCTCGATCTGTTGTCCGGAGGCGGGTTCGATCACCATCAAAGGGCGCTCTCCCCATTTGGGATCGGCGCGGCCGATCACCGCCACCAGCCCGACGGCGGGAAGGGCGCCGACGATTTCCTCGATCTCGACGGGATTGATCCACTCGCCGCCCGACTTGATCAGATCCTTGGAGCGACCGGCCAGGGTCAGGTTGCCGTCGTCATCCAGCTGGGCCAGATCGCCCGTGTCGAACCAGCCGTCCTCATCGACAGCCGAAGCGCCGGCGCCGAAATAGGCGTTCACGACGCTCTGGCCCTTCACCTTCAGACGGCCGACCATGTTGCGCTGATCGGGCAAGGGAGCCCCGTCGGCGTCGGTGAGCAGAAGGTCCAGGCCGAGGGGCGGACGACCCGAACCGCGCGCCGCGCCGGGCTTGTCGCTGCGCGGCGAGATGGCGCCGAGCGGCGAGAGCTCCGTCATGCCCCAACTGGTCTGCACCGTGGCGCCCAGCCTTTGCTCCATCCGCTGCAGCAGGCTGTCGGGACAGCTCGATCCGCCGATGATGACGCGTTCGAGGCTGGGAGTCTCTCCGCCCGTAGCGTCCAGGTGGTCCAGCAGGCCCAGCCAGACGGTCGGCACGCCCACGGCCACGGTCACCTCATGCCTGGAGATCAATCTCGCCAGATTGGCCCCGTCAGTCGATCGACCAGGCAGGACCAGCCGGGCGCCGACGGCCGGCGCTGCGAACGGCAGGCCCCAGGCGTTGGCGTGGAACATCGGCACGGCCACCAGGACGCTGTCGCGGGCGGTCAGGGCGATAGAATCCGCCTGCAGCGCGCGAAGGGTGTGCAGGTAGTTGGAGCGGTGAGTATAGCCCACGCCCTTGGGCGCGCCGGTGGTGCCGGAGGTGAAACATAGCCCTGCCAGGGCCGTCTCGTCGAACTGTCCCCACCGCACAGCGCGACCGCCCGCTTCCAGCAGGCCTTCCAGGTCGATTACCTCAGGCCGTCCGGCTTCCGGCGTGTCTCCATCCAGCAGGATCAGGCGCTCGAGCGAAGGGCAGGCGTCCAGCAGGGCCTCGGCCGTGTCACGCAGGCCGGCTCCGACGGCGAGGACCCGGTCGTCGGCCTTGGCGACCATGGCGGCCAGGTGGGCGACGGTCAGTCGCGGGTTCAGGGTGTGGCAGACCAGGCCGACGCCCATTGAGGCGTACCAGACCTCGACGTGGTGCTGGGTGTTCCAGGCCAGGGTGGCGATACGGTCGCCCGGCTTCAACCCGAGATCGATCAGGGCGCCGGACAGGCGATTGGCCCGGTCCCGCAGCGCCGCGTAGCCGATGCTCTGGTCGGCCTCTGCGCCGGCCGTCGCCACCAGGGCGGCGCCGTGCCATTTCGCGCCGTGTTCCAGAAAGCGGTCCACGGTCAGGGGGTAGTCCTGCATGAGGCCGGGGGAGGAGCCGATCATCCTTGAGCGATAGTCCAGACGGTTACAGGGGCCGGCAAGCCGGTGAGCGAACAGGGCGGCGGCCGGTCGACCGCCGCCCCGGAAGGGTCAGAAGGTCTTCGTCAGATTGACGCCGAACTGGCGGGGAGCGCCGGCATAGCGGAGACGCGAGTTGACTGCGGCGATGTAGGTCTGGTCCGTCGCGTTCAGCGCATAGGCCGCCAGCGTCCAGTCGCCGGTCTTGTAGCTGAGCAGCAGGTTGACCAGATTGCGGGCTTCCAGACGGTCGCCCAGAGCCTCATTGTTGAAGATGCTCGTCCAGGCTTCGCCGATGTGGGCGTAGTCTATGCGGGGCGACAGGGTCGCGCCGTTGGGCAGGGCGAAGTCGTACTGGACCCCGATGTTGAAGGTCAGCTCGGGCGCATACCCCTGGGTGTTTCCGTCGAGATTCAGACAGTTGGCGGTCGCCGGTCCGGTGGTTGCGTCGCACGTGCCGCTGCGCGCGACGCGGGGATCGGCGGCGTAGAATTCGCCGAGCTCGGAGTTTGAGACCGCGGCGCCGACGTCCATCGTCCAGGCCTTCAGACGCACCTGGGCCGAGGCCTCCAGCCCCATCAGGACGGTTTCGTCCGCGACATTGACGATCGAACTGAACAGCGGAACAGCTGGATCGCCGACGACGACCTGGAAGCCCTCATAAGTCATGTAATAGGCGCCCAGCTGGGTGCGGACCTGACCGCCGAACAGGGTCGATTTCCAGCCCAGTTCGTAGTCGACCACGTCTTCCGGTCCGAACGAGCTTGCCGGAGCATAGAAGTTCGGCGCGTTCAGCCCGCCCATCTTGAAGCCGTTCGCCACGAACCCGTAGACGAAATTGTTGTCATCGACCTTGTAGTTGATGCTCAGCTTGCCGGTGGTCTTTTCGGCCGTGACCTCGTCGTTCTGGAGCAACTGCAGGCCAAGCGCCGGATAGGTTGTATACACATTCTCGTTGCGCGAGGTGCTCTCGGACCAGCGGGCGCCCAACTGGATTTGCAGCCGGTCGGAGACGTCATAGCTGACTTGGCCGAAGACAGCCTTGGTCTCCTTCGGCGTCTCGCCGAAGATGTAATAGTCGAGCACGCCTTCGGGGAAGCCGACGTGATAGGCGCCTTGCGGGAAGGTTGTGACGGGGAAGGTGACCTTGTCCTGCTGCCAGAAGGCGCCCAGCAGCCACGTCAGGCGTTGGTTGTCGGGCGAGACGAGGTTGATCTCCTGTGACCAGACCTCTTCCTCGACGCGGTCATAGAAGGTGTTGTTCAGCGCGCTGGTGCCGTCGAGGTCGGTCGAGAACTCGCTGATCCCGTCCTGGTAACCGGTAATCGAACGCAGGGTTATACCGTTGTCGAACACATAGCTGACGTTCAGCGATACACGCGCCGTCTCGTCGACGCCGGAGTGCGGGCCGTTCGCCGTGATCTCGAACGGATCGTTGGTGGAAAGGACGGGATCGGCCGGATAGCCGCCGAAATCCAGCTTGTTGTAGTCGCCCTTCAGCAGCACCCGCAGCGCCGGCGTAGGCGTCCACAGGAAACTGGCGCGCGCGCTGTTCATGTCCACGTCGCCTGGATGACCGCGGTAGGGGCCGGTGATGTCGTGGAAGCTGCTGCGCTTCTCCGTGTTCATCGCGAAACGGGCCGCGAGGGTGTCGGTGAGGGGGAGGTTTATCGCCCCCTGGACCTTGAGGTTGTCGTAGTTGCCGACTTGGCCCATCACATAGCCGTTCAGCCCCGTGAAATCGGGGTTGCGAGACGTGATGAAGACCGCGCCACCCGTAGCGTTCGTGCCCGCGAAGGTGCCTTGGGGCCCCCGCAGCAGTTCGACGCTGCCGATGTCGTAATACGGCTCCGTCTGGAAATATCCGGGGAAGACGGGCACCCCGTCCCGATAGGTGGTCACGCCCACGCCGATGGCGGTGGTGGGCTCGGATTTTCCGATGCCTCGGACGTTGAAATAGTTCCCCTGGCCGAAATTCTGCACCGTCGTGGACGGCGCCACGAACTGCAACTGCTCGAGGGAGAAGACTCCGCGGTCATCGAGGCTGTCGCCGGATAGCACGGTGGCGGCAACCGCAGTTTCCTGAAGGTTCGTCGTGCGGCGTTCGGCCGTGACGACGACTTCCCCTACCTCAGTCGCTTTTTGCTGGTCGTCCGTCTGTTGCGTCGTGGCGTCCTGAGCCTGGGCGGCTCCGGCCCACAGCAGGACGGCGGCGGATGTGGTCAGCCAGAGCTTGCGCCCCATGATTTCCTCCTCGGTGTTTCCTCAGGCGCTCTGTCGGCGCCGTGGGAGCACCGTCTCACCGATTTCTCATCACGTCAACATTCACTAGCCGGCTGGTGAATATTGACCTTTTGGCCAGGATGATGAGAGTGCAGGCGCTGAAACGCCGGCCAACACGGCGAAGACAGGGAGACCATCATGGCTATTGATCTCAGCGGACGGATCGCGATCGTCACCGGTGCGGGCGGGGGCCTGGGCCGCAGCCATGCGATGGCGTTGGCGCGTCATGGTGCGAAGGTCGTGGTCAACGATCTGTCGTCAGAGGCCTGCGAAGCGGTCGCCGCCGAAATCCGGTCCGAAGGCGGCGAGGTTATGCCGTGGTGCTGCAGCGTCACCGACCGCCCCGGCGTCTTCGCCATGGTGGAAGCGGTGGTCGAGCGCTGGGGCAGCGTGGATATTCTGGTCAACAACGCCGGCATCCTGCGCGACCGGACCTTCGCCAAGATGGATCTCGATGACTTCGCCCTGGTGCTGGACGTGCACCTGATGGGCTCGGTCAACCTGACCAAGGCGGCGTGGCCGTACATGCGCGAGAGGGGTTACGGCCGGGTGATCTTCACCACCTCCTCATCCGGCCTCTACGGCAACTTCGGCCAGTCGAACTACGGGGCGGCCAAGATGGCCCTGGTCGGTTTGATGCAGACCCTGGCGCTGGAAGGTCAGAAGTCGGGAATTCACGTCAACTGCCTGGCGCCGAGCGCCGCCACCCGGATGACCGAGGGCCTGTATTCGGAAGACGACCTGCGCGGCCTGTCGACCGATCTGGTCAGCCCCGGCGTGGTGGCCCTGGCCAGCGAGAACGCCCCGACCCGCGCCATCCTCCTGGCTGGGGCAGGCACCTTCGAACAGGCCCACATCACCATGACCCAGGGCGTCTGGGTGGGGGACGTCCCCGACGCCGCCGACCGTATCGAGGCGCAGTGGACGCTGATCCGCGACCGTGCGGGCGAAGTCGTTCCCCAATCGGGCGCGGCTCAGTACAGCCACGAGGTCAGTCATCCCGCCCGCGTCCAGTCCGGCGTCGCCCCCGCGGCGCCTGGCGTGGTCGCGAACTGAAAACCCGCTGCGAGCGGGCAGGCGCAAACGCGCCCGAATCATCATCGCGCCCTGATTGAAAGGGCGGCTTCAGGCTTGAGGAAGATCTCTATGGACGAAGTTTTCGTTCTTTCCGGCGTGCGGACGGCCGTCGGGGCATTCGGCGGCGCGCTGAAGGATACGCCGCCGACCGAACTGGCTGCGCAAGTGTCGACGGAGGCGATTCGCCGTTCCGGCCTGGAGGCGGCGGCGATCGGCCATGCGGTCTTTGGGCAGGTGATCCAGACGGAACCGCGAGACGCCTATCTGGCGCGGTGGGCGGCGCTAGAGTCCGGCTGTGCGGTCGAGACACCCGCATTGGGGGTCAATCGACTGTGCGGTTCGGGCCTGCAGGCGGTGGTGTCCGCCGCACAGGTGCTGAGGTTGAGCGAAGCGGACACGGCCCTGGCGGGCGGAGCCGAGTCGATGAGCCGCGCGCCCTACCTGGTCCCGGCCGCCCGCTTCGGCGCCAAGATGGGCCACGCCGCCCTGGTGGACGGCCTCACCGGCGCCCTGACAGATCCGTTCAACCGCTATCACATGGGCATGACCGCCGAGAACGTGGCCGAACGTTACGGCATCGATCGCGCGGTCCAGGACGACATCGCCCATGAAAGCCACCGCCGCGCCTCGGCCGCAGATAGGGAAGGGCGTTTCGTCGATCAGATCCTACCGATCCAGGTGAAGCAGAAGGGCAAACCTATCATTTTCGACCGCGACGAGCATATCCGTCATGATGCCTCCCGCGCCGACTTCGAGCGACTGAAGCCCGTGTTCAAGACCGGGGGGGCGGTCACGGCGGGCAATGCGTCGGGGATCAACGACGGCGCGGCCGCCCTGGTGCTGGCCGGCGAAGCGACGGTGAAGCGTCTGGCGCTTAAGCCGATGGCGAGGATCGTGTCCTGGGGCCATGCGGGCGTCGATCCGGCCGTTATGGGCCTGGGGCCGATCGCTGCCGTGAGGCAGGCCCTGACGCGCGCCGGCCTGAGGATCGCCGACATGGATCTGATCGAATCCAATGAAGCCTTCGCCGCCCAGGCCTGCGCAGTCTCGCGCGAACTGGGTCTGGACTCTGACAAGGTCAATCCGAACGGCAGCGGCATCTCGATCGGGCACCCCGTCGGCGCCACTGGCGCAATCAACAGCGTCAAGGCTGTGTACGAGCTTCAGCGCACCGGCGGCCGGTACGCGATGGTGACCCTGTGCATCGGCGGCGGCCAGGGCATCGCCGCGATCTTCGAGCGCTGCTGACCAGCGGCGCCGACCCGCATTGCCGCCCGCCGCGAAGCTTTGTTCGCTCTCCTGCCCTCGAAACTGCCGCGTGCGCGGTCCGACGGCACCTTGGGACGATCGCCGCCGTGAGGGCGACCCACACCTGGCAAGCTTGCTTGGCGTCGCACGCGTGAACGGGCCGTCGATTTCAAGTCGGCCCCTTTTCATTTATTTATCGCTAAGTTAATGGATGGCCTGCTGTTCTGGTAGGCGCCGTCGAAGTCAGCGGCGCTGGAGCAGACGGAGTCGTTCTCGCCGTGTCGAATCATCAAGTTTCGCTGAGTTCCATCCTGGCCTATCACGCGGCCCGTGATCCTGGCCGGACGGCCGTCGTGGTGGGAGATGACAAGGTCAGCTACCCCGAACTGGATGCGCGCTCGAACCGGCGCGCCCGGCTGATGGCGGCGCAGGGCGTCGGTTTCGGCGACTTCGTGACCGTGGCCCTGCCCAACGGACTGGCCTTCTACGAGACCGTGTTCGGCCTGTGGAAGCTGGGCGCCATCCCCAACATCGTCTCCGCCAAGATGGCGCGGCCGGAGATGGAGGCGATCCTGGATCTGGTCCGGCCCCGGCTGTTCATCGGCGAGGCGCCCGTTCCGGGCCTCGCGGCCTTGTCGGAGACGCCGCAGGGACTGGACCTGCACTCGGCCGATCCGCTGCCGGAAATCGTCTCGCCACACTGGAAGGCGATGACCAGCGGGGGGTCGACGGGCCGGCCGAAGGTGATCGTGGACGCCATGACGGCCCAGTGGAATCCGCGGGAGGGCTTCCTGCTGCAAAGGCCCGGCGACGTCATTCTGAATCCCGGCCCTCTCTATCACAATGCGCCGTTCCACTGCGTCACCATGGGGATGTTCGTCGGCGCCACCATCGTCGAGATGCAGAAGTTCGACGCCCTTCGCGCCCTGCAGCTGATCGAGGAGCACGGCGTGACCTGGGTCACGATGGTGCCGACGATGATGCACCGGATCTGGCGTCTGGGTCCCGACGTCCTATCGCAATACGGCCTGCCCAGCCTGCGGATGATGCTGCACATGGCCGCCCCATGCGCGCCTTGGCTGAAAGAGGCGTGGATCGGCTGGCTGGGGGCCGAGCGAGTCTGGGAATACTACGGCACGACCGAGGGGATCGGCTCGACCATCATCTCGGGCGTCGACTGGCTGGACCATCGCGGGTCGGTCGGCCAGGTGCGCCCGGGCTATGAGATGAAGATTCTCGACGCAGCCGGCCGGGAATTGCCGATGGGGGAGGTGGGCGAGGTCTATTTCCGGCCCGAAGCCGGACCGGGTTCGACCTATCGCTATCTGGGAAGCCAGTCGGTCCGGATCGGCGAGTGGGAGACGATGGGCGACCTGGGCAGTATGGACGCCGACGGCTACCTGTTCCTGTCGGACCGGCGCAATGATCTGATCATCTCGGGCGGCGCCAACATCTATCCGGCGGAGGTCGAGGCGGCGCTGGAGGCGCATCCGGCGGTGCGTGGCAGCGCGGTGATCGGCCTGCCCAGCGAGGAATGGGGCGCCGTGGTTCACGCCATCGTCCAGCCCGTCGAGGGCGCGAGCCTGGATGAAGCGGAACTGCTCGACTTCGTGGCCGGCCGGATGGCGCGGTTCAAACTGCCCAAGCGGATCGAATTCACCGACGAGCCGCTGCGCGACGAAGCCGGCAAGGTGCGGCGTGCGGCGCTGCGCCAGGCGCGGCTGACGCCGACGGAAGGGGCTCCTCTGGACTAGAAAGGCGGAAAGGCCGCGCCTACTCGGCGGCCGCGGCGCCCCGCGCCTGACGGGTCCTGTACAGGGCGTCGAAGCCGGCGGCCATGAAGGTGACGAACCGTTCGCGCACGGCCTCGAAGTCGTCCGAGCGGCACAGGTCGTCAGACAGACGGTCGATCCGCCCCGTGCGCGACAGGATCAGGGTGTAGGCGCCCGAGGTGAACTGGAAACTCCAGAACAGGTCGCGCGGATCGGCGTCGGGCAGGGCCTTTTGCAGCAGGTGGATCAGGCGCAGCACCAGGGGGTCGAAATAGAAGTCCATTTTCTCGGCGCCGTAGCCGGGGGCGTTGTTAACCTGGGCGAAAATCCGTCCGAACGCGCGCCAGCCCTCGTCGCCGTTGATGTAGACGTCGAACGCGCCGTCATAATAGGCCCGCAGTACGCCTTCGACCGTCGGCGAATCGCCGGCCTGGGCCTCGTAGGCGTCCAGCCCGGCGGTGCGGACCGTGACCGCATAACCGACGCGGCGCTCGAACACGGCGTCGAAGATCGCCTGCTTGCCGGCATGATAATAGTGGATCAGCGCCGGATGGATGCCCATGGCGTCGGCCACGTCCTTGATGGTCACGCCAAAATAACCGCGCTGGGAAAACAGATCTTCAGCGGTGTCCAGGATCAGCTTCTCGGTCGCGGCGCGCTGTTCGGCGCGGGTGCGACGACCCATTCTTTCCGGCGAAGCTGCCATTCGGTCTGGACCTCCTGATCTCTACAAAGGGTCGTGCAAAGACCCCGCAAGGCTGCGGACGATGAGGCCGGCGCCTGCCCGGGTCAAGGACGCAGGGGCGGTTTGTTTAGCCGCAAGACAATGAACTTGACGGATTTGGCTAACTTAGTGCTAAGTAAATGAACTAGGGAGGCGTCCTCTTGCAGGGCGCTGCAATGCAGAGCGGCAAAGCCGCCATCGGGGAGGAAACATATGCGAGGATTCCGTCAATCCGTCAGGCTGCGTGTCGCCTCTGGCGCGTCGCTTGCCGTCCTGCTGCTGGCTGCGGGGCCCAGCCTCGCCCAGACAGCCGAAGCGCAATCCGCGACCGCCGAGACGGCGCAGGACAAGGCTGTCGCCAATCTGGACGAAATCGTCGTCACAGGCACCAGTATTCGCGGCGTGCCTCCGGTTGGCTCCAACCTGATCAGCATGTCCCGCGAGGACATCGAGACCCTGGGCGCGGCCAATACGCCGGACCTGCTGGCCAGCGTGCCGCAACTGAACAGCTTCAACACCGCGCCGTCGCCGAGCCTGGGCGGGGTGGGGTCGTTTGCACCGGGTCTGCGCGGCTTGCCGGCCAACGCCACGCTTCCGCTGATGAACGGCCACCGGCTGGTCGCCGCCGCCGCCAACGAGACCAATCCCGACTTCCCCCTGATCCCCAATCTGGCGATCGAGCGGGTCGAGGTCGTGGCCGACGGCGCGTCCTCGATCTACGGGTCCGACGCCGTCGCCGGGGTGGTGAACTTCATCACCCGCCGGAACGTCTCCGGCGTCGAGATGTCGGCGGCCTACGGCATGGCCGACGACTATTACACCGGCCATGTCGGCGCCCTGGCCGGCAAGACCTGGGACGGCGGCTCGATTCTGGCGGCCTACCAGTTCACCAGGACCGACAATATCACCGGCGGCGACCGCGATTACCGGCTACAGGACTTTCGTCCGTTCGGCGGCATCGACACGCGCGGCGTCAACTGTCCCGCGCCCAACGTCCTGGTGAACACCACCTTCTATTCAGTCTATTACGCGGCGCCCGACCTGGCGGCGAACACCCGGAACTTCTGCGACAACGGCGCGTCGGCCGACCTTCTGCCCGCGTCGCGAATCCACAGCCTGTTCGTGTCGGGCCGGCAGGACGTGACCGACCGGGTCACGCTGTGGGGCGAGGTGCTCTACACGGATCGCCTGGACGAGATTCAGGTCTCTCCGCCGGTGCAGTCGGTGGCGCTCACCAGCGCCAACCCCTTCTTCCGGGCCCCGCCGGGGACGGGCGCCACGACGGAGCTGGTGCTGTTCCGTCCCGACAACCTGATCGGCGACGACCACTTCACCAACACCGACGAACGGCGGGTGGGCAACTCGTCCGTCGGCGCGGACGTGCAACTGCCGCATGAGTTCGAACTGAGCGTCTACGGCACCTTCGACTGGGCCGAGAACGTCGCCTTTCTGCCCACCATCAACGCCGGCGCCCTGGCGGCGGCGGCGGCGGGAACGACGACCGCCACCGCCCTCGATCCGTTCGGGACGGGCACCGCGCCGGGCGTGGTCGCGGCCATCCTGAACTCCTCCACCTCGGTCACGATCAACCAGCGCACCAACCTGGGCGCGATCAAGCTGAGCGGACCGCTGCTGGATCTCCCCGCCGGGCAACTGAAGATCGCCCTGGGCGCGGAGACGCGGCGCGAGACGTTCGAGCAGACCGGCTTCGTCGGCGCGACCCCTGTGCCCGAAGACCTGAGCCGCGACATCAACTCCTTCTATGGCGAGGTCTTCGTGCCGATCGTCGGTGCGGCGAACGCCATGCCGCTGGTGCGCAGCCTGTCGCTGTCGCTGTCGGGGCGTTACGATGACTACAGCGACTTCGGATCCACGAGCAATCCGAAGGTCGGCGTGAATTGGGAGCCCCTCGAGGACCTGACCCTGCGCGGCTCTTATGGCCAGTCGTTCCGGGCGCCGGGCATGCGTCAGGTCGGGGCCACTGTCGGCGCCTACTACTATGACGCCGCCACCGCAGCCGCCCTGGCCAATGATCCGACGCGCGGCGCGGCGCAGGTCAACACCGTCTATCTGCTGGGCGGCAATCGCGATCTGCAGCCCGAGGAGGCCGAGACCTGGTCGTTCGGCGCCGACTGGCGGCCGGTCTTCCTGCCGAACCTGCGGGCCAGCCTGACCTACTACAATATCGAGTACACCAATGTGATCGGGACGCCGTCCACGGCCCTGGTCTTCACCGACCCGACCTTCGCCTCGGTGGTCTACCGCAATCCGACGGCCGAGACGCTGGGCGGCCTGCTGGGGATCGCCGTGCCGGTCAATCTGCCGACGCCGCTGCCGGCGATCGGCAACCTGCTGGACCTGCGCCTGAACAATTTCGGGGTCCGCAAGACGGACGGCGTCGACTTCGACGTCAACTACCGCTGGCCCCAGGCTTTCGGCGACGTCTATGCAGGCCTGGCCGGCAACTATGTTCTGGGCTTTGACACCCAGTTGTCGCCGGCCGCGCCGGTGACGGACAGCCTGGATCTGGGCGTGCCGCGCTTCACCGCCAGGGCCAGCCTGGGCGTGGTTTCCGGCCCGGTCAGCGTCGCCGGCTTCGTCAACTATCGCGACGGAATCCGCAACAACTTCGCCACCCCGACCGGCGTCGGTTCCTACAAGGCGGACGCCTATACGACGGTGGACTTGCGCGTGACCTGGACCCTGCCGGAGGCCGGCTGGACCCGTGGCACGGCCCTGGCCCTGCAGGTCAACGACCTGTTCGACAAGGACCCGCCCTTCTTCCCCGCCACCGACGGGGTGGGCGGGGCCTATAATCCGATCGGACGGTTCGTGGCGCTGAACCTGCGCAAGTCCTTCTGATCGTGTCTTCGCAGTCCGTAGAAAAGCGTAACTGATGCCCGATGACGCCTCGCCCGCCGCCCTGGGCTTTGATCCGACGCGGCTCGCCGCGATCCGACCGGCCCTTCAGGGCTTCGTCGATCGCGGCGAGTTGGCGGGCGTGGTGACGCTGGCGTCTCGCGGCGAGCGGGTCGTCCATGCCGACGCCGTCGGCTGGCGCGATATCGAGACCAAGGCCCCGATGCGGCCCGACACGCTGTTCCGCATCGCCTCCATGAGCAAGCCGATCACCTCGGTGGCGGCCCTCATGCTGATGGAGGAGGGGCGGATCGCGCTTGAAGACCCGATCACGCGGTGGATTCCCGAGATGGCCGAGCTTCAGGTCCTGCGCGACGCGACGGGGCCGCTGGACGACGCCACGCCGGCCCGGCGGGCCATCACTGTGGAAGACCTGCTGACCCACCGTTCGGGCGTCGCCTATGCGCCCTTCTCCGTCGGGCCCCTCAAACAGGCCTATGAGGCGGCTCTGGGCGATCCGGGGATGAACCGTAAGACGGCCGATGAATGGCTGGCGGCGCTGGGAAGCCTGCCGCTGGCGTACCAGCCGGGCGAACGCTTCCACTACGGCCACTCTTCGGACGTGCTGGGCTTTCTGATCGGCCGGGTGGAGGGCAAGTCCTTCCGACAGGTGCTGCAGGATCGGATCTTCACGCCGCTGGGCATGTCGGACACCGACTTCTGGATGCCGCCGGCCAAGCGCGACCGTCTGGCCAGCCTGTACGCCTACGAGGAATCGGGCGATCGGCTGCGCAAGGTCAAGCTGGAGCTGTATGACGAACCGCCCGACTACACGCCGGGCGGCGGCGGGCTGATCTCGTCGGCCGGCGACTACCACAGGTTCGCGCGCATGTTGCTCAACGAGGGCGAACTGGACGGGGTGCGCCTGCTGCGGCCGGAGACGGTCCGGCTGATGCGGACCAACCGGCTCACGGACGCCCAGCGTCAGGTGCCCTTCGCGGGAATGGATCTGTGGACCAAGTCCGGTTTCGGTCTGGGCGTGTCCATCGCCGAGGACCTGACCGACAATCCCTATTCGTGCGGCGCGCCGGGCTCGATGACCTGGCCCGGCGTGTTCGGCACCTGGTGGCAGGCCGATCCGGCCAACGACCTGATCCTGATCTATCTGATCCAGCACCAGGTGCCGGTGTCGGCCAATTCGGGATCGACCATCGCCACGGGCCGGGGGGCGGCGGGACGTCGCGCGCTGCCGGTCTATCAGCAAGGGATCTACGGAGCCCTGCAGAGCAATCCGGCCCCGGTCGATCCGGGATCGGCCGGGTGAACGGCCGGTCGTCGGCCGGTCGGTAATCGAAACAACAACAGGGAGCCGGTCATGCGACAGAGCGTCATCGACGAAAAGAACGCCGCGGCCTTGCGCAGCGCGCCTCTGACCCGCCGGTTCAAGGCCGCCTACGGGTCGGGCGCGCTGGCGGACGGCATCGTCGCGGCGGGCTTCGGCTTCTTCCTGCTGTTCTATCTGACGGCGGTCTGCGGCATGTCCGGGACGATGGCGGGCACGGCCAAGCTGATCGCCCTGCTGGTCGATGCGGTGGCGGACCCGGCCATCGGCCTGGCCAGCGACCGGCTGAGGTCGCGGTTCGGGCGGCGCATCCCCTTCATGGTGTTCGGCCTGCTGCCGTTCGCGGCGGCGTTCGGTCTGCTGTTCTCGATGCCGGAGTCCCTGAGCGGCCTGCCGCAGTTCGTCTACGCCACCGTCTGTCTGATCGTGCTGCGCGTGTCCCTGTCCTGCTTCGTGCTGCCCTACACGGCGGTGGGCGCGGAAGTGACCGACGATTATCGCGAGCGGGCCAGCATCGTGTCCTACCGCCTGTCGTTCCAGAACGCAGGCATTCTGATCGGGGTTGTGCTGGGCCTGGGCGTCTTCATGAGCGGGACCGACGGATTGCTGGACCGTGCGAACTATGTGCCCTTCGCCTGGAGTTGCGCGGCCGCCATGTTCCTGGCTGGCATGATCGCCGTTCGCGCGGTCAGCTCGGCCCAGCCCCGGCTGCACGGCCCGGAAAAGGGCGAAGGTAATTTCCTGACCGGCTTCGGCCGCGAGATGATCGAACTGGCGCGCAACCGCTCGTTCCTGATCCTGTTTGCGACGGTGCTGACCTATTTCCTGGCCTATTCGGCCCATGTCTCGCTGGCGCTTCACGCTAGCCGCTATTTCTGGAAACTGGATTCCACCGCCATCCAGATGATCCTGCTCAGCACCACCCTGGGGCCGTTGCTGGGCGCGCCGATCAGCGCCTTCGCCCTGCGCTATATCGAGAAGCGCACCCTCTCCATCGCGGCCTTCCTGGCCATCGCCCTGTTCCTGATCTGGCCGCCGCTGCTACAGCTCTACGGGCCGGTCACGCTGACTCCCGCCGCCGCGGCGCCGATCCTGTTCGTCAACGGCCTGCTGGTCGGCACGGCGATCATGGTGGGCGGGATCGGTTTTCAGTCGATGCTGGCCGACACCGCCGACGAGCATGAATGGCTGTTCGGCGTGCGTCGCGAGGGTCTGTTCTTCTCGGGTCTGACGCTGGCCTACAAGGCGGCGTCGGGGCTGGGCGGGCTGATCGCCGGCCTGGCGCTGGATGCGATCCAATTCCCCACCGACCTGGGCGCGCGGGGGCCTGGGCTGGTCATTCCGCAAGAGGTGCTGGACAAGCTGGCGCTGATCTCCGGGCCCCTGCCGGCCGCCTTCGCGGCGCTCTCACCACTGTTCCTGATCGGCTACCACCTGACGCGGACGCGGCACGCGCGGATCATCGCCGACCTGGACCAGCGCAAGATCGACAAGGCCGCTGCGGCGGACTGACGTCCAGCCGACAAGTCGACCCCTATTCTAAGATGAGGACAAGACCGTGATCAGACTGGATGGCCGTGTTGCGATCGTGACCGGGGCAGGGGGCGGCTTGGGCCGGTCGCACGCATTGTTGCTGGCGCGGCGGGGCGCACGCGTGGTCGTCAACGACATGGGCGAGGCGGCCGACACGGTCGCAGCCGAGATCGTCGCCGAGGGCGGCGAGGCGATGGCGGCCGTGGGTTCGGTGACGGATCTGGCCTTCGTCGAACAGATGGTCGCGGAGGCGAAGCAGCGGTGGGGCCGCATCGACATCCTGGTCAACAACGCCGGCGTCCTGCGTGACAAGAGCTTCGCCAAGATGGACCTGGCGGACTTCCGCCTGGTGGTCGACGTGCACCTGATGGGCGCGGTCAACTGCACCAAGGCCGTGTGGGACACGATGCGCGAGCAGAACTACGGCCGCATCGTCATGACCACCTCGTCCTCGGGCCTGTTCGGCAACTTCGGCCAGTCGAACTACGGCGCGGCCAAGATGGCGCTGGTCGGCCTGATGCAGACCCTGGCCCTGGAGGGCGCGCGTTACGACATCAAGGTCAACTGCCTGGCGCCCACGGCGGCGACGCAGATGATGGAGGGCATCCTGCCCGCCGACATGCTGCGCCTGCTGAACCCCGACTTCGTCAGCCCGGCCATGCTGGCCCTGGTGCGTGAGGACGCGCCGACGCGCACCATCCTGTGCGCCGGGGCCGGCGGCTTCGAGGCGGCGCACGTGACGATGACGACGGGCGTCCATATCGCGCCCTGCGCGGATGCGGCCGAAACGGTGGTGGCGCGCTGGGACGAGATCATGGATGCGACGACCGCCTTCACCCCCGCCGACGCCCTGCAGCAGAGCCGGCTGGAGCTGGCCAAGGCCGGCTATCAGGGCGAAGGCCAATGATCGGGCGGCTGCTGGCGACGGCGGTGGTCGCCCTGGGGCTGGTCGCGCCGTCGCCAGTGCTGGCGCAGGCCGGGGCGCTGACCGAGGGGCCGGTGGTCCATGCGGCGGCGGGCGATCTTCGCGGGAAAGACCAAGGCGGGGTCGCCGTGTTCCGGGGCGTGCCCTATGCGAAGCCCCCGGTCGGCGAACGGCGCTGGCGGCCTGCGGAGCCTCTGCCGGCATGGCGGGGCGTGCGCGAGGCCACGCGTTTCGGCGCGGCCTGCATGCAGCCGCCGTCGCCCTTCCAAGACCATGCGGCGATGAGCGAGGACTGCCTGTTCCTCAATATCTGGGCGCCAAGGGATGCGCGCAACGCCCCGGTCATGGTCTGGATCCACGGCGGGTCGCTGGTCAGCGGCGCCGGCCGCGACGCGGTGACGGACGGAGCCCGGCTGGCCGAGCAGGGCGTGGTGGTGGTGTCGATCAACTATCGTCTCGGCGCGCTGGGCTGGCTGGCCCATCCGGCGCTGAGCGCGGAATCGACACGGAATATCTCCGGCAACTACGGCCTGACCGACCAGATCCAGGCCCTGCGTTGGGTTCACGACAACATCGGCGCCTTCGGCGGCGACCCCGGCAAGGTGACGATCGCGGGCCAGTCCGCCGGCGCGCTGAGCGTCATCCTGCTGATGGCGGCGCCGCAGGCGCGCGGGCTGTTCGACGGGGCGATCGCGCAGAGCGGCTATATGATCGCCATGCCGGAACTGCGGAACGGCACGTTCCGGGACTGGCCGGACGCGGAGACCATCGGCCTGTCGTGGGCCGGAAAGCTGGGCGCGACCGACCTTGGCGCGCTGCGGGCGTTGAGCGCCGAGACGATCATCGCCGACACGCCGCGCACGGGCTATTTCCCGCTGGCCACCATCGACGGCCAGGTCCTGCCGCGTCAGCTCGTCGATACGTTCGACCGGGGCGAACAGGCGCCCGTGCCGGTTCTGGCCGGATACAACGACGGTGAAGTCCGCTCGCTGCCCATCCTTCTGCCGCCCGCGCCGGCGGACGCGCAGACCTATATGCGGGAGATCCGCGCGCGTTACGGCGATCTGGCGGACGCCTTTCTGGACCGCTATCCGGCCAGCGACATCCGCGAGAGCCTGTTGGCGACGACGCGGGACGCCATGTACGGCTGGTCCGCCGAGCGCCTGACCAAGGCGCAGGCGGCCGTGGGGCAGGGCGCCTATCTGTATCTGTTCGACCACGGCTATCCCGCCGCCGACGACCGGGGCTTCCACGCCTTCCACGGGGCAGAGATTCCCTATGCGTTCGGCACGACGGCGGCGATACCGGGATGGTGGCCCGCCATGCCGAAGACGGCGGTCGAGCAGCGCCTGTCCGAGGCGATGCTGGGCTACTGGACGTCCTTCGTGAAGGCCGGTCGGCCACAGACGCGCGGTGAGCCGGACTGGCCGCCCTATGGCCCGGCGCGCGCCTACATGGCGTTTGAAAATGCCCCCGAGCCCCGGATCGACCCGCCCAACGGTTTCGCCCTGCACGAGACGGTGGTGTGCCGACGTCGGGCGGTCGGCCATATCGCCTGGCACTGGAACGTGGGCGTGATCGCGCCGCTTCTGCCGGTTGGACGCTCGGGCTGCAGCTGATCTGTTTGAGCCCACCGGCGTGAGGGGGCAGGTGCAGCGGCCTGAAATAATAGACTTAAGGCCCCGCCGACCAAGTCAATCATGCTGAAGCGTCGTGGCCGATAGCTTCATCCAGTTTCTCAAGCTGAAAAGCGATCCTCCCGATCAGTCCGGTTCGCATCCCCCCGCGATTGCACAGCTTGAACTTTGCGCCCTGGGCCTCGGAGAGGGTGTGAACGATCGCCAGGCCGAGGCCGGAGCCGGGCGTCTGGGATGAGCCGGCGCGGAAGAAGCGGTCGGTGAGGTGGGGAAGGACGGCTTCATCCACGCCGGGTCCGTGATCCCAGACGCAGACAGCGGCCTGTCGGCCCGTCATGCGGACATGAACGGCCACCGGCGGCGCGCCGTGGTGGAAGGCGTTGTCGATCAGGTTGAGGATCTGTGCGGTGATGAGGTCTTCGGCGCCGAGGACAATGACCGGCTCGGCCGGAAGCCGAAGGCGCAGGGCGCCGTCGGCAAAGGCGCGGCGGTCCCGAGCGGCTTGACAGGCGCGGCGCGCCGCGCGGCCGAGGTCGGCGGCGGTGTCTATCCGGGCCCCGTCGGCCCGGGCTGTCGACAGCAACTGACCGACCAGCCGCGTCATGCCGCCGACGGCGTCGCGAGAGTCTGCGATCAACCGCCGTTCCTGAGCCGTCCAGGGGCGGGAGGAGCCGGCCAGAAGGTCAAGATTGGCGGAGAGGACCGACAGCGGCGTGCCCAGTTGATGCGAGGCGTCGGCCGCGAACCGCTGAATGCCGGAAGTGGAAGCCTCGAGCCGCGCCAGCAGATGGTTGAAGGCGTTCAGAACGGGCCACAATTCGCGCGGCGCTAGATCGACATTGGCAGGGGCGAAGTCGGCAGAGGGGTTGGGGCGGTGCGTCAGATCGTCGATCAGACGCTTCAGCGAGTTCAGGCCCCATTGCAGGGCCGGCCAGATCAGAAGCGCAGCAAGCACCACCAGCAGGCCGGGGAGAAGCAGCATGCTGCGGTAGAGCTCTCTCAGGCTGGCGCGACGGGAATCCAGGCTCTGGGCCACCGAGACGCGGATGGGGGCGTCGCGGCCGGGGATGATCAGGGTCTGTTGCGCCATACGCACCGAAACCCCCCGGACGGACAGGTCCGCGAAGACCGGCTCCTCCGTTCGGGCCTCGGGGAGATTGGGCAGTTCGGCATAGCCGGTGACGAGGCGATCACCTTCGCGGACGCTGTAGAAGACGGCGTCACGCTCGGGACCGTCCAGCAGAACCAGGGCCCAGGGCGCGACATCCACGGTGATGCGACCCTCCGCTACCGACACCGTCTCGCGGATGGTCTGAAGCGCGCCGGCCAGCAGGCGGTCGGCATTGTTCGCCACCACCCGCTGGGCCGTCCAGGCGCCGACCGCCAGAACGACGACCGCGAAGAGCGCCAGAGGGGCCACCTGTGCGATCAGCAGACGTGTGACCAGGCTGTGGGAACGGGCAGGCCGGGCGAGGCTCATGGATCGCTACCGATAGAAGGCGACATCACCCGAATTTTATCGCGGCCAATTTTCCCTTTGTTTTCATGAGCCCGGTTTCAATGACGGTTGCGCCGACGGCGTGCTCATGAAATCAAAGAAAGAGCTCTGATAAATCATCGTCTTCTGGTCTATGAAACAATGGAGTGGGAGTGAGGGGCGACGGGCGTGCGAGTTCGGCCTCTGGCGAGGGGATTTCGTTGATGACAGGGGACTTTAACGGTCGGGTTGGGGTATTGCGAACCCGTAGCCCTACGGTGGTAGAGGTGGCAGCGGGGCTCGAGCTTTCGTGCATCCCTGAGATCCGCTTCTGACTGAGGCTGCGTAAAAATTCTTCTCCGCGAGAAATGGCCGCAAAATTCTGCGAATACACAATAATATTCGGCAGATCTTCTGATTTTGCTTCTTTATTTGCAAATAAGAGCAATATAATTGCTGAAAAACTGGCTGCTTCGAGTTTTTACACGGCCTCGACTCATCCCTGTCCTTGGGAATGTCCGCGTTTCGGCTGCACGCCAATGGCTGTCGACGGCGGCAGGCGGACGATCTGCTAGCCAAGCCTGCCTGCTGTACCATACTCTGCAGGCATCATTGGCGTAGAGGCCTTTGGAGAGATGGCCGCGCAGGCCGCTCCACCGGGGGCCGTCATGGCTGATGTCCGCATGCGCGGGTGAATTCCGTTCTTCGCCATATCGAGCAGGTGGAGGAAGACATGCGAACGCATTGGGTGGCCGCTTTGGCTGTTGTCGCGATGGGGCTTTATGGCTGTGATTCCGGGCGGTCTGAACGCACCATCCGGGATCGCGAAACCGGTGAAAGCGTGACCGTCCGGACCGGTCCCGCAATGGCCGCGCCCCGCAATTTGCCGGCGTTTGCGCCGATCTATCCCGGGGCGGTCATCCTGAGTTCGATGGATGGCATCAGCGGCAGCGACAGCGGCGGCAGTGTCCAGACCGGCGGGATGGTCTCGTTCAGCACAAGGGATGACCCGGAGCGGGTGGCCGGCTTCTATCGCGCCCGGCTGGACGCTTCGGACCTGACCGAGCGGAGTGACGCCAACGTCAATGGCGCCGTGATCCTCAGCGGCACCGCGGCGGAAGACGTCGGCGACGGCGTCCAGATCAGCATCGCGCCATCCGGTGAAGGCGAGGGCAGTGTCGTGACCCTGATCTACAGCCGCAGAAACGGTTGACGGAAACCGGCGTTCGCCACAGCGTGGCAGGCTGAACAGGGTAGGGGGCGGCCGTGGACTGGCAGGGGATAGAATCGGCGCTGGACGAGGCGCTCGACGTGCCGGTCGCGCAACGCCGTGCCTGGCTGACGACGCGGTATCGTGCCGATCCGACCCTGCTGAAGGAGCTGGTGTCCCTACTGGACGCGGCGGAACAGGCGACGGCCTTTCTCGAGCCTGAGCCTCGGCTGGATCCGGTCACACTTCAGCCCGGCATGCGGTTCGGGGTCTGGAAGATCGTCGGCTCTCTCGGCCAAGGCGGCATGGGAGAGGTCTATCGGGTCGAGCGCGACGACGGCGAGTACCAGCAGACGGCGGCCCTCAAGCTGATGCTGGGCATCGCAGGGGCCGACCGGGACCGGTTCATGGCTGAGCGCCAGATCGTGGCGGGTCTGGAACATCCCGGCATCGCCCGGATTCTGGACGGGGGACTGGGGTCGGACGGCCAGCCCTTCATGGTCCAGGAATTCGTCGACGGACCGGCCATCGACAGCTGGTGCGTGCGGGAAGACCTCGGTCCGGCGGACAGAACCCGCCTGATGCTGGACGTCTGCGAGGCTGTCTCCCATGCCCATGCGAAACTGACGGTTCACCGCGACATCAAGCCTTCGAATATTCTGGTGGCCGAGGGGGGGCGAACCCGGCTGATTGATTTCGGAGTGGCCCAGAAACTGGATGACGGCGCGTCGCGGGCGGACCCCTCGCCGGTGTCGATCGAATACTCGGCGCCCGAGGTGGTCGAAGGTCAAATGGCGACCGTCATGAGCGATGTCTATGGCCTGGCCGCGACCCTGTTCGACCTGATCGCCGGCCGTCCGCCGATCGATGTCGGGACCCTGCCGTTTCCCGCCGCCATCCGGCGGATCGTGGACAAGAGCCCGGACCGGCTGATCGCAGCCCTGCCGGCCGGCGTCCGGCCCAGCGGTCTTGTCCGGGATCTTGATGCCGTGCTGGACCGGGCGCTCAGCAAGTCGCCGACGGCGCGGTACGGTACCGTTGAGGCCTTCGCGGACGATCTGCGCCGGGCGCTGGAAGGATCCGCCGTCACCGTCCGGCGGGATGAGCGGGGCTATGTCGCCCGCCGGTTCCTGAGGCGGCGCTGGCTTCCTGTGAGCGCCGCCGCCGCCGTGGTGTTGAGCCTGTCGGGCGGACTGGCGATCGCTCTGGACCAGGCGGCGGTCGCCCAGCGGGAGCGGGACGCCGCCCTGCTGGAGCAGTCGCGGCTGCAGGCCGTTCAGAACTATCTCTATTTCATGCTGCGCACGGGGGCCGAGACCGGGGGGCCCGACGCCGACGCCTCGCGGATTCTGGATGCCGCCGCCGCCCAGGTGCTGGACCAGTTCCAGGCCGATCCGCAACGGGGCGGGCCGGTCGCCCGCATGCTGGGCGAGCTCTATTTCTACATGAATGACTATGAGGCGGCCAAACCGCTGCTCGAGCGGCTCATGACGGTGCGCGGCGTCGATCCCGCCATTGTGGCGGGGGCCGCCTATGACCTGGCCCAGATCAAGGAGCGTCAGGCCGAACCCGAGGAGGCCCGGGCCCTGATGTTGCGGGCCCAGTCGTTCTGGAACACCGACCCGCGACGCTGGCGCTCCGAGCTGGTGGACAGTCGCCTGACCGAGGCCAGACTGCTGCGTGACGCCGGCGACGCCGAGGGCGCGATTCGCGTGCTTCGCGCCAACCTGCCCGCCCGGATCGCCATCAGTGGCCCCAACCATCGCGACACCGGGGTCTATCACAATGATCTGGGGGTGATGCTGACCGCGGCCGGACGCGTCGAGGAGGCGGTTCCGTCGTTCCAGGCCGCTCTGGCGGTCTGGTCGACCAACGGGCTGGAGAACGGCCCGGATGCCCTGAACACGCTGAACAATCTCGCGGCGCTGGAAGTGTTGTCCGGTCGGCCGGCGCGGGCAGAACCGCTGTTCCGGCGCGCTGTCGAGGTCCGGCGCAAGCTCTATGGGCCGTCCGCGGCGACCGCCGCCCTGCTGAGCAACTATGGCAAGACCCTGATGCAGCTGGACCGGCACGCCGAGGCGCTGCCCATCCTGCGCGAGGCGACAGAGATGGCGCGGGTCCATGCCGGCGTCGCCAGCTTGCACTATGCCTCGGCCGTCGCGGGACTCAGTGAGGCCTCACTCGCGACTGGTCGGGTCGGCGAGGCGGCCCGTTTGAGTGAAGGCGCTGTATCAGAGGTCGAGGCCGCGCTGGGACCGGACCATCCGGCCACCGCGATTGTGCGGATTTCCCTGGCCCGCGTCCGCGCCGCCCAGGGGCGGAAGGCGGAAGGCGGACGTCTTCTGGATGCGGCCCAGGTCACCCTCGCGGCCCTTGGTCCGGGCGCGGTGTCCCAGATCAAGGCGATCGATCAGATCAGGGCGCGATATGGGTTGGGTCGGACCGCGCCCTGACGCCGGACGATGCGGGTTGATCGGGTTCAGCGGTGATCTCGCTGAGCTCCCGGAACAGCCAGGCCTTGGCCTTGACCCAGTCGCGCCGGACAGTGCGATCCGTTAGGCCCATGATCTGCGCCGTCTGTTCGTCGCTGTAGCCGGCGAAGAACCGGAACTCGACGACCTTGGCCAGGCGGGGGTTGAGTCGCGCCAGACGTCCCAGGGCCTCGTCCAGATCCACCAGTCGGTCATCGCTTTCCCAGAAGGGCTCGATATCCTCGGTCAGGGGATCAACCTTGCCGGCGCCGCGCTTGACCGCCAGCCGGGCGCGGGCGTGGTCGACCAGGACATGGCGCATGGCCAGGGCGGCTGCGTGCAGGAAATGACTGTCGTTCAGAAACCCTTCCGAGCGGCGTAGACGCAGCCATGCCTCGCTGATCAGGGCTGTAGTGCGCAGGGTCTCGCCCGCCTGGACCCGGAACCGTTCGCGTCGCGCGACTTTTCGAAGCTCACCCCAGAGCTCGGGAGCGAGACGGCTTGCGGCGTGGTGGACCTGCGGGTCGACCTCGTCAAAACAGGATTTGATCGGAATCGCACTCATGATTCCCACTCCCTCACGCCAAACTGAACACCGTTAGCCTACCGCAAACCCGGCGAAAGGCCAGTGGTTGTGTCCGGTTCCGGCCGGCGATCCCGTTTCCCTGGTGACGCCAAAGCGGGGACCGACATCATGACCATTCGAAATCGACGCGGCCTGGGATTTGCCTCGGCGCTGGCGCTCGCCGTGGCCCTCGCCGGGCCGGCTCTGGCCCAGAGCGAAAAGCCGATCATGCGGGTCTGGGTCGGCGAACAGCAGCCTTATGCGACGTGGACAGATCCGACCCAGTCCAGCCTCTATGTCGGCCGCGTTCCGGGAAATGCGGCCGAGACCCGGCGGATCGAAGCCGCAACGGACTTCGTTCTCGAAGAATGGCCCGCTTCAACCACCACACCGGGCTATCTGGCCCTGCCGCCGGACGCATTCAGCCCCGCCGTTGAGGGCCGCACGTCTACGGTCGGGGTGATGCTGCGGGCCCAGGGGGCCAGCTTCGCCCTGGCCGGCAGCTGCGGCGTCCCCGGTCTCAGCGATTATTTGACGGTCCCGCCCGGCTGGTTTGACCAGGCGTCGAGCGGGACCTGGCCTGAACACTATCCGGAGCTGTCCATCGCCGTGGGCCTGGGACTGCGCCAGGCCCACGTCTATTGCCGCGATGTCGTCCAGGTCGGAGATGCGGTAGTCAACGAGGCGGTTACGCCGCCCGGCGTGAAGGCGATCAACGGCCTCGGCCTCGGGTTGGGCGCCTATGCTCTCGGCGGTGCGAATGATCGGGACGGCCGTGTCTGGGACTATGGGAGCATCGGCAGAATTCTCGCCGAGTCCGGTGTCACGTCGCTGGACAGCGATGAGAGTCTGGCCACGGTCGTCGGCCTGGTCCAGCGCCTCGGGGGATTGCGGCGGATCGATCAGCCGCTCTTTTCCGGCCGGATGGACGGCAGCTTCTGGAGCATAGCCGGGGCCGTGCGGGACTGGCGGTTCCTGCCCCCCCTGTTCCAGACGAAACCGTCTGATCTCGGGTCTGACAGTGCAGCCCGGCAATGGCTGGATGCCGCGCTGAAGTCGACCGACGGTGACGAGCGCGGCCTGGCGCTCCTGCTGGCGAAGATGAATTATTACAATGTCACCGGCGGTGACATCATTCCCGAGGACCAGCGCGGGCGGGGCGTATTCGCGCGGTATGTCTGGCAGGGGGCGATGGTCAAGGCCAATGCCGCGCCCGGCTGTCTTCCCGTCGAGCTTTCGCTGGGTCATCCGGTGGTGGAGCTGTCGTTCACCCTCGATCCCGCAGCGGCCAACTGCCTGTCGGTTCACTGGAGCGGGCCGAAGAGCGATGATGATCTGCCGCCGGTGTTCACCGTCGTCGCCGACGGCGGCGCGGCCCCGGCCGACGCGCTGGACGGCCTTCACCTGACGGCGGACCAGTCCTGGAGCCAGTCCCTGACCATCGAGTCCGGAACAAGGAGCGAGGTGGCCTTGCTGGAACAGGGCACAGACCTGCTGCGACCGGGCCTGATCGTTGAGGATTCCCGCAGCGGCAAGGCCGTGAAGGTCTGGGAAGTCATTCTCAAACCGGATGAGGCGTTTGCCGATGACCGGATGACCATCGCCCTGACCAATCTGCATCCCGGTGGCGAGGCATCGACGAAACCCGTCGAGGTCAAATTGACGGTCGGCCCGGGGGCGCATGAAGCGCGTCAGCAGCTGCAGGCGACCGCGGTCGACAATCAGCGCGACCCCTGTGTGCCCCAGGTGATCACGCCGGACGTGCCGGGGCAGATGAGCTTTGGCCCCATGGCGATGTATGCGGCGGCGCTGGATACGGATGATTTCTCGATCAACCTGTCGTTCCTGCCGCCCTCGCAGGGTGACCTGATGGCCGGCTATATGGAATGTGCCCGCATCCAGATGGCGGTGGGGCTCGGGGGCGGATCGGATACCGTCGGCGGCAGACCGGCGGCGGGCTCGCCGACACAGGTGTGTGCCGGTCGAAACGCCCAGCTGGCCGGAATCGGCGCCGCAGCCATGGCCGCCGCCACCGGGGAGACCGCCAGCAATCTGGCGGGCCTGGAAGGGCTCGTCCCGTCCGCCAGCATCGAGTTCGGGCTGGATGCCGACCGGCCGATCACCGGCCCGGGCACCTATCCCGCGACGGCAACGGCCACACTCAGCAATGCGACGCTGGAACAGCGGGGCCTGGATCTGCCGAGCTCGGTCGCCGGGCGTGGGACCATCACGATCGAGCAGGCCACGCCCGGGTTTTTGAGGGTCAGCTATCAGGCCCGTCTGGAGCATCAGGAGGGGCGTTGCACCGCCCAGCTGGTCGGTCCGGTGTCGGGCACCTTCCAGAGCGTGGTGGCGATGCCGATGCTGGCGGCGTCCCGGCGAACCATGATTGCACCGCGGGCGATCGAGTTCATGGGCGAGAAGCTCTGGTCGACCCTGTCAGCCTCGCAACGGGCCGAGCTGAGCCGGGAGCCCCGTCGCGAGGTCGCTGGCGGCGGCGGCGGTGGCCGCGGTGGGGGTGGCGGCAGCGGTGGCGGGGCCTCGTCCGCCCCGATCCCTGGTCTGAGCTGCAATCTCAGCGAAGCGGAGACCCGACGGCTTCTGAACGAATTCCTGGGTCAGCTGCCGCCCGAGGTCCGGCGCGAGATGGAGGCCCAGATCGCTTCGGACCCCGAGATGGCCAAGGCCATGGCCTGCATGCTCAGCCAGAACAGCTGAGCCGCGACCCCGTGCAATCCCTGATTCCCAACCGAGAAAGAGACTCGATATGAGCAGATCCATCCTTGCGGCGGGGGCCCTGACGGCCGCCGTTCTGGCCCTCGCGGCCTGTGACAACAGCGGTTCGTCCGCGAGCGACAACGGGGCGGCCCCGGCGGCCGGGGGCGCATCGGCGTCAGGCCCATCGGCACCGGCCGCCGTGGTCGAGGCGACCCGCTGCTGGGGGCTTGTCCAGGGCGCGACCGTCCTGGCCGTCGGCCTGCCGGAGATGGCCGCCGAGCTCCCGGCGGCGACCGAGGATCAGAAAAGGGCCTGGTTCAACGAGGCCCAGCGCCGTGCCGCGGCGGCGGGCCTGACGGTGCCGCAATTTCAGGCCCTTCTGGACGAATACCAGATGTCCAACCGGTTCGCGACGAGCGCCGATCTGCGCCAGGACTCGGTCGAGCCGCTGAAGGCCTGTCTTGCATCGACCCCGCCCGAGGGCACCGAACCGCCGGACCTGGCCCAGGGCTGATCAGCCGGCCATCATCGCCAGGCCCGCGCCGCTCCAGACGGCGCGGGCCTGAACCGCCAGGTCGCGACCGATGGTGGCCACCGGCTGCCCGCCGGCAATCCCGTCCGCCAGGGATACGGCGTCGTGAATGGCCCGGGCCACACCCCCGCCGAACCTGGGCGGCATCTGCATCAGCGCATCCCCGATCAGCGCCAGCGGCGGCATGGCTTCGGAACGCGCCCGCTCCAGCGCCACGCGGCGGGCCCCCGGTGCCAGATGACGGACCGGCCGGGGCTCGAACGCGATATCGGCCAGCAGGGCCCGCAGGCCGGACCCACCCGCATCACCGAGCCCCGCCAGGACCGCATCACGGTCCGGTGGCGCGCACCCCGCCCGGTGCCTCAGGGTAAGGGTTGTCATGCCGCCGGGGAGGACCTGAACCAGACCGTCGAGACCGCGCTGCGGATCGCGGCAGGCGACCAGCCACGGCCGCCCGCCGACGGTCTGGCCGGCCCAACTGGCATAGGCCTGGGGTTCGCCGACGTCGTCGAGGTCGAGATCGGGTAGATGGTCCCCGAACAGATCGACACCGGCGCGCTGCCCGCCGCTGGCGTCGATGACGCCCTCAACCACTCGCCGCTGCCCCGGAATTCGGATGCTCCAGCCGTCAGAGACCGGCTCGACGCCGGGGACCGGCCGGCCGCGCAGAATGGGCACGCCCAGGGCCTCGACGGCGTCGCCCAGGGCCGCCTCCAGCATGGCCAGGGTGACGATCATGGCCTCATCCCCCCACACCAGGCGATCGCCGGCGACGCGGCCGATGCGGCCCATGCCCGCGCCGGTCTGTGCCAGCCGGCCGTGCAGATCCGGGCAGACGGTGGCCAGCCGGGCCAGGCTTCCAGGACCGATCCGGTGCACATGGACGGACCGCGCGGGCGGGTGTCCCGCCTCGCGCGGGTCCACCAGAACGGGCTCCCGGCCGATCGCTCGCAGGGACAGGGCCGCCGACAGGCCGGCGACCCCGCCCCCGAGGATCAGGAAGGACAAGCGTCGCGCGCCGTCAGCGCCGGTCGTCCCCGCCCGGCCGGGTCCGAAGCGCGCTGCCCCGGCTCAGCGCCTTGTCATTGCGGGCCACCACCATGAAGACTAGGCCATTGATCTCTCCGTCCCGGCCGAGGATGGATCGCGCCAGGTTCCGGAGCACGTCCTCGCGGCCGGACAGGGTTCGCTCGCCACCCGGGGCGAACATGTCACCGGGGAAGAACATGTCGCCGGGAAAGAACATATCGCCCGGAAAGAACATGTCGCCGGGAAAGAACATGTCTCCGGGGAAGGCGACCGAGCCGGCCCGCAGATCGAACCGGTCCGAGACGAAAACGTCGCGAAGCTCGCCCCTTTCGAAGCGCGCCGCCAGCATCTGCACCGGCTCGGCCCGTGAGCCGTCCAGTCGCAGCACCATGTTTCGCATCAGTCCGCGCCGGAGGCGCTCGCCCGACAGCCGGGCCAGACGACGCGCATCCCGGATCTCGATGGTGATCCGGCCGCCGTCCTGCGCGAAGGCGAGGCTGGTTGTGGTCGCGCCGACGGCGAGTCCGCCCGCGCCGGCCAGAAAGGTTCTGCGTATCAATGCCATGGTCTTGAGCCCTGTTTCGTTTGATCGGTGGAAGCCCCCATCGATCAGAACGGAATTGCGGGGCCGAAGCGGACATGACCGACCCGGTATGGGCGGGGCTATTCCGGCGCGCGCTCCAGAACGACGGGGACACCCGACCGGTCCCCAGGCGCGTGGTAGCGACCTCTCAGCGGGCCGCGGGCGGGGCGGTTCCGGAAACTGATGCGGTGATCCAGACCGTCCGCGCCGGGGCGAAGGATTACGCTGGCCCAGCGTCCCCGTGACTGGCCCGCCGTGATCTGTCCGCCCAGATCGATGAACTCGCAGTCCTCGGTGCCGGAGACCGGCAAGGGACGATCGATGCTGCAGAAGGGTTGATACAGCACATAGCTGCCGTCCAGACGGCTGCCGTCGTGGATGATCTGGATCCGCATGATGGCGGCATCGGCCGGATCTCCGGCCCGCACGATCCGCCAATTGCCCTGGAGCGGCCCTGCGGGGGTCAGGGCATGACGGTCCTCGCCGGCTGCCGCGTCATGGCCGGGGAGGGTCTGCCGCGCCGCGACCGGGACGGCGGTCAGGACCAGGCTCGAGATCAGGGTGGCGACGAGGGCTCTGAAAACGGTCATCTCAGGCGACCGGCTCATAGTAGCCAACCCGGAAGAGGGTGCCGTTCTCCTGCGAAAGGAAGACACTGACCGTGTACTGGGTCTTCTCGTCCGGGCTTTCCGCCGTCAGGATGGTTTCGCCTTCGCGACCGGTTTCGTCGGGCTTCAACACCAGACCGTCGCGGGTCATCGCCTGACGGTGAAAGGCGATGACCTCCCCCCGGGGCATCGGCGTATTGGCCATGATCGAACCGCCCTTTCGGATCCCGTTGGAGAAGGGGAAGTTGACGATCACCCGCGCCCCGGGCGGCATTCTGACGAAATCGGGCAGGCTGGCGGCGATGTCCGGGTTGGTGATGGCGAAGCTGTCGGTGATCGACCCGGTTCCGTTCGCCGCCCGCGCGTCGCCCGGGGTCTCTCCCTGACCGGCCCCGGCCGAAGTGACGGTGTCGGCCATGCCGGACGCTCCGCCGGCCTCCGCGTTCAAGGTCGCCTCCGGGGCCGACGGGCCACACCCGCCGACCGAGAGGGCGAGGACTGCAACCGGAACCATGAGGGCGGTCAGGGGCGGACGAGCGATGCGAAACAGAGGTGTCATGGGGGGACCTTCGTGTCGGAAAGGATGGGCGGCCGGGGCCTATCGGTCGGCGAGCAGCCGTGTGACCGTGGCGGCGATTTCGGGATCGCGCCGGATCAGGTTGCCGTTCCAGCGGTCGAGCGGGGTGCCGTCACAGTAGGACCAGAAGCCGATGAACCCGCTGCGGTCGCGCGGCACGTTCATCTGAAACCGGCCCCAGTAGTGGCTGCCGTCGCGGGCCGTGTCGCAGCGCTGGTCGGACATCGCCTGATGCCAGTAGCCCTCGATCCGGTCGATGCCGTCCGGTCCGTCGCTGCCGGCCAGCCGGGCGCCTTCAAACCGGCCCTGGCCGACGGCATAACGTCCGGCGGCGCCGTCCGCGTCCCAGCGATCCAGAATGACGTCCTGAAAGTCGGACGCATAGACGTTGCCGATCACCTCCGGCTCGAACGCGGTGACCTTGATCTCGCGCTCAAGCGGGGGGAGGGGGGCGGACGGGGCATCCCCGGGGACGGTTTCCGCGTCGGCAGAGGCATGGCCGGCGGCGGCCGCCGAGCCTGCGGGCGCGGCGGCGACGGGGTCGGTCCCGTCGCCGTTTGCGGCCTCGCCGTCTGACCGGCTACAGCCCGTCAGGGCCAGCGCGAACAGCGCCAGACCGACCAGGGGTATGGAGGGGCTGGTCATGACCTTGACCTGTCCCGCCCGGCTCAAAACAGCCGTCCAATGCCTTCGCGAATCCGGTCCTGGGTCCGGCGTTCGACCTCGTCGCTGGCGGCGCGAACCGTCCGGTCCACCACGCCCGGCAGGGGTTGGCCGGCGGCGGGCGGCCGGGCGCCGGTGCCTGGAGCGGTTGCGTCGCCAGCCCGTGTGGTGGTCGCGGCTGCGCCTGCGGTGCCGGCGTTGCGCAGATCGGCGTCCACGGCCGCGGCGATCTGCGGGTCACGTCGAACGAATGTGCCGTTCCAGCGGTCAAGCGTTGTGCCCTCGCAGTGGCCCCAGAAGCCGATGAATTCGTTCCGGTCCCTTGAGAAATTGAACTGGATCTGGCCCCAGTAATAGGTGCCGTTTTTCTGCGTCGAACAGGCCTGTGCAGCGGCGGGCTGGTACCAGTAGCCCAGGATCCTGTCGATGCCTTCCGGGCTGTCATTTCCGATCTCGCGAATGCCGTCAAAGCTGCCGCTGGCCTCTGGTGTGGCTCCGACATAGTGTCCGGCCGCGCCATCGCGGTCCCAGCGGTCCAGGGTCATCGTCCCGAAATCGGTATCGTAGATATTGCCGATCACGTGCGGCTCATAGTCCGTGCGATAGCGGGGCGTCACAGCGGCAGGCGGCGTCGCGGGTGTGTTGGCCGAGGCGGCGGCCTGTCCCGCCGTGCCGGTGGTCCCGTCTTCCATTCCGCTGCTGCCCCAGTCCGACGGTCCGAGGTAGCGGGCCGAGCTGACCTTGCCGGCCCAGTCGCCCATGTCGCTGATGCGGCCCTGGATCACGCGGCAGGTCCCGGCATAGTTGGCGTCCAGACAGACTTCCCAGCGCCCTTCGGCGATCATGCTGGCGGCCTTGTCGTTGAACTCGCGGCTGGACAGATTGCCGACGCTGCGATCCAGCCGCAGGGACGTCCCGGTGAAACCGTTCCGACTGAACAGTCTCAGGCTGGGCGCGTTCTGGGCCATGGCGGTTCCCGCCAGCAGCGGCAGCGCAGCGGCAGCCGCGACGCAGGAAAGTTTCAGGACGGTCTTCATCTCGGCTTACCTCGATAGGGTGGGTTCTCCTGGTCAAACGGGATTGCTGGTTGAACCCGGACATCTTGCTGTCAGTGCTGCGTGGTTGGGAAACGCGGCAACAGAAATTTCCTTTGGGCGATGACGGCTTGCAGTCAGGCGGGACGCGGCCGACCACTTGCGCTCGGACTCAAGTGCCGTCTGGCGCCGACCCTCGTTCTTCCGGGACTGTCACGTCGGAGTGCCGGGCTTGTATCTGACAAACATCGACAGGTTTCATCGCGGGTGGTGACCCGACTGGCCTTGGACGACTTGCCACCAAAGGAGGTTCCGGGGGCCAGCGGCCTGTTCAACCTGATGTGCAACCTCGGTGGCACCGTAGACCTCGCCTTGATCGACACGATGATCTACGGCCGAGCCCCTATACTGGGTCGACAGATTGTGTAGCGACTGCAAGCGGTAGATCAGGCGGGAGATGTAGAGACAGCTCAGCCCGTCGGAATCCCGGTCTCACTTTTTTCGAGCCGGATGGGGCAACCCATCGACGCAGCCAAGACCGCGGCGCTTTTCCCCCTTGCCGAGAAGCTGGCTCTGGTCCGCGCCATCAACGAGGCTGGGCTGTTGGTCGCGATCCTAACGGTGCTGGCGCTCTGTATGGTGCAGTACTATCCGCCACCTTCGGCTTCTCGATTTTTTCTGATCGTCGGCAGCGGATGCTTCGGACGAACCGCGCGACGGGCAAGCTCCAGCTGAGCTCAGGCGCTATGAGACCTGTGCGGCCAGTTTCACTGCGTCTGCGCCGGCCGGGATGCGAAATGGCGAAGATGCATCGGTCACTGCTCGCCAGACCGACTCCGCAACATCGGTCGCCGTGGTGACTTCGGCGGGCTGCTGGGGCGCTGCGGAGAACATTTCCTTGGCCCAGGCGGCATAGGCTTCGGGTATGCCGTTCTGCGAGCTGGCACGAGCGGTCGCACTGAATGCGGTCTCCGGAGCGCGTCCGGGAATGACCAACCGCACGCGGATTCCGAACGGCTCCACCTCTAGCGTGAGGTCTTCGCTGAACGCCTCCACGGCGGCCTTGCTGGCCGTGTAGGCGGACAGCATAGGCAAAGGCTTGAGCGTCACGGCGGACGATACGTTGACGATGACCCCCGACCTTTGCTCGCGAAAGCCGGGGAGTACGGCTTGCGTCATCGCCATAACGCCGAACGTGTTCAGTTCGAAAAGCTGGCGCGTCGCGTCGATCGACACGCCCTCCAGCGCGCCCATCAGGCCGGCGCCCGCATTGTTGACAAGGGCGTCGATCGGGCCGGCTTCCTCCACAGCGCGGGCGATGCTGGCAGCGTCGGTCACATCGAGAGCCACGACCCGTAGACGTTCGGATACGGGTAGGACGTCCTCACGGGGCGTGCGCATCGTGGCGATGACGGTCCAGTCGCGATCGAGGAAATAGCGGGCCGTCTCAAGTCCGAAGCCGGACGAACTGCCGGTGATGAGGATCGTGTTCATTTAATAGCTCCTGGAGTGGTGGGGCAGCGTGACGATTAATGCAGTGGGGCGCGTCAGTATGAGCGAGCCGGAATGGGGGCGGCTTACTTTGTCTCGACGTTGCCTTCGGGCGCCGCATCGGCTTCCAGCGCTGCAACCGCCCCGACCCAGGCGAGATCGCCGGGGTAGAGCGCGCTTCGGAGGAAGGCAGTTGAAAGGCGCTGGATGGCGGAGACTCGCTGGGGTCGTTCGTCGGTCGTCTCACGTGCCTCGTATCCGGGGATTCCGCCAAGCGCATGTTCGCCACCAAAGGCCGTGAACAGCGCCTTGGGGGACGGGCTTAGATCGTAGGCGTCGCGCCACCAGTCGGCCCCGCGTGTCGAAAGCCTGCCCGTGTCTTGATCGCCCACGACGATCAGGGTCGGCGGTGTCATGGTCGAGAAGTCAGGGTGCATGAACGGAAAAATACGAGATGCCTGCTCGGTAAGGTCATTGCCGCTGCCGGGCGCCGCGAGCAACACGCCTGCCTTTATGCGGGCATCCCGCTTGTCGACCAGCGAGCCGTCGTCAGGATCAGGGTGGGTGACGCCGAGCAAGGCGCCGGCGGTCTGCCCACCCCAGGAATGACCGGCAACCGCCATGCGCGAGCGGTCGAGCCGTCCCCGGATCATCGGCGCCTCGCTTTCGATGCGATCGAGCCCGTCAAGAACGACCGCCAGATCTTCTTCCCGGAAGCGCCAGAGCTGCTGGCGGCGAGGATCCTCTGGCGCGAGCCCGAGCGTTCGCGAGTCGAGGTGCGTCGGTTGGATCACGACAAAGCCGTGCGCCGCCCAATAGTCAGCGAGGGGGCCGTATGCGTGAAGCGACTGACCGTTGCCGTGTGAAAAGATGATGACGGGCAGCGCGTCGCCCGCGATCGGGGCGGACACCCGAAGGTGCAGGTCGACGCCTCTGCCCGGTGACGTCAAGACGATGGGCGCGATGGAGACGACAGCGGATGGGCCGGCTGGGGCGACCGAAGTTGACATGAGGCGCGTACCTTCGAACTATCAAGCGGATCGATGTTCCGCTACGCTTTAATGCGGATCATTGATCCGTTTATCAAGGGGGAAAGCGAGAAATGGTGTCGGCCAAGTCCCGGAATAGTTTTGAGATCGGGTCATTGACGGTGGGCGATACCGGGACACCCCCGCCGCGCATGCGCGCCGATGCTCGCAGGAATGAGGAAGCGGTTTTAGAAGCGGCCAAGATCGTGTTTGCCCGTTCGGGGGTCGATGCCCCTATCCGGGAGATCGCGACACAAGCCGGTGTCGGGCTCGGGACACTCTACCGACGTTTTCCAACTCGTGCCGATTTGGTGGCGGCAGTGTTCCGTCGTGAGGTCGATGCGTGTGCCAACGCGGCGGAGTCGCTTGCAGCAGAACACGGGCCCGCCGAGGCGCTGGCGGGTTGGTTGATGCGATACACGCGCTTCCTCGGGACAAAGCAGGGTCTCGCGGCTGCGCTTCACTCAGGCGATCCAGCATTCGCAACCCTGCCAGACTACTTCCGGAGCAGGTTCGAGCCAGCGTTGTCGATACTGCTGGATGCTGCCGCCCTCAACGGTGAGATACGTGACGACATTGCGCCCTATGATCTGCTGCGCGGAATCGGCAACCTTGCCGTGGCTTCAGGCAATGATGGGGCCGCGCACACCGAGCGGATGGTCATGCTTTTGCTGGATGGCCTGCGCTACGGCGCGAAGAAGTCGAAAAAGACAGGATAGCTACGAGACCGGATCTCCAACACGCGATCCTAGGGGATGTTGAACGTGACATTGCCGCTGAGAGACGGTTCCAACCAGCACTGGCATCTCCACCGCAACGGTCAGGCCTTGACGTTGACAGGAGGTGAAACTGAGACCTTCAGGAGTTTCGAACGAAGTTGCAATGTCGCGTTTCAGGTAAGGCGATGATGTCTGATCCTGGCGCATTGACGACGTTGGCTGATGACTGAGATGACGGTATCATCTCCGTAGGATTGCCAGATTGTCGGTATGGAAGCGTCGGTATCTTGAGCGGGATCGACTTCGGGATGGCTGGGCTTTGCGGAACCAGCATTGTGGTGCGCCTGCCGATAGACAGCGTCATCACTCAAATTTTATTGGGGTCAAATTCTTCTTTGTTTTCATCAGGCTCATCCCAGTGGCCGTATGGCTGACGGCATGTTCTAGCGGTCGAAGAAAAGGCGCTGATAAATCAGCGCCTTCCAGTCGCATGAATAATAGAGTGGGAGTGAGGGGGCGGCATGCGAATAGGGCCTCTGGCGAGGGCGCTCGTTGATGAAGGGCCGACGTTAGCAGTTGGGTTTGGACAGGGCGATCCTGTAGCCGTGCGGTGGCAGATGTACGGGTGAGGCGGATGGCGGTGTTGGCTAAGCCTTGTTGGAGATCCGTCTTTTGGCAGACAGAGACTTCTGCGTTGTCAATGGATTCCCACTTTGACTGCCTGTTAGTTTGTTCCGACCGCCGTCCGTAATAGTGGCGCTCAGTGCAGTCGGATCCTTCTGGCTCAGGGCCATGAAGGGTGTCTTAGTGGCGACAGGAGCCAAGGTCAGAGCAGAGCAGACGATCAAGCGCGTGAACGGACCCCAAGCGTTGCGCCCTTCCAACCGTACCAAGCCACCACCGCGAAGCAGACGGCGGGCAGCAGGAAGGCGACGTTGGCGCCATAGAGATCGGCGATCTTGCCCATGGGCCAGGGCAGCAGGACGCCGCCGCCGATGGCCATGACCATCAGGGAAGACGCCTTCTTGGTGCCGGCGCCGAGGCCGGTCGTGCCCAGGGCGAAGATGGTGGCGAACATGGTGGACATGAAGAAGAAGACGGCCAGCAGGGCGATGGGCGAGACCTTGTCGATGCCGGCTGCGACGATCAGGGTCAGGACCACATTGATCAAGCCGTAGGTGGTCAGCAGGACGCGGGGCTTGATCTTCAGCAGCAGGGCGGTGGCGAAGAAGCGACCGACCAGATAGCCGATGGCCGCGAGCGACAGCATGAAGGCGCCTTGCTGCGACGTCAGACCCTGCCAGTTGTGGGTCACCAGATTGATGAAATAGGCGCCGATGCCGACCTGGGCGCCGATATAGAGGGCCTGGGTGATCACGCCGGCGATGAAGTGCGGCTGCTTCGAAAGGGGCAGGGCGGGGGTGTCGCCTTCCGCCGCGCCGCCGTGGTCCGACAGGCCGGTCTCCGGCAGGCGGGCGCGCCAGACGGCGATGGCGAAAAGGACCACGCCGACGGCGATCAGGCCGTAGACAATCTGAATCGAGCGCGTCGCGCCGCCCAGAGCCTGGGTCGTCGTCGGGCTGAAGAAGACCGCGCCGCCGATCAGCGGGCCGAAGAAGACGCCCAGGGCGTTGAACGACTGGGCCAGGTTCAGCCGCTGCGAGGCCTTGGCCGGATCGCCCAGGACGTTGACGTAGGTGTCGGCGCTGGTTTCAAGGATGCACAGGCCGGCGGCGAGAACGAACATCGAGCCGACGAAGGGCAGGAAGGCGCCCGCGCCCGCCGCCGGGATGAACAGCAGGGCGCCGATGGCGGTGACCGCTAGGCCCGACACGATGCCGAACTTGTAGCCGCGCGCGTGCAGCAACATGCCCGCCGGGATCGACAGCAGAAGATAGGCCCCGAAATAGGCGATCTGCAGCCAGGCGCTGTCGGCCTGGCTGATGCTCAGCGTCTCCTGGAAATGCTTGTTCAGCACGTCCAGCAAGCCATAGGCCAGGCCCCAGATCAGGAAGCAGGCGATGGCGAAGGCCAGCGGACCCTTCAGGTCGCCGACGGGTTTGGCAAGGCCTCCGGGCGTGTGGGCGGCGTCGGTCTCGATGACCATGGGATACTCTCCTGGATTTCCTCGGGGGCCTAGCCGTCTTGCTGCGGCTTCGGCGGAGTGGGGCTAGATGCGGTAGATCGCCTCGGCGTTGGCGGCGAACAGGTGGTCGCGCTCGTCGGCCGAGAAGTCGGCCGTGATCGCGTCGAAGGCGGAATAGAAGGCTTCGAAGCTTCCGTGGACGCTCTCGACCGGGAAGTCCGAGGCGAACATGGCCCGCTCGGTCCCGAAGATGTCGATGCACTCCAGCACGATCGGACGGATGGTTTCGGGCGTCCAGGCGCGGTCGGTGATGCCCAGGCCCGAGATCTTGATCGAGACCTGGGGCTGGGCGGCCAGCAGACGCAGACCGATCCGCCAGCGCTCCATGCCGACGTCGTTGCGATCCGTCGGCAGGCCGGCGTGGTTGACGATCATCGGGATGTCGGGGTGGCGCGCGGCGATGATGGCGGCGGTCGCCATCTGCGACGGATAGAGCTGCAGGTCGAACGACAGGCCGTGGCGGGCCAGTTTGGCGAAGCCCGCGACCCATTGCGGATCACGCAGCAGGTCGCGGTCGGTATAGGTCCTCAGCGGATCCTCGTGCCAGCAGACGATCTGGCGCACGCCGCGCACGTTCGGACGCGCGGCATGGGCCTCCAGCAGGGCGTCGAGGTCGGGATCGAGCAGGTCGGCGCCGGCGACGATGGCGTGCGGCCAGCCTCGGTCATCGGCGAGGGACTGGAGCCAGTCGGTCTCGACCAGTTGCCGGCCCCTAGGCTGGCCGGCCTCGACGTGGACGATTTTGTCCACGCACCAGCCCGCCGTATCGGCCAGATAGTCGTCCAGCAGGTAGTCCTTGTGCGCGATGGGCGACATGTCCCCCGCCGGATTGTTCGGCAGGGGATCGTCCTGAATCCAGCCATAGCGCGCACGCGACAGGTCCCACAGGTGGACGTGGCTGTCGACGATGCGAAGATCCGAAGCCATCCGCGCGCCCTAGTACGTCGTGCGTCCGCCGGACGTGTCGAACGTCGAGGCGGTGGTGAAGCTGCATTCTTCGGAGGCCATGAAACAGACCATGGCGGCGCTTTCCTCGACCTCGCCCAGGCGGCCCATCGGGATCTTGGAGCGCATGTATTCGACCTGGCTGGGCGGAAGCTGTTGCAGGATCGGGCTTTCGAAAGTGGCGGGGGTCAGGCTGTTGGCGATGACGCCCTTGTCGGCCAGTTCCTTGCCCAGCGACTTGGTGAAACCGATCACGCCGGCCTTTGAGGCGGAATAGGCGCTGGCGTTCGGATTGCCTTCCTTGCCCGCGACCGAGGCCACGTTGACGATGCGGCCATAGCCGTTGGCCAGCATGAAAGGCACGATGGCGCGCGAGCAGTAGAAGACGCCGTTCAGATTGATGTCGACGACGCGCTTCCAGCTGTCGATCGGGAACTCATGCACCGGAACCGTGGCGCCGGTGATCCCGGCCGAGGCGACCAGGATGTCGATCCGGCCCAGCGCCTTGTTGGCGTCTTCGGCCGCCGCAGCGACGGCGTCCGCGTCCGACACGTCCAGCGCCGCGACGTGGATCGCGCCGACCTCGTCCGCCGCCGCCGCCAGCGCATCGGCGTTGAGGTCCCACAGCACCACCTTGCCGCCCTCGGCGACGATGCGGGCGGCCGACGCCTTGCCCAGGCCCGAGGCGCCGCCGGTGACCACGGCCGTGCGGCCCGCGAAACGCCCCTGATAGGCGCTCATCGCTTCCACTCCACGAAGGTCTGGCCCTGTTCACCGAGCTTCTGGATGCCCAGGCGAACCGTATCGCCCGGTTTCAAGTAGAGCGGCGGTTTCTGGCCCAGGCCGACGCCCGGAGGGGTACCGGTGGTGATCAGGTCGCCCGGCTCCAGCGTCATGAACTCCGAAAGATAGGAGACGATCTCGGCGACGCCGAAGATCATGGTTTTGGTGTTGCCGGTCTGCATGCGTTGGCCGTTCAGGTCCAGCCACATGTCCAGGTCCTGAACATCGCCCACCTCGTCGGTGGTGACGATCCAGGGGCCGACGGGACCGAAGGTGTCGCACCCCTTGCCCTTGTCCCAGGTGCCGCCCCGCTCGGTCTGGAAGGCGCGCTCCGACACGTCGTTGATCAGCACATAGCCGGCGACGTGATCCAGCGCCTCATCCTGGGTGACGTAGGTGGCGGGCTTGCCGATCACGATGCCCAGTTCGACCTCCCAGTCGGTCTTTTCCGAACCGCGCGGAATGATCACGTCGTCGTTCGGTCCGTTCAGGCAGGTGATGGCCTTGGTGAAGACAACGGGTTCGGCCGGGATGGGCAGGTTGGATTCGGCGGCGTGGTCGGCGAAGTTCAGGCCGATGGCGATGAACTTGCGGCTGCCCTTGACGGGCACGCCATAGCGGGGCTGGCCCTCGACGAGGGGAAGACTGGTCGGATCGATGGCTTTCAAGGCCGCGAGCGCCGGTCCGTACAGCTGTTCCGGGGTGATGTCGGCGACGACGCCCGACAGATCACGAATGCGGCCCTCGGCGTCCAGCGTGCCGGGTTTCTCGTCGCCCTTGGGACCATAACGCAGCAGTTTCATAAGGGGCTTTCGTCTTAGCGCACGTAGGGGCGATGAAGGGCGATGTCGCGGTTCAGCTCGACGCCGAAACCTGGCGTGTCGGGCACTTTCAGGCGGCCGTTCACCGGCGTCGGCTCGCCGATCAGCTGGGGATGGAACATGGGCACGACCTTGTCGGCTCCGGGCGCCATCATCAGGAACTCGGCGAATGGGCTGTTATGGCGCGTGACCACGAAGTGGTAGCTGTAGACCGAGGACCCGTGCGGGATCATCAGCACGCCCTTGGCGTCGGCCATGGCGGAAATCTTGATCAGTTCGGTCACGCCGCCGCACCAGCCGACGTCCGGCTGGATGATGTCGCAGCATTCCATTTCCAGCAGCATGCGGAAGCCCCAGCGGGTGGCCTCGTGCTCGCCAGTCGTGACCAGCATCCCCTTGGGCGCGTTCTTTTTTAGCGTCTGATAACCCCAGTAGTCGTCGGGGCTGAGCGCTTCCTCGATCCACTTCAGACCCAGTTTGTGCGCCTCGTGGGCCAGGCGGGTGGCGTAGTTCAGGTCCAGCGCCATCCAGCAGTCGAACATCAGCCAGAAGTCGTCGCCGCAGGCGTTCCGCATGGCCTCAAGCTCGGCCAGGTTCTTGTGCAGGCCTTCCTCGCCCTCGGCCGGGCCGTGGTGCAGCGGCATCTTGCCGCCGATGAAACCCAGTTCCTTGGCTTTGTCCGGACGCGCGCCGGTGGCGTAGAAGGTCAGCTCGTCACGCACGGCGCCGCCCAGCATGGCGAAGACCGGCTCCTGACGCAGGCGGCCCAGCAAATCCCACAGGGCCAGATCGACGCCCGAGATGGCGTTCACGACCAGCCCTTTGCGGCCATAGTACTGGGTCGAGAAATACATCTGATCCCAAATCTTCTCGACCTCGGTCGGGTCTCGACCTTCCAGGAAACGAGCCAGGTGCTTCTCGACGATATAGGCGGCGGGCTCGCCCCCGGTCGTCACCGCGAAGCCGACGACGCCGTTCTCGGCCTCGATCTCAACGACCAAGGTGCCCAGCACATTGATGCCGAAGCTGCGGCGGCTCTGACGGTATTCGGGATATTTCGCCATTGGCGTGGCGATATGGTCGTCGATCCAGTGGCCATCGCCCTGGTCATGATAGTCGGCGCCGCCGCCTGCGCCGTCATTCTTCACGACGAAGGCGCGAACGTGCTTGATCTTTGGAAGGCGGCTCATTGAGGCATCACCGACGTCTGGTGATTTGCTCCCATCATGCGGGATTTCACTGGCTTTCCTCCGTGCGGCGCGTCAAACTCGATCCCGTTCCGCGGACGAGCTTGCGTGTTTTGCTACATTCTGAGAATGAGGATTACGAAATGGGACGAGTGACGTCAATCAAGACCGTGCAGGTCGATGGGGAAGATGAGGTCGGGACCAAAGCGTCCGGCAGTCAGACGCTGCTGCGCGGCCTGGACGTGATCGACGCCCTGATGGACGGCTCTCTGCCTCTGGCTGAGTTGTCAGAAAAACTGGACCTGACCCGCAGCACCACGCACCGCCTGGCTTCCGCCCTGGTCGATCGTCGCCTGCTCTCGTTCCGCCCCCGCGAAGGCTATAGCCTGGGCCCGAAACTGCTGGAACTGGGCCACGCCGCCAGCCAGCAGATGCATCTGCCCCGCGTCGCCCGTCCATGGCTGGAGCAACTGTCCGCCCAAACCGATGATACGGTCCATCTAGGCGTCCTCGATGGCCGTCATGCCCTTTATCTCGACAAGGTCGCCGGCCGGCGCCGGATCAATATCGGCTCCCGCCTGGGAGAGCGGCACCCGATCGCCTCGACCGGTCTGGGCAAGGCCCTGATTCTCGACAAGTCCGAGCCGGAATGGATCGACTTTTATGCGCCTGAGGGCGCGCCCTATGATTCGTCGGCCCGCGCCGTCTGGCTGGAGCGGATGCACGCCTATGCCCAGAAGGGCTATGCTTTCGACCTGGAAGAGAACGAGGACCAGATCCGCTGCGTCGCCGCGCCGATACGCTCGGTCGACGGCCATATCGTCGCCGCGCTCAGTGTCTCTTCGGCCGCGCAGTATATGTCGGACGCCCGCATGGCCGAGCTGACCAAGACAGTCACCGCCGCCGCCAACGCCATCAGCGCCGACCTCGGCTGGCAGCCTAAACCCTGAACATCGTAGAACGCCGGAGCCCACATGCTGCTTGAGAACAAGGTCGTCCTGATCACGGGCGCATCGCGGGGTATCGGACGGGCGACGGCGGTAGAGGCCGCGCGCCAGGGCGCAAATGTCGCCCTCAACACCTTCCGCGACGACGCGGTCGCCGCCGAGGTGGTCGCGGAAATCGAAGCCCTGGGCCGCCAAGCCATCGTGGTCGATGCGGACGTGGCCCTGCCGGACAGCGCGACGACCTTCGTGAACACGGCCGTCAAGGCGTTCGGGCGCGTGGATGTCTTCGTCTCCAACGCCGGCATCTGCCCCTTCCACGCCTTCCTCGACATGCCGGTCGAGACGCTGCAGCGCACGATGGAGGTCAATCTCCACGGGGCCTATTTCATGACCCAGGCGGCGGCGAACCAGATGGTGAAACAGGGGGAGGGCGGCGCCATCGTCGCCATCAGCTCGATCTCGGCCCTGGTCGGCGGCGAGATGCAGACCCACTACACCCCGACCAAGGCGGGGGTTCACAGCCTGATGCAGTCCTGCGCCGTCGCCCTGGGGCGTCACGGCATTCGCTGCAACTCGGTTCTGCCCGGCACCATCGCCACCGACATCAACAAGGACGATCTCGCCGATCCTAGGAAGCGCGAATATATGGAAAGCCGCATTCCCCTGGGACGCCTGGGCAAGCCCGAGGACATCGCCTCGGTCGTCGCCTTCCTGGCCTCGGACATGGCGGCCTATATGTCCGGCGCGGCCCTGCTGGTCGACGGCGGCGCCTTCGCCAACTTCCAGTAGGGCGTCACGGTGATCATTTCCTCGCCCGGCGACTATCGCGAGGCGGCGCGGCGCAAGCTGCCGCCCTTCCTGTTTCATTATATCGACGGCGGCGCCTACGCCGAACAGACGCTGCGCCGCAACGTCGAGGACTGGCAGGCCATCGCTCTGCGCCAGCGCGTTCTACAGGACATGACCAGCCTCAGCCTGGAAACACGGCTGTTCGACGAGACCCTGCGGCTGCCGATCATCCTGGCGCCAGTCGGCCTGACCGGCATGTACGCCCGGCGCGGCGAGGTGCAGGCGGCCAAGGCGGCGGCCTCGCTCGGCGTGCCCTTCACCCTGTCCACTGTTTCGGTCTGCCCCATTGAGGAGGTGGCGCCGGCCATCGACCGGCCGATGTGGTTCCAGCTCTATGTCCTGCGCGACCGAGGCTTCATGAAGAATGCGCTGGAGCGGGCCAGGGCTGCGGGGGTGAAGACCCTGGTCTTCACCGTCGATATGCCGACCCCCGGCGCCCGCTACCGCGACGCCCATTCGGGCATGAGCGGCCCCCACGCCGAGATACGCCGCATGATCCAGGCCATGACCCATCCCGCTTGGGCCTGGGACGTCGGGGTGCGCGGCACGCCGCACGATCTGGGCAATGTCTCGGCCTATCTGGGCAAGCCTACGGGTCTGGCGGATTACATCGGCTGGCTGGGCCAGAATTTCGATCCTTCGATCTCCTGGAAGGATCTCCAGTGGATCCGCGACTTCTGGGACGGGCCGATGATCATCAAGGGCGTGCTGGATGCTCAGGACGCCCGCGACGCCGTCAGCTTCGGCGCTGACGGCATTGTGGTGTCGAACCACGGCGGCCGCCAACTGGACGGCGTCCTGTCATCGGCGCGGGCCTTGCCTGCGATCGCCGAAGCGGTGAAAGGCGATATCCGCATCCTGATCGATTCCGGCGTTCGCAACGGCCTGGACGTCGTCCGCGCCATCGCCCTTGGGGCCGACGCCGTGATGCTGGGACGAGCCTTCGTCTATGCGCTGGCGGCGGGCGGCGAGGCCGGCGTCGCCAACCTGCTGGACCTGTTCGAGAAGGAGATGCGGGTGGCCATGACGTTGACGGGGGCGAAGTCCGTGGCGGGGATCAGCCGGGATATGCTGGCCCTCTGAACCTTCGCCTTCTTCCGAAAGGCGAAGGTTGCTCGAAGCGTCAGCTGAAGAAGGCCCCGCCGACCGGGATCGGCGGGGCTTAGAGACGACTCGGCCCGCTTGCCGGTGCAGCACAGTCAAATCGATGGTTGCCGCCGTTTACGGAATAGACCCAGCGCTTGTCTTCTTGGCGGACGAGTTGGGCGTTCTTCGGGATCTGAGCGACTTCGCCCGGGCACCAGATTTCAGCCGAAGCTCCTGCGGGGATGCCCACGTCCAATATCAGACGATCACCGACCCGGCGCCACTCCGACGAAATGCGTCCCCTGACCGTGTCGAGATGGGCGGAGACGTGGTCGAGACCCTGCGGCGCCTCCGGACGTATCACGATGGTCCGGTAGCCCGGCGCGCCAGGCCGGATGCCGGCAAGGCTTTGATAAAACCAACTGGAGACCAAGCCCCAGTAGTGATGGTCGTAGGATCGACTATCCAGAGACCAGCCCTCGAGCATGGTATGAATATCGTTGGCCAACCAGAACCCCCAGCTGGGTTCAGTGGTCTGAGTTGCGACGCGGTAGACGGTATCGACGTGGCCCGCATCACTGAGCAGCGTCAACGCATAGCGGCCCGAGAAAACACCCATGCTGGACAGGTGGTAGTCGTGGGCCACGATGTCGTCATTGACCTTTTGAAGCACGGCGTTCGCCAGGCCGTCAGGAACGAGGCCGAATGCTACAGGCAGGATGTTCTGATATTGTACGAAGGCTGGCGCATCGCCCGACTTCGCCGGAACGCGATAAACCTCGCGGCCAGCGTCCCAGTAGGTGCGATTGTAGGCTGCGCGGATCGCATCTGCACGGGCGGCATAGGCTCGAGCATCCGCCTGTTTGCCCAGCAAGGCCGCGTTCTTGGCCAGCAACTGGGTCATGTGGAAGAGATAGGCGGTCGCGACACTATCGACGTCGCCGGGCCCCGGCTGAGGCGGCGGGCCTCCGGCGCGATTTCCGGCCATGAAGGCGGCGATCATTTCAGGCGTGATCGGTGGGCGAGGATTGGCGTATTCGCCGAGGAAGGTGTTGGCCAGTTGGCGGTAATGGAAATCGTCCGGCGTGAACCAGGACGCGGTGTAGTCCACCAGTCTCTTCTGGGTGTCGTACATCTCGGCCAGGAGGCGCATGTCACCCGTCAGCTGATACAGGTCGTCGGGCAGTATGAAGGTGGCGGCGTCCCAAGAGGGTGTGGGGCCGTTGACCATGTTCCACCCCGGCGTGCCCTCGTAACCGTACTGGGGCGTCGACGGCACGATCTCGGGGATTTCGCCACTGGGCGCCTGGGCGTCTCGGAAATCACCCATCCACTTGGTCCAGACGCGGCTGACGTCGAAGTTCAAGGCAGAGGCCAGAGCTGACGCCTGGGCGTCGCCCGTCCATCCATTCTTCTCGAACGTCGGCGTATCGGTCTGGAAGCCGTGCATATTGTTCAGGATGGTGGCGCGGGCCGCCGCCTGAATCTGGTTCAACAGGGGGTTCGAGCTTTCGAAGCTTCCTATCGAGGCTACGTCGGAGTGCATGACTTCGCCGGTCAGGCTGTCCAGCGTCGGCGTGCCTGGGAAGCCCCGGACTTCCACATAACGGAAGCCGCGATAACCGAAACGCGGCGTCCAGTCTTCCGGACCGTCGCCGGCCAGGGTGTACTGATCGGTCTGAAGCTGCGTATCCACCAGTCCGCTCGCGGACAGGACCGTTCCGTCGGGACGGAGCTTCTCGTGCTGGATCATGGAGATGGTCTGGCCGGATGGTCCATTGACCTTAAGATGAAGGCGGCCGGCGAAGATGCTGCCGAAATCGTAGATCCACACGCCTGGACGGACCTGCTTCAGGCTGACGGCGCGGCGCGTGCCGACCACCGCGATCGGCTGTTGTTCTGCAGCGTCCAGGCGGCCTGCCGGACCATGGACGAGACGAGCGGTCGTCCAATCACGGTCGTCAAATCCGGGCTGCGACCACCCACGGGGCAGCAGGCGGGCGTCATAACGTTCGCCCGCATAGATGGAGTCATGCCGGGTCGGCCCCGGGTGGGTCCGCCATTGGTCGTCGGTCGTGACGATCTGTCGGCTGCCATCGGCCAGGGTGACTTCCAGCTGAAGTCGCGCGGTGGGGCGATTGCGCCACGGCGCCTCGTGCCAATACCATTCGTTGGGTTCGACCAGGTCGTACCAGCCGCGACCTAGCTCCAGACCAATGACGTTGTCTCCGCGACGGATATGATCGGTTACATCCAGCGTCCGATAAAGGACGCGACGATCATAGGCCGTGAAACCGTCGCCGACGGCTTCGTTGATCGTCTTGCCGTTGATGTCGATGCGAGGAAAGCCGCCGGCGGCGACATAGAGGCGGGCGTCGACGACGTCCCCCTCTATGATGAACAGGCGACGCAGCAGGGCGGCCGGCTCAGTCTGAGGGAAGACGATATCGACGCCCCTCGCGTTGGCGATGTGGAGGCCGTCGGCCTCGATCGTGCCGCCGCTGAGCGGGTTGTCATTGCCCGAGAAGGCTGCGCGCGTGACGGAGCCGTTCGCCGGGGTGACGGTGAGTTCATGCAGGACGATGGCGTCGGGTGCAGGCGCCGATTGCCCGAACGTGGCGGGGCCGGCCTGAAAAATTCCGGCCGTTCCCTGGCGGTGATCGGTGTTCTCGAGCGTGTCGATGACGACGTCATCAAGGCGCGTGACGATGCGCGTCCCCTTGGCCTCTACCGTCAGCGTATGCTGGCCCGCGGTCCATTGCGTCAGTGTAAAGGGCAGAGGCACGGCCTTCAGCACCGTTTCCTTCACCAGGGGTTGGGACTGGGCGTCATAGGTCCGCGAAAGCGCCGTCAAGATCGGTTGACCTTCGGAGATTCCAAGCCGCCAGACATAGGCTTCCCCAAAGGTCTTGCCGACAGGGCTGGCCCGGAACAGGAAGTCGATGTCGCCTCCAGTCGGCGTAAAGCGCCACTCCGTCGTCGCGTCAGACCAGACGTGCTCGACGGAGGAATCGGTGGAAATCCAGTGCGCCTGCCAATCGTCGGGCTGCAGCAATCCCATTTCCCAAACGGCGGGCGAGCTCCAATCGGAGGGTCGGCCTTCGGCGTCGCGGGTCTGAACCCGCCAAACGTAGCGCCCACGTGATGCTAGCGCAGGGCCTTCATAGACGATCTGGGTTTGGTCGCCGGACGCCACGTCGCCGCTGTCCCAGACCAGATCGCCGTTCGATAGGCTGGCTTCAGAGGTCGCCACCTGAAGTCGGTAATGGGTTTGGTGTGTCCTCGTGGCTTGCGGCGCCAGCCACTGGAAGCGTGGCCGGAGTACATCTGCGCCGAGCAGAGACGGTGCGGATTCGATCTTCAGATCCGATGGCGCGTTTGGCGACGCCTGGAGCATGGCGAGACGAGGCCGTTCGGCGTCGGCGTGGGCGCATGCAGCCAGCATCAGACCGGTCGCTCCACAGAGCGCCAGCGATCGAAGGGACCGTCTCATGTGCATGCCTCCCAGCAGCGTCGCCATTCGGCGCGTTTTATTGTTGGAATGACGATATACCAATAGGTGAAAACCCGTCCCGTCAATCGGTCACAATTGGAAAGGTTCAGGGGGGAAATGCGACCTCTTGACGTTTTTCCCTAAATAGCGGAACGTTTGATCACAAAATGGGACGAGAGGGCAGCTCTCGCGGGAGGACATTTCTTATACTGGCGCCGATTTGGGCGCACCGACGCGGCTCGTCGCTCGCGCCAATTGCATAACAACACGCCCAGACCGGTCCACAGAAGACGGTCGGGTCAGGGAGAGACAAGATGAAAGCCACCAAGGAAGTCGCGCGGCTGCTGTGCAGCGTCGCCTTCGTCGCCGCGAGTTTCGGCGGCGCCGGGCATGCGCTTGCCCAAGACGCCTCCGTTTCAGCGCCCGACGCGATTCAGACGGACGACAACGCCGCCGAACTGGATGAGATCGTCGTCACAGGCACGCTGTTGCGGGGCGTCGCGCCTACGGGAACGAATGTGGTCGGCGTCACCAGCGAGGATATCGTTTCCACGGGCGTCACCTCCTCGGCCGACCTTTTGGCGCGTGTCCCGCAGGTGACCAACGCCTTCGGCGGCGTGCCGCAGGGATCCTCGACGATAGCCGAGCCCATCACTCGTCCGAATATCCGCAGCCTCGGCGCGTCGGGCGGGTCCACGACCCTGATCCTTTTGAACGGCAACCGCATGGTCGGCGCCGGGATTCTGCAGACGTCGCCTGATCCTTCCGCCATTCCTCCGTCCGTGCTGGAGCGCGTCGAGGTGATCCCTGACGGCGGCTCGTCCATCTACGGGTCCGACGCCATCGGCGGCGTGATCAACTTCATCACCCGCAAACGTTACGACGGCGTCGAACTGACCGCCAAATACGGCATGGGCGACGACTATACGACGACCGACTTCAGCGCGATGGCCGGGAAGGACTGGGGCAGTGGCTCGGCCTTGATCGCCTACGCCTATGCCCAGCATGACGCCATCGCAGGCGCAGATCGTGACTGGTTCGCCCAGGATCATCTGGCGGCCGGCGGTTCAGACTTCCGGTCTCAGAGCTGCGCGCCCGGAAACATCACGACAGGCGGCGTCACCTATCGGATGGATACCCGTACCGTGGGCGTCAATCGCTGCGACGAGAACAAGGCGATCGACTTCTATCCTGAGGAAGAGCGTCAGAGTGTCTATACAGCCCTGAGCCAGCAACTGACCGAAGACCTCAGCTTCGACGTCACGGGCTATTATTCGGAACGCGACACCGTGCGGAAAGGTCAGTCGCCGACGGACGGCACCGGCGTTCGCGGCACGGGAACGATCACCTCCGCCAACCCCTATTTCCGGCCGATCGGCGCCGAAACCTCGCAGACGGTCGCCTTCAACTATTCCGCCGTCACAGGCGATGCGCTGGAAAACCCGAGCAACTTCAGTTCGATGGGCGTCACACCGACCCTGACCTACAAGTTCGATGGCGGTTGGCAGATTCGTGCGACCGGGAACTATGGTCGCAGCACCAACACGGTGCACACGCGCCAGATCAACACGACGGCCCAGGCGGCGGCCCTGGCCGGCACGACGGCGGCGACGGCGTTGAACCCCTATGATGTCGGCACGACCAATTCGACGGTTCTGGACAGCATCCTGAACTACGAGCTGTACGGCGACGCCACGCAGGAAATCCGTTCGGTCAGGGCCGTCGCGGACGGCAACATCTTCTCGACGGCGGCAGGGCAGGCTCGCCTGGCGCTCGGCGCCGAATATTATGAGGAGAAACTCGACCAGACGCAGGGCCAGGGCACGATCGGAAACCCCATCGGCGCCTCCAGCAGCTCAAACCGTGACGTCACTTCCCTGTTCGGCGAGATCTTCGTGCCGCTCAAAGGGCAGGACAGCGGGATCGGATCGATCGACGTCAACGCCTCGATGCGCATGGATGTCTACAGCGACGTCGGAGACACCATCAATCCTAAGGTCGGTTTCAACTGGCGACCGGTTTCCGAACTGCGCATTCGCGGGAACTGGGGCACGTCCTTCCACGCGCCCAGTCTATCGGACCTCGGCTCATCGGTGGACACGCGGGCTCAGGTTCTGGGCGTCAGTCCGTTCCGCGCCGGCGGCAGCCCGGCGTCGGACCTGTTCCGGCCGACCATTCTCCTGGCCGGCGGCAATCCGAACCTCAAACCGGAAGAAGCCACCACCTGGTCGTTCGGCGCAGATTGGAACCCTGTCGGCGCCCTGGATGGGCTCAGGGTCAATCTGACCTACTTCAATGTGGAGTTCACCGACGCTATCGGCCTTGCCCCCTTCTTCAATGGCGCCTCCTATTTCGCCAATCCGTCCTATGCGTCCTTCTTCACGTTGAATCCGACCCAGGCCCAGGCCGAGGCGGCCACGGCGGGACAGCGGGTGGAGAATGCGCCGAGCATCACCAGCCTCTACACGGGCGGCGGCGCGACGCCCTATGCGCTGATCGATGCCCGCCGCAACAATCTCGGCTCACTCAAGGTTGATGGGATCGACTTCGACATCGGCTATGACTGGACGCTGCCGCTCGGCACGGTCAGCGCAGGACTGGCGGGCACCTATACGCTCAATCGTGACAGTCAAGCTGTCCCAGGCGCGCCGACCGTCAATGAGTTGGACAACTCGACCAGTCGGTATTCTCTGGTTGGCACGCTGGGATGGCGTTCCGGTCCGGTCACGGTCGACGCGATCGTCAACCATCGAGCGGGCTATGACGTGACCGGCGTGGTTGGGCAGTCCGAGGTCGATGCTTACACCCTGGTCAATCTGTTCGCGCGCTATGAGTTGCCTGGCGAAGGCTGGATGCAAAACACGGCCCTGACCCTGAACGTCGACAACGTCTTCGACGAGGATCCGCCCTACTTCAACAGCGCGACCGGTTATGCGAACGGGGCCACGCTGGGCCGTGTCTTCTCGATCGGGGTGCGCAAGGCCTTCTGATCTCCCTTCGTCTCGTCCGGGGCCGTCGTCGCCCCGGACCCACCAAATCAGACGACCCAGACACTCTTTCTCTGAGCGTTCGTCCGAGCCGACGTCGCAAGGCGTCTTTCTGAGCGACTGACCGGCGCGTCCAGTGATGCGCCGGTCCTTTTCTCCGCAAAGCGAAAACGAGAACGCACTCATGAAATCCCGGCTGCTTACCGCGTCCATAACCGCGCTTCTGGTCGCTTCGATCGCCGCCCCCGACCTGTCGTGGGCCTCTCAGGTTTCGCCCGCTGCAGTGCAGGCCCAGGCCGTTCCGGCGGACGTGCTCGCTCGAGCGAATGCACTGATCGCGCGCATGACATTGGAAGAAAAGGCCGGTCAGGTCAGTCAGCTCTTCCTGTTCGGCGATCCGACCCCATTCGAGCCGGGTGTGCGGTCCGGCGCCACGGGGGCGTTGCTGTTCGTCACCGATCCCGCCCTGATCAATCGCCTGCAGAAGGTGGCGGTCGAAGAAAGTCGACTCGGCATCCCCCTATTGTTCGGCTTCGATGTCATTCACGGATTGCGGACGATCTTCCCTGTGCCGATTGGCATGGCGGCGTCCTGGGACCCCGCATGCGTCGAGCAGGGGCAGGCCATCGCGGCGGCCGAGGCGCGGGCCAGCGGCATTCATTGGACATTCGCTCCGATGCTCGACATCACCCGCGACCCGCGATGGGGCCGCATCGTCGAAGGGCCGGGCGAGGATCCCTATCTCGGCGCCGCCCTCGCTCGCGCGGCCGTGAAGGGGTTCCAAGGCGAACATATCGGGGCTCCGGGCCACGTCATCGCGGGACCGAAGCATTTCGCCGTCTATGGCGCATCCGAAGGCGGTCGGGATTACGACAGCGCATTCGTCTCGGACAGCCAGTTCTACAATGTCTATCTGCCGCCGTTCGCAGCCGCCATCGAAGCGGGCGCCGGCAATATCATGAGCGCCTATATGGAGCTTAACGACATCCCGGCCGCCGCCAATCACTGGCTGCTGACGGATGTCTTGCGCAAACAGCTAGGGTTCGAAGGCTTTGTCGTCAGCGACGCAAACGGGGTCAAAAGCCTCGTCCCGCAAGGCTTCGCAATTGATGAGGCGGACGCCGCAGTCAGGGGGCTATCAGCCGGAAACGACCTCGAGATGGCGACCGCAGAGGCCGCCAACGCCACTCTTCCGCAAGCTGTCCGTTCGGGACGTTTGAAGGAGGCGGTCTTGGACGACGCGGTTCGCCGCGTCTTAGTCGCCAAGATTCGCATGGGTCTGTTCGAAAATCCTTATGTGGATGAGGGGGCGACCGAAGCCGTCTTGAGCGCGCCGGAACACCGCCAGGCCGCCCTCGCTGCGGCGGAGCGTTCGCTGGTGTTGCTGCAGAACGCCGGTGGCGCCCTGCCGCTTTCGGCGGCAGCATATCGACGAGTTGCAGTCATCGGTCCTCTGGCGGATTCAGCCCAGGATACGCTCGGCTCGTGGGTGTTCGTGCCGAAACTCGAGGAGACGGTAACTGTCGCCGAAGGCATACGTAGAAGACTTGGCGAAAGCGCCCAGGTCACGACGGCGCCGGGCGTCCAGCTTCGCCGCGGCACGCCGTCCATGTTCGAAATGTTTCGACCCGCGCCGCCGGCCTGGACCGAAGCTCAGGCGGAGGTAGAGTTCGAGCGAGCCGTCGAGGCGGCGCGAGGCGCCGATCTCGTCGTCCTGGCGCTGGGCGAAATCGAGCAGATGAGCGGAGAGGGGGCGTCGCGTACTTCGCTGTCCCTGCCGGGAGATCAGCTTCGCCTGGTCGATGCCGTCAAGGCGCTTAACAAGCCGATGGTTGCTGTGCTGCTGAATGGCCGTCCGCTCGACATCGCGCCGCTTGCGGAGCAGGTGCCGGGAATCCTGGAGGCTTGGCATCCGGGTTCCGAGGGCGGGACGGCCGTCGCCAAGGCCCTGTTCGGCGACATTAATCCTGGCGGCAAACTGCCGATGACCTGGCCCCGCAGCGTGGGGCAGATCCCGATCTATTACAGCCATAACGCGACTAAGGCGCCGGCCGATCAAGGTGCACGCTACTGGGACCAGCCTTCGACGCCGCTCTACCCATTCGGCTATGGGCTCAGCTACACCGACTTCGCCTTCACGGATATCGCGGTGGACCGTGCGGCCGTGCGGCTCGGCGAACCGGTCGTCGTCACGGCGACGGTGACCAATACCGGCGCCCGCGCCGGCGACGAGGTCGTGCAACTCTATATCCACCAACGCTCCGGCCGGGCTGCTCGTCCGGTGAGGGAGTTGAAGGGTTTCGAGCGGGTGACGCTTCAGCCGGGCGAAAGCCGGCAGGTGCGTTTCACTCTGACCCAGGCAGAGCTGCGCTACTGGAACGCGGGCGAGCGGGACTGGGTCTTGGACCCGTCGGACTTCGACGTCTGGATCGGCGGCGATTCCCGCGCGGAACTCAAAACCTCCTTTACGGTGGCGCCATGATCTTTCAGGGGCGTTTCGCGGGCCGCACGGCCGTGGTCACCGGCGGCGCCTCGGGCCTGGGCAAGGCGTCGGCCGCCCGCATCGTCGCCGAGGGCGGCAAGGTGGTGCTGTGGGACCTCAACGCCGATGCGCTGGCGGCGGCGGCGGACGAGGTCGGCGCGATCCACGTCGCGGCGCTGGACGTGTCGGACGCGGACGCCGTCGCTGCGGCGGCCGAACAAGCCAACAAGGCGCTGGGCCGGATCGACATCCTGGTCGCCTCGGCCGGGATCACCGGCGCCACGGTTCCGGTGCATGAGTTCCCGATCGACAGCTGGAGGCGCGTCGTCGACATCAATCTGAACGGCGTCTTCTACTGTTCGCGCGCCATCGTGCCCTTCATGCTGGCCAACGGCTATGGCCGCATCGTCAACGTGGCCTCCGTTGCAGGCAAGGAAGGCAATCCGAACGCCAGCGCCTATTCCGCCTCAAAGGCCGGCGTGATCGGTTTCACCAAGTCGCTGGGCAAGGAACTGGCCGACAAGGGCGTCATCGCCAACAGCCTGACCCCCGCCACTTTCGAAAGCCCGATCCTGCAACAGCTTCCGCCCAGCCAGGTCGAATACATGCGCTCCAAGATCCCGATGGGGCGCCTGGGCGAGGTCGAGGAAAGCGCCGCCATGGTCTGTTTCATGGCCTCCGAAGAATGCAGCTTCACCACCGCCTCGACGTTCGACACGTCCGGCGGACGCACGACGTACTGAGTGATTTCGATGCTTGGGGCCCTGACACGGCGGCCTTGAAGCTCAGGGCGGTGATCTCGCCTCGGATTGAGCCGAGAACTCTATGGGAGCTTGCCCCTTCGCAGGACCGCCCGATTACGCAGCTGTTGCGCCATTCACCCGTCGCGAGGAGATGGCCCCCGTAGCGGCGGCCTTCGCGTCAAAGCGGTACATCGTGGCGGCGCGGCGGCGTGAAACCATAGGTTCTGAACCGTGTATCAAGACGACCGTTGGCGATGGTGACCTCCAGATAGCCCTCCGGCGTGCCCAGGAAGCTACCGCGCCAGTCGGCCCCGGCGACCGCGCCGCTGGAGATGTAGCGCACCCCGGCGACCTCGACGGTCTCGTGTACGTGACCATGCCCCTGCAACACCCCCAGCACATTGTGGTTCTGGAACAGTCGCATCACCTCACGGCCGTTCATCACCCGAGTCCAGTCATAGGGCGAGGCCGCCCAGTCTTCGGGCTCGTAGCACTCCAGCGCGGTCACCAACGGGATGTGAGTCAGGACCACCACCGGATCCGAGGGCGAGAGGATCGCGAACTCGCCGCGCAGCCATGCCAACTGCTCGGCGTCGATGCGGCCCTCGTAGTTGCGGCCCTTGAAACCGATCGAGTCCAGGACAAGGAACCGCACGCCCTTGTGGCTGAAGCCGTAATAGGTCGGCCCGAACTGGTCGATGAAGTAGCGCTTGCCGTAGCCGGGCTCGGACGGGTCCACTCCGCTCTTCTCGAACAGCCCGAAACAGTCGTGGTTGCCCAGGACGTGACGAACCGGCTTATCCAGCAGACGTTCGGACTGGCGATAGAGCGCCATCTGGGCGTCGGCGCGCGCGCGCCCGACTTCCATGGCGTCGAACACGTGGTCGCCGCCATGGACCACGAAATCGGCGTCGCTGGCCGCCACCTGGGCAAAGCAGCGATGCACGCCCTCGACCGCGCCGTCCTCGGGCTGGATGTGCGTGTCGCTGAGGAACACGAATTTGAAATCCACTGTCTTGAGCTGGGCGGAGGCGGAGGCGGAGGCGGAGGCGGAGGCGGAGGCGGAGGCGGCGGTGGCGGCGCCGGCGGAAACGAGCGCTCCACAAATCAGGCTTCGGCGGTTCATGGCGGTCTCGATCATGGCCTTGCGCGAAAAGCGCCGCCGCCGAGGAGCGTCCTCGGCGGCGGCTTGGTCAGGGATACGGACTAGAAACTGACCCGCACGGTGGCGAACACCTGGCGCGGGGCGCCTTGCTGCAGCGTCGTGTACGAGCCCGTGGGGTCGGCGTTGACGAAACCGCTGGTGCCGACTGAGGAATAGTAGCGCTTGTCAAACACGTTGGTGACGTTCAGCAGCACTTCCACACTCGTCTGCGGGACGCGGTAGCCGGCCGCCAGATCGAACACGGTCGAACTCTTGACCGGCGAGTCGTTCAGGTAGGTGTAGAAGCGCTCGCCTTGATAGTGGGCCGTGACCTTCGACCAGACCGTACCGTTGTCATAGGCCAATTCGGCGCCGCCGACGGTCTTCGGAGCGGCCACGACGCGTTTGCCCTTCGTCGCGATCGTCGCGCCGCCGAGCGGCGTGACGTCGTCGTCGTACTTGGCGTCGTTGTAGGCGAAGCTGCCGAACAGCGACCAAGCCGGCGCGAAGCGCCAGCTGATCGCCGTCTCCACGCCACGCGAGGTCACGCCGCCGACATTCTGCAGGACGTTCTGGTTGCCGACGATCGTGGCGCTGATCGAGGTGGCCAGCAGGCGGTTCTCGAAGGCGACGTCATAGGCGGTCACGGAGGCCAGCAGCCCATCCCTGGAATAGCGATAGCCGGCCTCCAGGGTGCGGGTCTTCTCGGGCTTCAGATCCTTGCGGATGTAGTCGAAGCCGGCCTGGGTGGTCGAGAAGGGGCCGCTGGATGCGGAGGCCACGAAAGCGGCCATATTGCGCGTGAAGCTGGCGAACATCTCATTGCGCTCGTCCAGGCGGTAGAGGATCCCGGCCGAGGGCAGGAAGTAGTCCCTGGCCTTGATCACGCCGTTGATCGGCGTGTTGCTGGTGATCGTCTCGGCTTCGTTGGTGACGTTCAGCGCCTTGAAGCCGGCGTTGACCTTCAGATTGTCGGTGACCGACCAGGTGTCGCCGAGGTGGAACTGATAGGTCTTGGTGGTGAACTGATAGTCCCAGCGCGTGCGGAAGGGATTGTCGTAGAAGCGCTGGAAATTGGTCGGAGCAACGCCCTTGGTCAGGCCATAGAGATAGGCCGCCTGGTGAAAGTCGTTGTCCTCGTACCAGACGCCGGCATCCAGCTTGTGGTCGCCCAAGGTGTAGCTCAGGCGACTGATCAGGCCGGCGCGGTCGATATCGTACCGCAACGCTGAAACCGAGACCGGCGAGCCGCCATACGCCTCGGGTGTCGCGTCGTAGGGACTCGCATAGGTGCCGATGCCGTGATCGCGGTGGTAGTAGGCGGTCGTCGATCCCGACAGCGACGGCGTCAGGTCGTAGTCGAGCCGTTCATAGACCAGGGTGTCCTGCCGCACACCGCCGCCGTTGTAGTAGACGTCGTCGGCGTTGAGATACGGCGCGGGAACGGCGCCGCCGGTCTGCAGGGCGGTGGCCAGGGCTTCGGCCAGGGGGAAGTTGTCGCTGATGGTATCGACGTTCCAGCCCAGCCGGTTGACCAGGGCAAAGGACAAGTCCGCATAGTCGTCCTCGCGGCGGTCGGCGTAGTCGAGGAAGGTGGTCGAGCGCACGGCTTCGCCCAGCGGCTGGACGAACTTCACATTGATCTGCTCGATGTTTTGCTCGCCAGCGGCCTTCCACTTCTTGGTGTCCTGGCGCGCATAGGCGGCGTAGAGGCTGCCGCCTCCAGGTAGTCTGCCGGTGTTGAGCCGCGTGAACCCACGCCAGGTGCCGCCGCTACCGTAGGTGCCGGCCATATCGACGCCGAACTCGCCGGTCGGGTCGATGGAGGTAAAATCGATCGTGCCGCCGATATTGTTGGTCGAGGCCGTTCCCAGGGCGCCGCCGCCCTGGGACAGCGAGGTGGCGCCGTTGTTCTCGGTCAGCAGCGCGCGGCCGATGCTCAGGCCGTTGTTGTTGCGATACTGCATGTTGCCAAGCGGCAGGCCGTCCAGGGTGTAGCCCATCTGGTCGGTGGTGAACGAGCGGATGGTCACCTGTTGGGCCCACTCATAGGCGCCGAACGGGTCGGACGATGTGAAGTTGACGCCCGGGAGCTTGTTCAGCGCCGCAAGAGGTGAAGTGCCCGGGGCCAACTTGTCCAGTTCGGCCTTCGAGAGCGTCTGCATCTGGCGCGTGCGGCCGCGGCCCAGGACCACGACGTCATCGACCACCGCGCTCTCGGTCTGCACGAGTTGGGTGGGAGCCTCGACGAGCAGGTAAGAGCCGCCCGGCGTCGTTCGGACGTCCAGCCCAGACCCGGCCAGCAGACGGCGCAGTGCGGCATCGGCGGTGAAGCGACCCTTGAGGGCCCCGACGGTTTTGCCGCTGACCTGCTCGGGGCGGAAGACGACATTGACCTGGGTCTGACGGCCGACGGCGGTCAGCGAACGCTCGAGAGACTGGGCGGGCAGGTCGAAGGCGTACTGGGCCTGGGCCTGGGCCGCTCCGGCCACCATCATCACCGAGACGGCCGCGCTGGCGAAAGCGGCGTGTTTGAAAGGCATCTGGATCCCCTGAAAACTGAAGAGGGCCTGCGCGACCCTCACAAGGGAAACGAAGTGTTTGCGGCGATCCGACATAAAGGTTTCATGACGTCGGCGTCGGGGGGAGGCGGCGGCCGGACCTATCGCTGCAGGTCCAGACCATCCTCCCGAGGCACGGCCCTGAGCCCGTGGAGCTGGGCCGCGGCGGCGGCGAACTCGGCGGCCTGGTTGGTGGCGAAGACGCCGGAAATCCGCAGGCCCGAGACATCGGCGTCGACCGTGACCTTGATGGGCCCATAGCGATTCATCTCGTTGGCGGCCTCAGCCAGGGTGGCGCTTTCGAAGATCACTTCACCTTGTTCCCAGGCCGTCACCATCTCGATCGAAGGCGTGTCGAGCTGGGGCTGAGCCTGCGGCGCCACCTGCAGTCGTTGGCCCGGGGTCAGGGTCGCCAACACCCGCTTGGCGCCACGTGCGTCCGCGCCAGCGCCAGAAATTTGCACCTTGCCGCGCACAAGGGTCACCGAAACTCGATCGCCCTGCCGCCGCACCACGAAGGCCGTGCCCAGAGCACGGATTTCCGTCGTCCCGGCCACGACGACGAACGGGTGGGCCGGATCGTGAGCGACGTCGAACGCCGCTTCCCCGCGATCCAGGCGGACCCGGCGCTCGGTCGCCGAATAGATCACCTTGGCGCGGCTGTCGGTGTTGAGTGTCAGGCGAGAGCCGTCCGCCAGGGTCATGGCGCGATGCTGCCCCTCTTCGGTGACATAGACCGACCCGCCCTTGATCACCATGATCCCGACCGCCGCCAGCACGCAGGCCGCCAGCCCCAGTCCGACCAGCGCGGGTCGGACCGCCGAGCGGCGAGGGGCGGAGCCTCGGCTCGAGCGCGCAGGCGCTGAGTGCTGTGGCGACATCAACGCCGCCGCGCCGGGCAGGAACTCCCAGGTTTCGGTGACCTGCTGGAAGGCAAGCCGGTGCTCGGGATCCAGCGCCAGCCAGTCCTGTAGGGCCTGGCGGCTTTCCTCCACGCCGGTCTCGCGCTGGATGCGTGTCAACCAGACGGCGGCCTCCGCCCGAACGCGGTCGCGGCGCGATGCACTCGGTGTCACCATTGATCCATCCACTTCGTCAGCTCGACGGTCGCGCGCGCGACGTGCTTTTCCACCGCGGCGACGCTCATGCCTTCCTTCTCCGCGATCTGGGCGTAGCTGAGTCCCTCTATCCGGCGGGCCAACAGAAGTCTGCGTGTACGTTCGGGCAAGCGTTCCAATCCCTTGGCCGCGTGACGAAGCTTGGACCGCGCGCGGAGAATCTCGTCGGGAGCCGGCGTTTCATCAGCGATCAGCGGCGCGTCGTCGAGGTCGATGAAGGGTGCGGCCCGCCGGCGCCGCGCCGCGTCAATCGACAAGTTCACCGCGGCGACTACGACGCGACCTTCGGTGACGGGCGCCCCCTCGCGGCGCCCGAACGCCTCGACCCGCAAGAAGGCTTCCTGGACAAGATCGTCGGCGTCCTGCGCCATGACGCCGCGTCGGATGACCGCTCTGCGCGCTTTACGCAAAATTTGCTTCAACCCATTCATGGCCAGCCTGCGAATACGCCCATCTCTGTAGACGAACGGGCGCGTCGAATCCGACATTTCGGTCCCAGTTTTATGACACTGACGTCCGCGAGGGCGGCGCCCCCTGGCGTCCATGGGGGCCTGCCGCCGCCACGGCGACCTGAACGTTCAGCCTCGCACATGCGCGAAAAAAGCCGCGCGGGATATCAAATGAACAGACTTAATCTTCGATGATCGAGTGGGAGTGAGGGGGGGGGGACATGGGTGAGGCGACTCTAGCGCCCCAGATAAAGGCCAACGGCCCGTAGCCCCATCACAGTAGGGCTCCATCTAGGCTTTGCATCTATCGGTGGGCAGAGCCGGGCCATGTGGCGTTACTTGTGTCGACCGACCCAGCGGCGCGTCCGCCCGGAGTAATGGACCCAGTCCGCGCCGAAGAGGGCCGCCAGGTGTGGTTCCTCGCGCCGGATGGCGAGGCGGTCGGTGGCGAAGGCGGCGACGGGGGCGGCCACGAAGAACCAGGCGTTGTCGAACAGGCCGCCGAGGCCGAGCAGCAGCAGTGCGTTGGCGAGATAGATCGGATTGCGGCTCCAGGCGAAAGGACCGGTCGAGACCAGGGCGGTCGCCGCCCGGTGCGGCAGGATGTTGGCGCGCCTCCGCCGCATCTCCAGCATGGCCCAGAGGTCCAGGCCAAGGGCGAGGGCGACCAGGAGGCCGCCGGCTGCAAAGGCGCCGGGAAACAGGGGCGGCGGCGTCCATAGGCGCGCCGCGAGGAACGCGACAAGGACGGCCCCGATCATAATGAGCGGCGGCCATGGCCAGCGGTTCGGCGCCTGCGGGCTCATCCGCCGGCCAGCTTCAGGACGCCGCGCAGCAGATAGGCGATCACGCCCAGGACGCCCACGCCCAGCACCCAGAGGGCGACGAACCACAGGCCCTGCCGGAGCCCGCTTGTCGGACCACGGCGCATCAGTGGTAACCGTCGTCGCCGACCTTGCCGCGGAACACCCAGTAGGCATAGGCGGTGTAGGCCAGGATGATCGGGATCAGGATCAGGGCGCCGACCAGCATGAACATCTGGCTGGAGGCCGGGGCGGCGGCCTGCCACAGGGTGATCTCGTCGGGCACCGCATAGGGGAAGATGCTGACGCCCAGGCCCGCAAAGGTGACGGCGAACAGGCCCAGGGACAGCAGGAAGGGCCAGACCTCGCGCTTCTGGCGCATGGTCCAGAAGAATGCGGCCGCCAGAATCACGACCAGCAACGGCACTTGGGCCGTCAGCAGGACTCCAGGCCAGTCGAACCAGCGACGCGCGTATTCGCCGTCGAGGAAGGGCGTGGCCAGGCTGACCGCGCCGATCATCAGCAGGGTCGCCGGACCCAGCTTCCAGGCCTGGGAACGGGCGTGGGACTGGAGCGCGCCTTCCGTCTTCATGTTCAGCCAGGTGGCGCCCAGCAGGGCGTAGCCGACGACGACAGCGGCGCCGGTCAGCAGACTGAAGGGGCTGAGCCAGTCCCACCAGCCGCCGCCATAGGCCCGTCCTGAGACCTCGACCCCCTGGAGGATGGCACCCAGGGTCACGCCCTGGGAGAAGGCGGCCAGAAGGGAGCCGCCGAAGAAGGCGAGGTCCCAGACCGGCTTGGCCCGCACCGTGCGCCAGCGGTATTCGAAGGCCACGCCGCGAAACACCAGACCCAGCAGCATGGCGATGATCGGCGTGTAGACCGCCGGCATCAGCACGGCGTAGGCCAGGGGGAAGGCGGCGAACAGACCGCCGCCGCCCAGGATCAGCCAGGTCTCGTTGCCGTCCCACACCGGGGCGATGGAGTTCATCGCCTTGTCGCGCTGATCGCCCGGCTTGAGCGTCGGGAACAGGATGCCCACGCCCAGGTCGAACCCGTCCATGACGATATAGGCGAAGACGGCGAAGGCCAGCAGACCGGCCCAGACCAGGGTCAGATCAATGTTCACGATCGGTCTCCTCGCCGGTAGGGATCGGCCGGTCGGGGTCGATGGCTGGAGCCGGCGTGATGCCGGCTGTACGGATCGGTGTTTCGGGCAAACCGCTTTCGCCGCGATGCGGCGCGTGGCTCATCAGGCGCAGGATATAGAAGACCCCCGCTCCGAAGACGGCGAAATAGACGATGGCGAAGGCGGCCAGGGAACTGGCGACCGCAGGGGCGTCCAGCGGCGCGGCGCTGTCGGCCGTGCGCAACAGGCCATAGACCGTCCAGGGCTGACGCCCCACCTCTGTGGTGATCCAGCCGGCCAGGACCGCGACGAAGCCCATCGGCCCCATGACCAGGGCGAACCGGTGGAGCCAGGGCGCGTCGTAGAGACGTCTGCGCAGGCGAGCATAAAGGCCCCACAGGCCCAGCAGCAGCATGGCCATGCCCAGACCCACCATGACGCGGAAGGACCAGAAGACGATCTCCACCGGCGGCCAGTCGGCGCGATCGATGGTGTCCAGGCCGGCCAGGGGCGCGTTCGGGTCGTGCTTCAGGATCAGGGACGACAGCTTGGGAATCTCGACTGCGCCGTGGACGGTGGCGGCCTCGCGGTCAGGCAGACCGAACAGGATCAGGGGGGCGCCGTCCGGGTGGCTTTCGAAATGGCCTTCCATCGCCATGACCTTGGCGGGCTGGTGCTCCAGCGTGTTCAGCCCGTGCATGTCGCCGATGAAGATCTGGACCGGGGCGGCGACCAGGATCATGCCCGTGGCCATGGCGAACATCTTGCGCGCGCCCTTGTTGGTCCGCTCTTTCAGCAGGTGCCAGGCTCCGACGGCGCCGACCACCAGGCCGGTGGTCAGATAGGCCGCCAGCAGCATATGGGCCAGGCGATAGGGGAAGGAGGGATTGAAGACGATCTTGAACCAGTCGGCTGGCACGAACTGGCCCACGTCGTTGATTGCGTAGCCCTGGGGCGTCTGCATCCAGCTGTTGACCGACAGGATCCAGAAGGCCGAGGCGAAGGTGCCGATCGCGACCATCAGGGTGGCCAGGAAGTGCAGCTTCTTGCCCACCCGCTTCAGGCCGAACAACATGACGCCCAGGAATCCGGCCTCCAGGAAGAAGGCGCTGAGCACCTCATAGGCCATCAGGGGGCCGATGACGGGACCGGCCTTGTCGGAGAAGACCGACCAGTTGGTGCCGAACTGATAGGACATCACCAGGCCCGAGACGACGCCCATGCCGAAGGCGACGGCGAAGATCTTCAGCCAGTAGTTGAACAGGTTCAGATACAGGTCACGGCCGGTCTTCAACCAGAGCCCTTCCAGCACGGCCAGATAACTGGCCAGGCCGATCGAGAAGGCCGGGAAGACGATGTGGAAGGCGACCGTGAATGCGAACTGCATTCGGGCCAGAATGAGAGCGTCGAACTCCATGATCCGATCCTATGAAACCAGGCCGAGCGCGTCGATGCTCCGGTACAGCATGTATACGGCGACGACGAAGATCAGGATTGCGAACACGGTGTTCAGGACGCCCTTTTGTCCTGACAGACTCTTGGCCAGGCGCGCGCCCAACAGGCCGCCCAGGACGCCGCCGCCGATGAAGATCGCCGCCAGGGGCCAGTCCACCCAGCCGTCCAGCGCATAGTTGAAGGCCGTGGTCAGGCCAAAGGCCGTCACGCCGACCAGCGAGGAGCCGACGGCGTAATAGATGGGCATACGGGTCGAGACCATCAGGCTGGGCACGATCAGAAACCCGCCGCCGATGCCGAAGAAGCCGGACATCACCCCGGTCAGGACGCCGGTTCCGATCAGCTTCGGCGCATTGCCCGGCGTCAGAACCACATCGGGGTCGCCGGCGGCCGAGCGGCCCCTCAGCATCAGCGCCCCGACTATCAGCATCAGGACGGCGAAAAGGGCCAGCAGCTTCTGGCCGTCCACCGCCTTGCCCAGGGTCGAGCCCAGGACGGCGCCGAGGACGCCAGCCAGGGCGAACAGGCCGGCGATCTTCCATTTCACAGTGCCGTGTCGGGCGTGGTTCAGCAGGTTGGCGAAGGCGTTGGCGGCCACGGCGAAGGCGCTGGTGCCGATGGCGAGGTGGGGATCCTTGACCCCGACCAGATAGACGATCAGCGGCACGGCCAGGATGGACCCGCCCCCGCCGACCAGACCCAGGCTGAAACCGACCAGCGAACCCGCGCCGGCGCCGAGGCCGTATTGAAGAGGGGAAAGATCCATGGGGTCAGCGCGCGCCTTCCAGGCGTGGACGAAGCGCCGACAGGTCGTAACCGGCCGCCTGGGCGCGTTGGATCAGGCGGTCGGCTTCGTCGGCCGCGCGGGCGAGCGCCCACAGGGTGGTGGTGCGCGTACCGGTGCGGCAAAAGCCGAACACAGGCCGGGGCAGGGCGTCGAGGGTCCGGCGGAAGGCCGCCACATCGGCGTCGGATATGGCGCCTCCAACCACGGGCACATGGGCGAACGCCAGGCCGACGGCCTCGGCGGCCTGGCGGAATTCGGCTGCGCTGGGCTGATCGGGGTCTTCGCCGTCGGGCCGGTTCGAGATCACGGATCGAAAGCCCTGGGCCGCGACGGCGGCCAGGTCCTGCAAGGCGATCTGGGGGGAGGCCGAAAGGGCGTCGTCCAGCGGGCGGATATCCATCGCTCGGTCTTCCTGCTTGCGGATCGGGTTCAGGTCTTGCGGCTCAGGCCGGCCGGCGCGCTGAAGGTTCACAGCGCGTTCAGCGGGACCTTGAGGTAGCGAACCCCGTTGGCCTCGGGCTCCGGCGGGCGTCCGCCATTCATATTGACCTGAACCGACGGCAGGATCAGCCGGGGCATGGGCAGGGTGGCGTCGCGTTGGGTGCGCATGGCCACGAACGCGTCCTCGGAGACGCCGTCGCGAATGTGGATATTGCCGGTGCGCTGGGCGCCGATGGTGGTCTCCCAGGCGAATTCATCGCGGCCGGGCGGCGCCTTGTAATCGTGGCATAGATAGACCCGCGCCTCATCCGGCAGGGCGGTCAGGCGATGGATCGAGCGATACAGGGTCCGGGCGTCGCCGCCGGGGAAGTCGCAGCGCGCCGTGCCATAGTCCGGCATGAACATGGTGTCGCCGGGAAAGACCGCATCGCCGATCACATAGGCCAGGCAGGCGGGCGTGTGGCCCGGCACATGCAGCGCCATGGCCTGCAGCCCGCCGATGCGGAACCGGTCGCCGTCATTGAACAACTGGTCGAATTGGCTGCCGTCGCGGCGGAATTCGGTTCCCTCGTTGAAGATCTTGCCGAATACGGCCTGCACAGTGAGAATCTCGTGGCCGATGGCGAGCCGGCCGCCCAGTTTTTCCTGCAGATAGGGTGCGGCCGACAGGTGGTCGGCGTGGGCGTGGGTCTCCAGCAGCCACTGCACCTGGAGATCTTCGGACTTCACGTAGTCAATCACGGCGTCGGCGGAGGCGTTCGAGGTTCGGCCGGAGGCCGGATCGTAGTCGAGCACGCTGTCGATGATGGCGCAGACCTTGGAGCCGGGGTCGCGCACCACATGGCTGACCGTAAAGGTCGCTTCGTCAAAAAAGGACTTCACAACAGGACGTTGCGTGGCGTCCGCCAGGGCGGCGCGCACGATTTCAGCGGCCTGTTCACGGATGGGGTCTTGGGGGTGCGAGGACATGGGGGCGTCTCCGTTGGGTGTTCATATATAGATATATTCATACTTGGCGCAAGTATGTAGTTCGGCATGGCGAAGCGGCCTGAAGGTCGGTAGATTCCGCCTCTTGGATTCGTCTTAGGCCGCCCATGTGAGCTCCTTTCGCGTCCGGGAAAGGGAGGGCCGGACCGCTGTCGCGGTCCGGCCGGCGTCCGATTAGGCGGCTTTCGGGGCGTCGGGGAGCTCGCGCGTCGAGAAGTACCAGTCGGTGTAGTCGTAGCCTTCGGAGGCGCGGGCCTCGGCCGCCGCGGCGGTCTTGGGCGGGGGCACGATGGCCGGCTGGCCCGGGCGCCAGTCTTCCGGGGTCGCCACGCCATTGGCGTCCGACGTCTGGATGGCGGTCAGCAGTCGGACGAACTCGTCGATGCTGCGGCCGTTGCTCATGGGGTAATAGACCATAGCGCGAAGCTTGCCTTCCGGATCGATCAGGAAGGTCGCGCGAACGGCTGAGGTGTCGGCTGCGCCCGGATGGATCATCCCATAGGCCTGGGCCACCTCCATCTTCAGGTCCTCGATGATGGGGAAGGGGATTTCGACGCCGAACTTCTCCTTGATGTTCCGGGTCCAGGCCAGGTGGGAGAAGATGCTGTCGATCGAGAGTCCCAGAAGGTCGCAGTTCATCGCAGCGAACTCATCCGCGTGCTTCGCGAAGCCGATGAACTCGGTCGTGCAGACCGGGGTGAAGTCGGAGGGGTGGGAAAAGAGAATGAGCCATTTGCCGCGATAGTCGGCCAGGCAGCGATCCCCGTGGGTCGTGCGGGCGTGGAAGTCGGGGGCGGGTTCGTTGAGGCGGGGAAGTCCGGTCATGTGATGTCTCCTTCAGACATCCTGATCAACACTTATATACATACTTACACAAACTAATAGTTTTTATCCGCCTGAAAGGTTCAGCCTATGACCCCCGTCAATTGACGATCAGCGCATAACCCGCCTGTTGATGGTGAATCACCGTCATCAGGGCGGCGAGATCGACGGTCACGCCCGGCTCGAGTTCGGCTTCCGTGACGCCGTTGCCCGCCATGGCCTGGCCGCACAGGCGCACCTGAACGCCGGCGGCGAGGAGGGCGCGGATCAGGGCGCTGTTGGGATTGGCGGCGCCCTTGCCGCGCGCGACCCAGGCGGCGTCGGACAGGACCGCAGTCGTGGCGGCGCCGTGCAGGACGACGACGATCTGACGATGGTCGGCGTCGACGCCGCCCGCCGCAAGCATATTCGTCAGCCGCGCGACGCGATCCAGACCCTTCAGCGGCTTGTCGTCCGGGCCGCCCTGGGAGACGTCGAAGATGACGCGATAGACGCGCGACGGATCCGGCTGTTCGCCCGCCTCCGGCAGGGGCTTGAAGCCGCCGAAGCCTGAGACGGCCTGGGCGAAGCTGGGCGAGGCGGCCAGAGAGGCGGCCAGGGACAGGGCGATGAGGAGGGTTTTCATGGCTGGTTCCGATGCGCGGGCGCTGGGGGCAGGGACGGCGGGCGACAAGATCGATCAGGGCGGACCGGCCGCTGCGGCCCGCGCCTTCGGAGACGTCGCTGTCGTGGCTTTTGAGAGCCAGGATGTCAAAGTCGATGAAGGCGTCGCGAAACACACCCTCGGCGTAGAGGTTCTCGACCTGCTCCGGGCCGCTTGGGCCGCTGCCGATCTGTTGGGGGCGATAGTCCTGAGCCTACCTGCGGCCAGGCCCAGGTTTCGAGTTCCGCCAGATGGGCGGCCAGCGCGATGCAGCGTCGCTCAACTAGGGCGATGTCGGTGGTGGTGACGACTAGGCCCAGTTCGGTCAACTATACGCCCTCAATGGCATCGACCTTCAGGGCGTTCATGATCGGGACCAGCGCCTCGCACCGGCTGGTCACGGCGACCCGCGCCTGCCGTCGAAGGTGTCCGCCAAACCGTCAGCGCTTAGTCGAATAAACCCCGACGAAGTCGTCATTTCCAACGTGAACGGCTATCACTTGGCCGGATTCGAGCAGACCCCGTTCGAAGGGGCGGCGGTCGAAGACCTGGAATCGGATGTCGGTTTCGGGCCTGACTGTCGTCGTGTAACGGTAAAGACTTGGGTCGGAGCCGTCGGGGGCGAGCCGCACGGCGACGTCGTTGGCGCCTAGGAAATCGCCCCAGAGCCACAATGACCCGGCGGCGCCCTCGGGACGACGAATGGTCAGAGTGACGGTCGTCGGTTCTTGGTAGGCGGCTTGGGCGAAGGTCGCCGCAGGGGTCGGTTCCCCGTCGCGTCGCCAGTCGAAGTAGGTCGCGTTCTCCCAGTTAGAGCCCTGACCCCAGCGGGTCGAGCAGTCGGTGGAGACCCAGGCCGGTTCCCAATAGACGACACCCACGCCGCCAGCGAACTTCACCCGCTGGGTCAGATCGACCATGTACTGGCGCTGGCCCTCGTAGGTGGCGGGATAGCCGGGCAAGAGGGAGTCCTCGCCCAGCAGGTTCGGGGAATCGTCCGCCGAGTCCGTGGTGAACGGATAGGCGGTCTCGACCACAACCACCTCCGCCGGATAGCGATGGCGCAGGCGATTGATCGTCTGCTCCAGTCCGTCCAGGCCCTGGGTCGACCATTTGCGATAATAGCTGACGCCGATCAGGTCGAAGTCGGTGACTCCGTGCTTCCAGGCGTCGGCGAACCAGGGTTCGGCGTTCTCGGGCTGAGCGATGTGCAGCATGACCAAAGGCTGGATGCTGGACTGGGCGCCGGCGTCGCGTACGGCCTTGATCCCGGCGTTGAACAGGGCGGCGTTACGTTCCCAGTTGATGCCGGGGCGCGCGGTCTTCCAGTCGAGTTCGCCCATCATTTCGGGATTGGTCTCGTTGCCGACCTGAACCTGGTCCGGCATCAGGCCTTCGGCGTCGAGCGTCCGAAGGGTCTGGAAGGTGTAGTCATAAAGGGTCTGGGCCAGAGCCGGCGTGTCGTCCCGCATCGACCGCCAGGCCTTGGGCACGATCTGCTTGTCCCCGTCGGCCCAGTCGTCCGAATAGTGGAAGTCGAGCAGAACCTCCATGCCCGCCGCGCGGGCGCGGCGGATGGTTTCGCGCACGTCGTCCAGGTCGCTGTAGTTGGTCCATTCGGCGTCGTTCCAGATCCGGACCCGCACCAGATTGGTCCCCATTTCGGCGAACAGGCCATAGGGATCGCGGGCCTGACCGTCCTTGCGATAGATCGCGCCGCAGTCCTCCATCTCGTTCACATAGGACAGGTCGGCGCCGAAATAGAAGGGCGCCGGCTGGCCCGCCTGCTGGGCTTGCGCGGGCAAGGCCATCAGGGCGGCGAAGGCGGGAAGGAGGATGCGGCGGATCTTCATGGGCGATTCCGTAGGCTTGAGGTGCGACGCGGGGTCAGTAGCGGAAGGTGGCGTCGAGGCTGAACCGGCGACCGAAGCGGGTGTTGCTGGCCAGACGGTTCTCGTCGTTGTCGTAGTAGGTGTTGACCTCTTCATCGGTCAGGTTGCTGGCCTGGAAGCGCACGCCCAGGTTCGACGTCACCTGATAGGAGGCGCTGAAGTCCAGGGTGGATTCGCTGTCCAGCGTGCGCAGCGCAGACCCGTCCCAGCCGCTGATGACGGTGAAGGGGCTGTGGTACTTGTAGCCCAGCCGGCTCTCGAACTTGCCGTCGGAGTACCAGAGGTCGACCGTCGCCGTCTCGCGGGCCAGGCCGGTCGACTCCAGAGGGTTATTAGCCGGCGAGAACTCCTTCACGTCGGAATCGACATAGGCGAAGTTGGCGTAGACGCCGAAGTTCTCGAGCGCCGGGATAAAGCGGAACGGCGTCTGGAAGGTCAGCTCGATGCCGCTGATGCCGCCGCCGTCGCCGTTGAACGGACCGGTGACATTGTAGGTCACGCCGTCGATGGTCACCGGCTGGGTGAAGTAGCCGATGTGGGTCTCGACGTCCTTGTAGTAGGCGGCGGCCGCGAACAGGGCTTCCGGCGCGAAATACCACTCGTAGGACAGGTCGACCTGGTTGGCGATGTAGGGGGTCAGGTTCGGGTTGCCGGCCGAGCCTGTGGGCGGAGGGCTGGTGTTGAACAGGGTGCGGCCGGCGCGCAGTTCATCCAGCGGCGGACGCGCCAGGGTCCGGGCCAGGCCAAACCGCAGCTGTTGGTCTTCAGCCAGGGCCAGGGTCAGGTTCAGGCTGGGCAGAAGTTCGAAATAGTCATTGTCGATCGAGATCGGCGTCAGGGCTCCGCTGTTGACGGATTCATAGCCGTTGCTGGTGGTCTCGGTCTGAACCGCACGCATGCCGACGTTGCCAGTGACGGGCAGGCCCGCTAAGTCGCCGGCGAAATCGACCTTCACATAGGCCTCGAACACCGTTTCATCGACGGACCATCCCGAGGCCTCGTCCACGGCGTCTGCGGGCTGGACGAAGCCGCCGTAGGCCGCCTGGGCCACAGCGTCGAAATCGCCGTTCAGGAAGCCCGGGGTGTCGAAGTCGGAGACGGTGAAGCTGCTGAGCAGCGACGAGGGAAGGGTGGCGACGATCGGCGCCTGGGTCCACAGCAGTCGCTCGTAGGCCTTCGACCGGTCAGAGGCGCGGACGCCGAAGGAGGTCTTGGTGACGCCCGTCTCGCCGCCGTAGTGGGCGACGTCGAACTGGGCCGACGTCAGTTCGTCCGTCAGCTTGCCGCCGTCCGCCTGGCCGGGGACATAGTCAAACAGCGGCTGGAAGCTGGGGTCTGACGTATCATAGCTGGCGAAGGCCGACGGCGTCCGGCCCGGCGTCATGTCGACGCCGGCGAGCGCCGGATAGTGTTCGGTGAAGATCGCGCGCCAGAGGTTCTCGCGCTCGGCCTTCGAATAGGCGACGTCGCCGGTCAGGGTCCAGGCGCCCGACATCCACTTGCCGTTCAGCCCCGTGGCCAGCAGCGTCTTGTCCTCGACGTATTTGGCGATGACGTTGGTGACCGAGGCGAATGGCAGGGTGGCGGCGACCACTGTGCCGTCGATGATGGTGTAGGAGGCGGCCGGATCGCCGTAGGCCCAGCTGGAGGCGCCGGCAAAGTTCGAGTAGGTGTTGTTCCTGCCGTACCAAATCTGGTTCTGGTCCTCGTCGATTTCGACCTTCGAATAGAGGGCGTCCATGTTCAGTTCGAACTGGTCGGACGGCTTCCATTGCAGGGCGCCGTTTACGCCGTTGCGGGTCTCGGTCAGGCGTTTGACCTGGGTCTGGGCGCCCCAGAAGGTCGCGTCCAGATCGCCGTCGCCGTCGATATCGCCGGGCGATCCGCCCGTATCTTCGTCGTTCCAGCCCCAGCCCTCGAAGGTCGAATAGCCGTTCTTCTGCTCCTGGTGGGTCACACCCAGGTTGACGCCGAGGGTATCGGTAAGCCGATGGGTAAGGCTGGCGCTGAAGCGCGAACCCAGTGGATCATAGTCAGGCAGGTCCTCGCCGCCCTCGTAATAGACCGCGCCGGCGGTGCCGACGAAGCTGGGGCCGCGATAGTCCAGCGGGCGGATGGTGCGGATGTTGATGGTGCCGGCGATGCCGCCGGAAATCAGGTCGGCCGACTGGGACTTGTAGACCTCGACGCCCGAGACGACCTCCGACGGATAGATTTCCCAGCGGACGTTGCGGTCCGGCTCCGACGAGGCGACCTCGCGGCCGTTGACGAGGCCCAGCACAAGGCGCGGGCCGAGGCCCCGGATCGAGGCCTGGCTTTGGTTGCCGCGGTCGCGCGTGCCGTTGACGCCGGGAAGACGCACCAGCTCTTCGGCGATGGTCACGTTCGGCAGTTGGCCGATGTCCTCGGAGGAGATGGCCTCGACCACCAGGTCAGAGCGGCGCTTGACGCCGATCGCGTCGCGCAGCGAGGCGCGGATGCCGGTGACGACAACCTCGTCGACCTGGGCGGCGTCGTCGGTGGCGGGGGCCTCCTGGGCCCAGACGGGGGCTGCGGCGAGAAGGGCGGCCAGCGATACGCTGGCGGCGGCGATGGTCTTGCGATTGGCGGTCATTAGAAACTCCCCCTGTGCTCGCCTGATTTTCAGGTCGATAGTTTGGTGTTGCGGGCGTCGAGACGAAGCACGGCGGGCCGCAGCCCGTCGGCCCGCGCGGTGACGGTGATGGGGCCGCCTTTGCGGCCCGTCTGGACGATGGCCTGGGCCAGTCCGTTGAACAGATGTCGGCGGTCGCTGCGATCCGGCTCGTGGCTGACGGGATCGCCGTTGCCGACGCCGATGACCCGGGCGTCGCCCGCAACCTCGAAGGCGACCAGGTCGTTGGCGCGCGGACAGGGTCGGCCACGGGCGTCCACGACGCTGGCGGCGATCATGGCCACGTCCTCGCCGTCGGCCGTCAGTCGTTGACGATCAACGGACAGACGCAGAGCCGCCGGGGCGCCGGCGGTCTCGCGACGCTGGGTCGAGACTAGGTGACCATTCTTGTACCCGCGCGCTTCCAGCACCCCAGGCGCATAGGGCACGGACCAGGCCAGGTGGCGGTTGCGCTCGACCATCTTCGATCCGGCCGAGCGGCCGTTCACGAACAGTTCGACCCGATCCAGGTTGGAATGGACCCAGACCTCGATCTCCTCGCCTTCGCGCCCTTCCCAATTCCAGTGCGGGAACAGGTGCAGCAGCGGTTCGGGCCGCCACCAGGCGCGGTAGTACCAGTAATTGTCCTTCGGGAAGCCGCAGGAGTCCATGGCGCCGAAGTAGGAGCCGACGCTGGGCCAGCGGCTGTAGGGCGTCGGTTCGCCGCGATAGTCGAAGCCGGTCCAGATGAAGCCGCCGGCGATATAGGGGCGCTCCGCCGCAATGGTCCACCATTCCTCGGCGGTCGAGGCCCACCAGGGATGTTCGCGGTCATAGGCGGGGACGATGTGGCGGGCGGCGTCCAGCACATATTCGCCCCGGGTCGAGACGGTGCTGCCCGTCTCGCTGCCGAGGATGGGCTGATCCGGGAAGCGGGCGTGATAGCCCTCCATCTGGGGGGTGCGATAGTTGAAGCCCAGAACGTCGACGACGCGCGATACGCCGGTGTCGAAGTCCTGGTCCTTTGCGGCCGTGACGGGGCGCCACGGGTCCAGGCGGTTGACCAGCCGCTTCATGGTGCGGGCGATGGCGGCGCCGGTCTCATTGCCCTGGATCGCCTGTTCTTCATTGCCGATCGACCAGGCGATGACCGAGGGGCGGTTGCGGTCGCGCCGCACCAGGGTGGCCAGCTCTGTCATCGACTCTTCGTCGGAGGACATGCGCCGCGTCTCGGCGATGACCAGCATGCCCAGCCGGTCGCAGGCGTCCATCAGTTCCGGCGTGGCCGGATTGTGCGAGGCGCGATAGGCGTTGCAGCCCATGGCCTTCAACTGTTCGATGCGCCAATTCTGGAGGCGATCCGGGATGGCCGCGCCGACGCCGGCGTGGTCCTGATGACAGCAGGCGCCGAGCAGTTTCAGCGGTTGTCCATTGAGCAGGAAGCCGCGTTGGGCGTCGAAGACCGCGGACCGGACGCCGAAAGGCGTCTCGATCCGGTCGACCACGACGCCGTCGATCTCGATTTCGGTGGTCAGCCGATGGAGCTGGGGATCGGCGGGCGACCACAGGGGAGCAACGTCCCAGGCCAGGGCCAGGTCGGCGTTTTCGTTCCTCCAGGGCGCCAGCGACAGCATGACTTCCCGTCGCGCCTTCTCCAGGCCGTTCGGCGCCACGACGACGGTACGCACCGTCGCCGTGCGGGACGAGTCCGACTGGTTGCGCACGGCCGCCTCGACCGTCGCCCGTGCACCCGAACCCTGCGGCTCCGCCCGGATGAACACGCCGTCGGGGGGCACATGGACCGGGTTCGCCGCCGTCAGCCAGACATGTCGGTAAAGACCCGCGCCTTCATAGAACCAGCCCTCGCCCAAGCTGGCGTCCACACGGACGGTCAGCCAGTTGGGGCGGCCGGGTTGCGCCACGTCGGTGATGTCGATGCGGAAGGGCGAATAGCCGCCGGCATGCTCGTCGACGATGATCCCGTTGACGAAGACCACGACCTGGCGGAACGCGCCGTCGAACTCCAGTCCGATGCGGCGGCCGGCCCAGTCGGCCGGGATGTCCAGGGGGCGTCGGTACCACCCGACGCTGTTCTCGGGATGGTCGCGGCCCAGGGCGTGGAACCCATGCGCGGCGCGGGGATCGTCCTGATCGGGCGCCAGGATGCGAGGCGTGGAATCGTAGGGCAGGTCGATCGCCCAGTCGTGCGGAATCTGGACGTCGGTCCAGGCGGAATCGTCGAAGTCCGCCTTCGCCGCCTCGGCGATGGGGGAGGTCTCGGAGCCGCCTGTCTTGGCGTAGGTGCGTTGATCTCGACCGAAGCCGAAATCCTTGTCGATGTCCGCCGCGTGGCCGAGAGCGAACTTCCAATCGAACGCCAGCTTGATGCGTCGTCGGGTCTCAGGCGTCGCCGCCAAGGCCGGGGTTGAGGGAAGAATCGCCGCCACGGCCGCCGCCGTTGCGCCCTGCATCAGGGCGCGCCGATCCACGCGTGAAACTAGTAGATCTTCGCGATCCAACGCGACGCCTCCCTGAAACCCTCAGGCCTGTTGCCGGCCCTTGAGTTCAGGAAACCGGCTAGGCCGACTTCTGTCAATGAAATAATTTTTACAGGCGATGTCGATCGTGCTCAGTGGCTGTCGCGCGGCAGACCGAACCTGTCGACGATCCGGTGGTATTTGACCGCCGGTTCCAGCACGGCGCCGGTCTCCAACTGACCGACCACCGCGCGCTGCATTTCCTGCCACGGCGTCTGGGAGGCCGGGTATTTGTAGCCGCCCGCCGCCTCGAACGCCTTGCGGCGCTCGGCCAGTTCCTCGTCCGAGATCAGGATGTCGGCGCGGCCGGTATTCAGATCGATCCGCACCCGGTCGCCGGTCTTCAGCAGGGCGATGTTCCCGCCCGCCGCCGCTTCCGGCGAGGCGTTCAGGATCGACGGCGAACCGGAGGTGCCCGACTGGCGTCCGTCGCCGATACAGGCCAGGGCGCTGACGCCCTTCTTGATCAGGTAGGACGGCGGCCGCATGTTCACGACCTCGGCCGCGCCCGGATAGCCGATGGGGCCGGCGCCGCGCATGAACAGCAGGGTTTGTTCGGTGACGCCCAGGCTCTCGTCGTCGATCCGGTGGTGATAGTCCTCGGGCCCATCGAACACGACGGCAGGGCCCTCGAAGGCGTTCAGATCATCGGGGTTGGACAGATAGCGTTCGCGGAACTCGGGTGAGATCACGCTCAGCTTCATGATGGCCGAGTTGAACAGATTGCCGGTGAAGACGACGAAGCCGGCGTCGGTCTTCATCGGGGCGTCGAAGGTCTTGATCACATCGGGCAGGACGATCTCGGCGTCGCGGCAATTGTCGCCGATCGACTTGCCGGTGACAGTCAGGGCGTTCTCGCGGATCAGCCCCTGTTTCATCAGCTCTGACACCACCGCCGGCACGCCGCCGGCGTGGAAATAATCCTCGCCCAGATAGGCGCCCGCGGGCTGCAAATTGACCAGCAGCGGAACGTGCAGCCCCTCAGTCTGCCAGTCCTTCAGCGGCACGTCGACATGGGCGTGGCGGGCCAGGGCGGTGAGGTGGATCGGGGCGTTGGTCGAGCCGCCGATGGCCGAGTTGACGACGATGGCGTTGTGGAAGGCCTCTTTCGTCAGGATGTCTGACGGCTTCAGATCTTCGCGCACCATCTCGACGATCCGTAGCCCGGTCTCATAGGCGACCTGGGCGCGCTCGCGGTAGGGGGCGGGAATGGCGGCCGAGCCGGGCAGCGACATGCCCAGGGCCTCGGCCAGCGAGTTCATCGTCGTCGCCGTGCCCATGGTGTTGCAGTAACCGACCGACGGAGCTGAGGACGCCACCAACTCGATGAAGCCGTCATAGTCGATCTCGCCGGCCGCCATCATCTGGCGCGCCTTCCAGATGATCGTGCCCGACCCGGTACGCTCGCCCCGGTGCCAGCCGTTCAGCATGGGTCCGACCGACAGGGCGATGGCGGGGATGTCGACGGTCGCCGCCGCCATCAGGCAGGCGGGCGTGGTCTTGTCGCAGCCGATGGTCAGGACGACCCCGTCCAGCGGATAGCCGTACAGGCTCTCGACCAGCCCCAGATAGGCCAGGTTGCGGTCCAGGCCGGCGGTCGGGCGCTTGCCGGTTTCCTGGATCGGGTGAACTGGGAACTCCATGGCGATGCCGCCCGCCTCACGGATGCCTTCACGCACGCGCTCGGCCAGCACCAGGTGGTGGCGGTTGCACGGCGACAGGTCCGAACCGGTCTGGGCGATGCCGATGATCGGCTTGTCGGACTGCAGCTCTTTGCGCGTCAGGCCGTAGTTCAGATAGCGCTCAAGATAGAGGGCCGTCATGTCCGGATTTTCCGGATTGTCGAACCAGGCGCGGCTGCGGAGCGTCTTGGAGGGGGGAGGGGTCTTTGAGGTATCGGTCATTCAGGTCCAGCCGCCGTCGACGACATAGTGTTGGTTGGTGATTGCCCCCGCCTCGTCCGAACACATGAAGACGACCACCTTGGCGATGTCATCCGGCACGAGTCGGCGCTTGAGGCACTGGTTGGCGTAGATTTCCTTTTCGGTCTCTGGCGTGACCCACAGCTCCAACTGGCGCTCGGTCATGATCCATCCGGGCGCGACAGCGTTCACCCGCACGCCGAAGGGGCCGAAGTCGCGGGCCAGCGAACGGGTCAGCCCAATCACGGCGGACTTGCACGCCGTATAGGCCGGCATGCCGCCCTGACCGATGATCCATGACGTGGATCCCAGATTGACGATGGCGCCCTTGCCCGTCGCCTGCATGTCCGGCAGCACGGCCTGGGCGGCGAAGAACTGGTGCTTCAGGTTCATGGCCATGCGGCCGTCCCAGTATTCCTCGGTCACGTCCAGGGTCGCATGACGTTCGTCATGGGCGGCGTTGTTGACCAGAACGTCGATCAGCCCGAACGCTGCGCGCACTTCCGCGACCGCAGCCTTCAAGGCCGGAATGTCGGTCAGGTCGCAGGGAATGAACAATGTGTCCGCCCCCAACTCGGCCCGAAGCCTGGGTCCGCGTTGTGTGTCGATATCCAGGAAGCCGACCCGGGCGCCCTGGGCGTGGAAGCTGCGGACTATGGCTTCGCCTATCCCCCCCGCGCCTCCGGTGACGATGACGGTCTTGTCCTTCAGATCAGGATAGATGGCGGCCATGATAGAGCGCGCCTCCTCGACGCCCGCCGTTTATCCGGCGACTTGTGAGATTTTACAAATGAAACCTGTGTCGTCCACGAAAATGGCAATAGCCACTGGCCCTGTCAACGGTGGACTGTCCTGGCTCTCAGGCTTGGGAGACGGCGCTCATCTGCCCGGAGATCGCTGTGGCCGTCCGCACCAGCAGGGTCGCTGCCTCCGCCTTGCTGCACACCATGGGCGTCTGTTCGATGAAGGGCGTGATCAGGGTGGCGATGACGCCGTCCGAGCCCATGATCGGGGCGACCAGATCGGTCACGCCGACGACGAAATCGCTGGCCCGCTCGACATGCGCCCCCTGGGTCATGGCGTCGGCGCGTTCGGCGAACTCGGCCACCACCGCCGCTCCGAACAGGGCGACGAGACGGTCGTGCAGATATTTGCGCGCTCGCTCGTTGGCGCGCGAATAGAACATCAGCCCCGAGGTGGCGTCCAGAATGCTGCGGCGATAGCCGATCCGGACCGAATAACCCAGATCTCCGGGGCTCTCGATCCGGGCGATGACCACGATCTGGTCACCGGAGGGTACGACGAGATGGCAGGATTGTCGCGTAGTGGACGCCAGGTCACGCATGGCCGGCATGGCGACGTCGACCAGAGATTTGATCGGGGCCTGGGTCATGCCCAGGGTGAAGAGGCGGTTGGTCAGCCGATAGCCGTCCGGCGACTGTTCGATATAGCCGCGGAACTCCAGCACCTGGATCATCCGGAACAATTCGCTGACCGAACGCCCCAGCGTCACCGACATCTGCGATGGCGTCATGGGTTCGCCCTGGGCCGACAGCAGCTCGAGGACGTCGAGCCCCTTCTCGAGCGCCGGGGCGCGGTATTTGCGATCGTCGGTGGAAGCTTGGCCAGTCATGAGAATCCTGTCGGAAGATGGATAGGCTACCGGGGCTCCCTGATCGGGTGAAGCCTTCGAAGGACACCGACCCTAACATTGTCGCCCGTGAAATGTTTACGCATATATAAAAAGCCGTTGCAGCCCGCCCGCGCCTCCCTTAGGCTTTTGCGGAAGCCCGAACCAAAGGGCACGATAGTTGGGGGAAATGCACATGACGCTCGCGGGCATCGATCTGGCCATTCTGGCGATCTACGCCGTCTTCATCTTCGGCCTGGCCCAGTGGGTCTCGCGGACCAAGGCCGGTGAGCAGAAGACCTCCACCGATTATTTCATGGCGTCCAAGAGCCTGCCCTGGTGGGCCATCGGCGCATCGCTGATCGCGGCCAATATCTCGGCCGAACAGATCATCGGCATGAGCGGATCCGGCTATGTGATCGGCCTGGGCATCGCCTCCTATGAATGGATGGCGGCCCTGACCCTGCTGATCGTCGGCAAGTTCTTCCTGCCGATCTTCCTGCGCAACGACATCGTCACCATGCCGCAGTTCCTGCAGCAGCGGTACGGGCCGACGATCCGCAACGTCATGGCCGTCTTCTGGCTGCTGCTCTACGTTTTCGTCAACGTGACCTCGATCCTGTGGCTGGGCGCCATCGCCGTCCACACCGTGACCGGCTTCAACCAGGATTACGCCATCGTCGCCATCGGCGTCTTCGCCCTGGCCTATCAGCTGTGGGGCGGCCTCAAGGCCGTGGCCCTGACCGACATCGTGCAAGTCGCCCTGCTGGTCTGCGGCGGTCTGATCATCGGCTTCATCGCCCTGTCGACCATCGGCGGCGAGGGCGGCGCGGCGGCCGGCTTCCACACTCTGCTGACCCAGTTCCCCGAGAAGTTCGACATGATCCTGTCGAAGGACAATCCGCACTATCAGGAGCTGCCGGGCATCGCCGTTCTGCTGGGCGGCCTGTGGGTCATGAACATCAGCTACTGGGGCTTCAACCAGTACATCATCCAGCGCGCCCTGGCCGCCAAGTCGCTGCCGGAAGCCCAGAAAGGCATCGCCTTCGCCGCCTATCTGAAGCTGCTGATGCCGGTGATCGTGGTCCTGCCCGGCATGGCCGCCCTGATCCTGGCCCCGAACCTGTCGGCGCCGGACCAGGCCTATCCGTCGATGATGAACCTGCTGCCGGTCGGCCTGAAGGGTCTGGTCTTCGCCGCCCTGATCGCCGCCATCATCGCCTCGCTGGCGTCCAAGGTGAACTCGATCTCGACCATCTTCACCCTGGACCTCTACGCCAAGATCAAGAAGGACGTGCCCGAGCACCAGCTAGTCACGGTCGGCCGCATCTCCGCCGTCGCCGCCGTGGTCATCGGCATCCTGACCGCCCGTCCCCTGTTGGGCGGGTTTGATCAGGCCTTCCAGTTCATCCAGGAGTTCACGGGCTTCTTCACGCCGGGCATCGTCGTCATCTTCATGCTGGGCCTGTTCTGGAAGCGCGCGTCTGAAGCCGGCGCCCTGACCGCCGCCATCGGCTCGGTGGTGCTGTCGGCCATCTTCTGGTGGCTGCAGGAGACCGGCCAGTTCATATTCCCCTTCATGAACCGGGTCGGCGTCGTCTTCGTCGTCTCCCTGGTCGCGGCCGTGGTCGTGTCGCTGCTGATCCCGGCCAAGCCAGACGCCATGAAGATCAAGCTGGACCAGATCAGCTACAAGACCTCGCTGGGCTTCAATCTGGCCGCGGTCGGCGTCGTGGCCTTCCTGATCCTGGTCTATTCGATCTGGTGGTGATCGCTCATTGTATGAACGCATCGAGATGACCGGACTGATCGGCGTCGACTGGGGCACCAGCAATCTGCGCGTCATGCGACTGGGGGCGGACGGGGCGGTGCTGGATCGGCGCATCGACCCCCGCGGCGTCGGCCGCCTGGCCTCCGGCGCCTTCCTCGGGGTGCTTGAAGAGGTGGCGGGCGACTGGCTGGACCTGGCGCCGGTGCTGATCGCGGGCATGGCCGGATCGCGCCAAGGCTGGATCGAGACGCCCTATGCCTTCTGCCCGGCCGATGTGGCGACCCTGGCTGCGCGACTGGCCCGACCGGATGCGGCGCGCGACATCTATATCGTTCCCGGCGTCGCCCTGACGCCCCAGGGACTGGGCGACGTCATGCGCGGCGAGGAGACGCAGGCGCTGGGGCTGTTCGGCCCAGACGAAACAGGCCTGATGATCGCCCCCGGCACCCACAGCAAATGGGTGCGGGTCGAGAACGGCGCCCTCGCGGGCTTTCGCACCTATCTGACCGGCGAACTGTTCGCCGCCGTGCGCCACGCCACACTGATCGGTCGCGACATGGGAGCGCCGGGCGGTGACGACGCCGCCTTCGACGACGGGGTGCGGCTGGCGCTGTCCGACCCGGCCGTCACCGCCCACCTGTTCACTGTTCGCGTCCGGCAGTTGGCCGGCTCCTTGCGCCCAGAGGGAGCGGCGGACTTCCTGTCCGGCCTGTTGATCGGCGCCGAACTGGCGGCCGAGACGACCCATCGCGACAAGCCGGTGCAGGTGGTGAGCGAGGCGGGCCTGGGCCAACGCTATGCACGCGCCCTGGCTCTGGCCGGCTTTAAAGACATCCGCAGCACCTCCGGCGAAGTGGCTGTGGCGCACGGACTCCACCGCATCTGGAAGGCGATCCCATGACCCAGGCCGTCGAAAAGGCCCTGAAGACGCTGCCCCTCGTGGCCATCCTGCGCGGCCTGACGCCCGAGGAGGCGGTCGAGATCGGCGAGGTCCTGGTCGCGGCCGGCTTCACCTGCCTGGAGGTGCCGTTGAACTCTCCCCGCGCGTTGGAGAGCATCCGGAGGCTGCGTGACGCGATGGATGGCCGGGCGGTGGTGGGAGCGGGCACGGTGCTGACGCCCTCGGCCGCGCAGGACGTCACGGATGCGGGCGGGCAACTGGTGATCTCGCCCAACGTTGACCCGCGCGTAATCGAACGCGCCAGTGCGCTGGGCCTGTTCACCATGCCCGGCTTTTTCACTTCCACGGAAGCCTTTACTGCGCTGGAGGCGGGGGCTGACGTGCTGAAGTTGTTTCCCGCCGAACTTGCCGGGCCGGGCGCCGTCAAGGCGATCAAGGCGGTCCTGCCCAAGGGGCAGCCGGTCTATGCGGTCGGCGGCGTCGATCCGGACAACATGGGCGCCTGGCGCGCGGCGGGCGCCGACGGCTTCGGCATCGGCTCGGCCCTCTACAGACCCGGCCGAACCGCGGACGAGGTGGGTGCGGCTGCGTGCGCCTTCGTCGCGGCCTGGTTCGGAAGCGGACAATGAGCGCCGCAGCCGAACTGGTCTGGGACCTGGGGGCCGAGCTGGCGGAAGGCCCCGCCTGGGACGCCGTGCGCGGGGCCCTTTGGTTTGTCGATATCAAGGGCCGGGGCTTGCACCGCTATACGCCGGTGACCGGCGACACGGCGTCCTGGGACACGCCCGACCAGATCGGTTTCGCCCTGCCGGCCGAGGACGGATCGTTGGTTTGCGGGGTGCGCGGCGGCCTGCACCGGTTTGAACCGGATACGGGTGTCTTCACTCTGATCCAACCGGTCGAGCAAGACCGGCCGCAGAACCGGCTGAACGACGGCTTCGTCGCCCCTGACGGGTCGTTGTGGTTCGGCTCAATGGACGACAGCGAGGTGGTCAAGACCGGCGCCCTGTATCGCTGGGCCGACGGCGAGCTGACGCGGCACGACGATGGCTATGGCGTCACCAACGGGCCGTGCCTCAGCCCGGATGGCCGCACCCTGTATCACCACGACACCCTGGCCAGGACCATCCTGGCCTTCGACCATGACGACGGGGCGCTGTCGAACCGGCGGGTCTTCGCCGTGACCGACGACGGCTATGCCGACGGTCCCAGCATGGATTCCGCCGGCGTGTTGCACGTCGGTCTGTTCAACGGCTGGGGGGTGGCGCAGTTTTCGCCTGAGGGCGAACGGATCGGCAAGATCGACATGCCGGTCCAGACCGTCACCAAGGCGGCCTTCGGCGGCGAGGATCTGCGCGACCTCTATATGACCACGGCCTGGCTGGGGAACGCCGACAAGCGCGGCGAACAACCGACCCTGGGCGGGCTTTACCGGGTGCGGGTCAAGACGCCCGGCCTGCCGCAGAACCTGATCCGGCTGTGATCGCCCTTGAGGCCGATGATGTCGGCGGCAATTGGCGTGACAGGCCGAGTCGCCTGGCGGATGGCCTGTGCCGGTGACGGTTTAAGCGGCAGATTCCTCGGACTGGCCGCTTGAAATCGCCGCAGCGCTTGGCGCGCCTCCTGGAGGCGGTGTAGCCGTTGGCGACCCAGCATCGGATACGCCCGTGACCGACCCATCCACGCGCCTGAAACACTATGACGACCCCCAGGCGCGGCTGGCCGATCTGGTGGTGCACCTGACGGGTCTGGCGCTCGCTCTCGTCGGGGGCGGGATGCTGCTGGGTCTGGCGATCGGGTTCGGCCATGTGGGCCGCCTGGCGGCCTCGGCCATCTACGCAGGCGGGTTGTTGACGATGCTCGCGCTTTCGACGGCCTATAACTTCGCGCCCGCGCGGTTTCAGCCCGTGCTGCGGCGCTTCGACCATGCGGGGATATTCCTCATGATCGCGGGCTCCTACACGCCGTTCACCACCCAACATCTGACGGGGGCCTGGGCGTGGGGGATGACGGCGGCGGTGTGGGCCACGGCGCTGTTCGGCGCCCTGGCCAAGTTGCTGCTGCCGGGCCTGGGGCGCGGTTTCTGGATCGCGATCTACCTGGCCCTGGGCTGGCTCATGGTGATCGCGGTGCAGCCGTTGATGGAGAGCCTCGGGATCGCGCCGCTGATCCTGCTGGCGGTCGGCGGCCTGCTGTATTCGATCGGGGTCGGCTTCTATGCGCGCAAGGCGCTCCGGTTCCGACGGGCCATCTGGCACGGCCACGTGGTGGCCGCCGCCGCCGTTCACTGGGTGGCGGTGCTGCTGGCCGTGATCGCCTGAGCGCAGCCCGGCCGTCGCGCGGGCTTGCGTCAGCCCTGAGTTCGGACTGGAACTGGGGCGGGATGCGTCCCAATCCGTCGTCATGATCTCGGCGACCTCGGCTTGGCCAAGAACGGTCTGGCGATGTTCCGCCGGGACGTGGGCGCCGCGCCGAACGCCCGGCTCGAACGTCTGCTGTGTGACTTTCGGAACAGCGATGACGGCTTCCGGTTACGGGTCCATCACCCCCAGGAGGACCCTCTCAATGTTCATTCACAACAAGCGACTGATGTACACGGTGCGCGTCGCCGAGCCGAACCCCGGCCTGGCGACGCTCATGCTCGAGCAATTCGGCGGTCCGCAGGGCGAGCTGGCGGCGGCGATGCGCTATTTCACGCAGGCGCTGGCCGAAGAAGACGCCGGCCGCAAGGACATGCTGCTCGACATCGCCACCGAGGAGCTCAGCCACCTGGAGGTGATCGGTTCGATCGTCGCCATGCTGAACCGCGGCGCCAAGGGGAAGATGGCCGAGGCGGCGCTGGAGGAGGCGGATCTGTACATGTCCCTGAACGATCGGGGCGAGAGCCACACGACCTCCATCCTGTACGGCGGCGCGCCGGCGCTGGTGAACTCGGCGGGCGTGCCGTGGACGGCGGCCTATATCGACTCGATCGGCGATCCGGCTTGCGATCTGCGGTCGAACATCGCCGCCGAGTCCCGCGCCAAGATCGTCTACGAGCGCCTGATCAACGTCACCGACGATCCGGGCGTCAAGGATGCGCTGATGTTCCTGATGACCCGCGAGGTCGCGCACCAGAAGTCATTCGAAAAGGCGCTCTACGCCATCGATCCCAACTTCCCCGCCGGCAAGATCGGCGGCGTGCCCGAGTTCAGCGACAAATACTATGACCTGTCGCAGGGCGAGGGGAATACACGCGGTCCCTGGAACGAGGGCGAGCAGTGGGAGTATGTCGAGGATCAGGAGAACCAGATGGCTGTCGACGGCGGCGACGGTTCGGCTTCGGTCGTCCTCGAGTCCGCAGACGAGTCGTCCGTGAACGCCTTCGCGCTGCGAACCGCGTCGGATCCGGACGCGAACCCCGTCACTGGCGCCGACTTGGGCGCAGGACCAGGCGCGGGCAAGACCACCGTCCTCCTCGACTGATCCCCTCGAACCGCCGGGCGTCCATGCCGCATTATCATTTTCACATGTTGAATGGACGCCCATTCCGGGACCTCGACGGCGAGGAACTGGCGGACGAGGCCGCCGCCCGTCGAATGACGTTGACGATCATGGGCGAGGTGCTGCGAGACGGCGAGATCGACATCCGGGGCGCGGGTCCGTTCCGCATTCTCTGCATGGACACCGCCGGGGCTGTCGTCACCGGGCTGATCGCCGAAGAGATGTCGGCGAAGGCCGTGGCCCATATGCTGGCGAGATTGAACGTCGGGGCCGTGCAAGACTAGCCTTGGAAGGATGTCCAACTCCCAGGCCGGTCCTCCCTGGCCGTCGAGGACACGCCTCGGGAGCGCCGCACCCACACCCGACTGGGTGAAGCAGAAGCAGGTTTGGTGCGCCTCATGGGCCAACCCCGAGCGCGTGTTCTGCGACGCGCATCCGCCATGTGAACGCCCCGCCGCCTCGCAACGTTTGGACCGCGGACACGTTACGCGGCGGTGGGGTGATTTTGTACGGTCTGATCGAAAAGCTGAGCCGCAGGGATGCTCTGACGCGTGAAGAAGCGGCGGCGCTTCGTGAGGTGCTGGGGCCGCTGCAACCCGTCGCCGCCGGGACCGACATCGTCCGGGAGGGCGCGCGGCCGGAGCACAGCACTCTGCTCACCAGCGGCTTCACGGCTCGCTATTCGACCCTCGCGGATGGCGGACGGCAGATCACCGAACTGAACGTCAGCGGCGACTTTGTCGATCTGCATAGCTTCATGATGAAGCAGATGGACCATGGCGTCGTCGCCTTGACGGAGTGCGTGATCGCCCCGGCGCCTCACGCCGTTCTGCGTCGGCTTACCGAGGAGCATCCTCACCTTACCCGGCTGCTGTGGCTCGACACCGTGATCGACGCTGCGATCCACCGCCAGTGGATCGCGTCCATGGGCCGGCGGGGCGCCCTTGCGCACCTCGCGCACCTTGTGTGCGAACTCTACAAGCGGCTTGAGGTCGTGCGTCGCGCCACCGATTGTAGGTTCGAACTACCGTTGTCGCAGGTCGTCCTGGCCGACGTGCTGGGCCTGTCCACGGTGCACGTGAACCGGCTGGTGGCCGATCTCCGCGCCAGGAACATCCTGACTTGGGGCCAGGGACGGATCGAAATTCTGGATTGGGACAGGCTCGCAGAACTGGCGGAGTTCGACCCCGCCTTCCTGCGGCTTCAGCGCGAGCCTGTCTGAGCGTCAGATCGCCGCGACCGCCTCACGACGTCGCGGGCTGTCAGAGACTAGAGGTTCCCGGGGCGTCGTTCACCTATGTGAATGCGCCCCCCGAAACGGAGGCGCAGGAAAGAGCATGCCCCAAGAACAATCCTCCGCTTTTGCGCCCGACTGTTTGGCGGATGCGAGCGCGCCTGCGCGTCAACGGCCGGCCTCGGCCGCTTCGGGTCTGACGACCGAAACCCTGCGCCTGTGGCAGGCCTTCGCGCCCTTGCCGCCTGAGCGACGTCGTTGGGCGCTGTCGGTGGGCGTCGTCGAGGCCCGCCGCGCGGGCGACTTCCACCTCGGGGCGGGGGAGGTGGCGGTGATCGTTTCCGGCTGCCTGGCCACCGAGGCGGCGGGCTCGGACCTGTCGGCCGAAATCCTGGGACCGGGTCACGTGGTGGCGACCGGGACCGGCCGCTCCGTCGCCGGTCAGTGGATCACCGACGGGGAAATCTATCGGGTTGCTCTGGTCGATTGGCTCGATCGGGCGGGCGAGGCAGGGATGCTCCACCTGTTGGACGCAGAGGACCGCAGACGCGCCAGGCTGGAACGCCGCCTCGTCTGCGTCGGCCGACATCTCGCCACCGCTCGCGTCGCCGACCTTCTGCTGTCCATTCACCGCGCGGCCCCGCGCCAGGACATCCTGCTGTCGCAGGAGCGTATCGGCGACATGCTCGGGCTCCGTCGCTCCACGGTCAACGGCTCGTGCCGGGCGCTTGAGGGCGCCGGGGGAGCGCGCACCGGGCGGGGGAAGATCCGGATCCTGGATGCCAGCGGCCTGACGAAGACCGCCTGCGGATGTCACGCCGCCCCGTGAGGATCGGCGGCCCATCTCCTGCCTGGCCTCGGCTCAGGCGCCGGAGCCAGGCTCCGCCATCTTGCGATGTTGCTCGGCCAGGGGGCGGGCGTTTTCGGCGGCGGTCTGGGCGAGGGCGTCTGTCATGGGAACTCCGGGGTTGTGTCCGGCTTCCGACCCCCGGCAGCCGCGCCTGTTCCTTCGCGGACACTGGGAACGAAGCTCCGGCCGGGTGGTTGACCAGACTCAGCTGACCGGAGCTAAACCCATGTCTTATAGTGAAGTTTCGACCGACGCCGATGTCGGGTCGACCGCATTCGTCGACAAGGATCGACGCGAGGGCGAATACGAGGCGTCCAGCCTCAGGGCCGTCCTGATCAATCGGCCTCGCGATGAATTATACGCCTACTGGCGCGATCTCACGAACCTGCCGACCTTCTCGGAGACCGTGAAGTCGGTCGAGGTTCTGGGAGACGGCCGCTCGCGCTGGATCGTCGCCGGCCCAGGCGACAAGGACGTCGAATTGACCAGCGAAATCACCGAGGACGTTCCCGGCGAACGAATCGCCTGGACCTCCAGCGAAGGCTCCGACGTCGACCACGAAGGCTGGGTGGCGTTCAGAGACAACGCCTTCGGGCGGGGCACGGAGGTGCGGGTCTTCATCAGCTACGAGCCGCCTGCGGGGATCGTCGGCAAGGTCGTCGCCAAGGTGATGCAGCGCGAACCCCGCATCCAGGCCCGACGCGAGCTTCGTCGCTTCAAGCAGCTGATGGAGACGGGCGAGATCTCGACCTCCAAGGCGCCTGACGCCGCGCCCCGCGCCTCTCGCCACTTCTGATTTTTCCGACCCCATTCGATAAGGATTCGCCCATGCGCGCCCTCACCTGGCACGGCAAACACAATGTTCAGGTCGACACCGTCCCTGACCCGCAGATCGTCAATCCTCGCGACGCCATCATCAAGATCACCGCCACCGCCATCTGCGGTTCGGACCTGCACCTGTACGACTCCATGATCCCCGGCATGTCCAACGGCGACATCCTGGGCCATGAGTTCATGGGCGAGGTGGTCGAGGTCGGCCGGGGCAACACCAGCCTGAAGAAGGGCGACCGCGTCGTCGTGCCCTTCGTCATCGCCTGCGGCCAGTGCTTCTTCTGCGAGAAGTCGATGCCGGCCGCGTGCGACAACTCCAACCCGGCCGACAAGGCGGACGCTACCGAGATCGCCTATGGGCAGTCGGTCGCGGGCCTGTTCGGCTATTCCCATCTGACCGGCGGCTTTGCGGGAGGGCAGGCGGAATATGCGCGCGTCCCCTATTCCGACTATGGTCCGATCAAGATCCCGGACGGCATCGAGGACGAGAAGGTCCTGTTCCTGTCGGACATCTTTCCGACGGGATGGATGGCCGCGGAGAACGCGCAGATCCAGCCCGGCGACACAGTGGCGATCTGGGGTTGCGGCCCGGTGGGGCTGTTCGCGGTCAAGAGCGCCATCCTGCAGGGCGCAGGTCGCGTCATCGCCATCGACCATCATCCCAACCGTCTGGCGCTGGCCAAGGCTAACGGCGCGGAGGTGCTGAACTATCACGAGGTCAAGGTGCGCGAAGCCCTGCTGGAGATGACTGCGGGTCTGGGGCCCGACAGCTGCATCGATGCGGTGGGCATGGAGAGCCACGGCTTCTCGCCCGACAATATCATCGACGCGGTCAAGCAGGAGACGCGGCTGGGCACGGACCGCCCCCACGTGCTGCGCGAAACCATCATGGCGGTCCGAAAGGGCGGCACGGTCTCGGTGCCAGGCGTCTATGGCGGCTTTGCCGACAAGTTCCCCGTCGGGGCCTTCATGGAGAAGGGGCTGACGCTCAAGACCGGCCAGACCCACGTCCAGCGCTACCTGCCGCAGCTGCTTCAGCTGATCCTCGAGGGGGGGATCGACACCACCGACCTGATCAGCCACCGCCTGCCCCTGGAACAGGCGGCGGAGGGCTACAAGAACTTCAAGGAAAACCAGAATGAATGGACCAAGGTGATCCTGAAGCCGCATTGACGGCTGCACCAGCCGGGCTGGCGAGAAGCGGTCTGATGATCGACGTCGACGGCCAGGTCCTGCCGCGTCACCGGTCGATACGTTCGACCGTGGCCCGGCGCCGGGAGGCGGATGTACGGGGGAAGTGAGCTCGCCGCCCCCGCCGTCTGAACCCGTCCCTTCAAGGGACGGGTTTCCGTCGGAACGCCCTTAACGCCCAGACTGCGACGCGGTCACAGTGCGCCGGCGTAGCGCTCGAACTCCTCCTTGTAACGGGCGGTCAGGCGGTCCTGATGTTCGCCCTTTTCCTTGAGGTGGATGAACCAGCCGTTCTCCTCCTCGAACATGTGCGTCAGCACCGCGCCCTCGATGTGGCCCCACTTGTCGAGCCAGGCGTCCGAGGAAGGGGCGATGTTCTCCAACTCCGCCATCTGCATCTTGGCGGTCGTCTGTTCGGAATAGGCGACGCCCGCCTGCACCTTGTGACCGTTCTGGGCCATAGCCGGATAGAGGACGATCTCTTCGGCCAGGGAATGGCCGTTCAGCACCAGAGCCAGCCGGTCCATGGCGGCGCGGCGGTCAGCCGCAGAACGGACATTGCGGCCTTCGGCGAAGGCGGCGCGGATCTGGTCATGGTGATCCAGGGCCAGCGATAGCCAATCTCCCGGCGCCGCCGCCTCTCTGGCCTTCTGAGTGGCCTCTTGGCGTTTCTCTTCGTTAGGCTGGGGCGTTATGGCGGCCAGCGCCTTGTCGATGACGGACATGGGTCTCTTTCCTTTTCAGTGAAACTTGATGACGGCACGCTCCGCCCCCTGATCCGCCCTCAGGGAGGCCGTTCGTCCGCCGAACCAGAGACGTTCGACGGAGATGGCGCGCCAGCCTTCGGGCAGGACTACAGGGCGATCAGGCCAATGGGCGGGATCGCCCTTCGGATCGAGGCCGGTGAAGCCGAACAGCAGCCCCAGCAACATCCCGCCCAGATTGGCGAAGAAGGGACCTGCCGCAGTCTCGCTGTCAGGGTGGTCGGGCCGGTATTCCAGGCACTGGTGGAATCGCCCCGCGTCATAGGCCGCGTACCCCTCCTCGAACAGCTTCAGCGCCAGGGCGCGATCGCCGGTCCGGGCGGCCCAGACGCCATAGAGGGCGGGGAGCATCGGCGCGCCGACATAATCGCGCCAGTGCGCCAGGTAGAAGTCGAGCGTCCGGCGTTCCACCGCTTCGTCGGTCTGGTACCCGCCTGGAAAGAGGCCCCCCAGCGGCGAGGGAGTCGCGCCCTTGGGTTCGTCGATGCGGAAGGCGTCATGCGCGGCGATGACCTTGTCGGACCGCACCGGCAGATAGAGGTTGTCCCTGACCTCGGCCCATGAGGCCCGGGGCGTGCGTCCTGTCGCTTCGGCGGCGGCGACGGCGCGACACAGCACGTCGTGCGACAACATCAGGCTGAAAGCGTCGTTGTCGGGCGGATCCGGCACTTCGGCGGGGCCTGTGGCGCGCTTCAGTTCATATCCGCGCGCGGTGCGCGTCAGGCGGCTGACGATCCAGTCGGCCACGCCTTCCAGCACAGGCCAGGCTTCGTCCCTCAAGAAGGCCTCGTCGCCCGTCGCGTCGGCGAACAGGGCGAAGGCCCGCGCGACATGCAGCGACCCGTGGTCTTCGTGCGCCGCCGCCGACCCGGCCCCCGGCGCCGCCTCCTGCCCCGTCAGAGGCGCGGCCTCCCAGGGAAACTGCACGCCCCGCCGCCCCGAGAGCCGCGCATTCGATTTCGCCGCCCTCAGGCCCCGGCTCCGGAAATCCAGCAGCGCCCGCGCCGCATCCGGCTGAGACAGCATCACGGGCGGGACGCAGAAGGCGTCGATGTCCCACATCACGTGGCCGAAGTAATAATTGTAGTCGTGCCAGGTCGCGAGGCCGAAGATCGAAGTTGCGGCCACCGAGGCGGAATGCACCGAACTGTTCAGATAGAAATAGGCCGCATCGATCAGCGCCTGGTGGTCCGGAGTCGCCCCATCGACAACAATGCGTCCCCGCCACAGTTCGCGCCACGCGTCTCGGTTTCGGGCTCTCAGGACGTCGAAACCCGTCTGGGCGCCCCGCGCAACCCGGCGGACCGCCTCTTCGTCGGGGCGTGCATGGATCAGCGAGGGGATGAGCGCGGCCATCTGTCTGAGGCTCGCGCCCCGCTTGCCGACCGTGCCGAGGTCGTAGGTGGTCTGCAATGGCCCGGTCGCGTCCCAGGCGGTGACGTCGGGGGAGGCCCCCGGCGTGGTCTCGGTCGCCAGGGCGACACCGCATGTGGACAGATCCCCCTCGGTCGACCACAGCAGAGACCCGTCACAGGCCGGCTCAGGCTCGCCCGGCGTGTCGGTGCGGCGTCGGGCGACCCGTCCGCGCAGGTCCGTGGTCGCCACAACGGCGCGCAAACGCATGTGGCAGGGCACGTCCGGCCGCACATGAATTTCCTGCATCACCAGGGTCGGCGCGGTACGGCTGGCGAGAGTCAGGATCTCGATGCCGGCATCCACTCCGCCGAGCCGGACACGGCACCGGCTGGTGAGTTCACCCGTGGCGAAATCGTAGGCCTGGCGAAGGTCCGAGACCGCCCAAGGCTGATCGGACATCCAGACGCCATTGACGCAGAGATCGGCGGCGAGCGGGTAGGGGACGGGGGCGGCCGCTTCCACCCGGCGCTCCGGGTTTTCCCCGACCACCCCGTTGACCAGGGTCATGCCTGCCATGAGCGGCATTTCCCTGACCCGAAGCCCGATCAGCCCATTGGCGACATAGGCCGGGAGGGCGCCGTCGCGGGGGCCGTCCTCGTCGGGCGGACTGATCGGCCGCCAGGCGTCCCTGTCAGCGCCAGGCATCGAGAACCTCCGCGCATTCCGCCGCTTCGACCTGCTGGCCGTAGCGCTCGTGATAGAGGGCGATGAGTCGGTCGTGAGAGGCGTCCGAAGAGCTGCACAGGCCGTCCTTGACGACCACGACCCTGTAGCCAAGGTCGACCGCGCCCAACACCGCCGCCAGGACGCACACATCCGTCTCCGCGCCTGTGACGACGAGGGTGTCCACGCCGCTTCGCCGCAGCACCGGGTCGAGATCGGTTCCGAACCACGGCGAGTAGCCGTGTTTGTCGATCAGGCGTCCGGGAGGGACGAAGCGCTGAAGCGGCGTCGCCAGATCCACCAATTCAGGGCCCAGGGCGTCGAGAGTCATCGACGACCATTTCTCCCAGTAGCCGCGCCATGTGCCCCTGCCTTCGCCCGGGCGCGCGGCGGGGATGAAGCGGGTGAAGACGTTGCGTTCCGGCTTCGCTTCGCACAGCCGTTCGATGACGGGCAGCACGCGAGCTGCCCAGGGGGTGCGCCACTCCGTGTCCTCGACGAACATCCGCTGCATGTCGACGCAAAGATGAACCGCCGTGTCCGGGATGGGGTCGCGTAGGCCTTGAACCATGCTCAGGCCGCCGCGCCCCGGGCCTTGTCTTTGGCGCGGGCGTCCGCCGGCGCGGTCAGGCTCTGGTCTGAGTTAGGGGACGAAGGTTCGATCTCGCCCGGATCAGGGGCGGTCTGGGTATTGGCATGGTGTTCGATGCGCCCGCTCTCGATCTCGGCGCGGGAGAAGACTTCTTCCTGTCCGTCTTCCAGCAGCTGATCTTCGGGCCCGCCGAGACCGCCCTGCGCCAGGCCCGACGTCGACCGGGCGTTCATGTGATCGTCTCTGGCTGCGTTCGTGCCCCGGAAGTCGGGTTGGGAAAGTGAGAGATTTTCATGGGCATGGGCGGCTCCTGGAGCGGCGGGCGAACCGCTCATCTCAAGCGCATAGCGCCTCACATCGGCCGACCGTTCCCTGTGTGCGGTGTTGGACACCCTCAGCTTCACGCGTCGTCGTCGAGCGGGTCATGACCGGCAACGGCTGGCCCTACATCGCCAGGCTGTTCGCTGACGCCCTTGGCAGGTCGGCGCCGGCCACGACCGAGCCCGGCCTGCGCGCTTTCGCCATCAAACCTGGACCGACGACTAGAATCTGCGCCGACCACACCTGGGCGCCAGAGGCGTCCACACCGTTGACGCGGGTGAAATACCTCCCTGGATATGACGCCTGGTCGCGGGTGGGTTGCGGAGCTCGAGCCGTCCGTGTCCGTGATCGACGAATAAACACCTTCATAGTTCTTGCAGGTATGTATTTCAGTATGGCGAAGCGGCCTGAAAGTCACTAGATTCCGCTCCATGGATTCGACTGAGACCGCCCCGCCACACAGCCCCAGCGCCCTGCGCGCCCTCCGTATCAATGATCCGGCTCCGGACTTCATCGCGCGCACGACCCAGGGCGAGAAACGGCTCAGCGACTATCGCGGGCGGTGGCTGGTGCTGTTCTCGCACCCGGCCGACTTCACGCCGGTCTGCACCAGCGAGTTCATCGCCCTGGCCAGGCGGGCGGACGCCTTCGAGGCCCTGGGCTGTGACCTGATGGCTCTGTCGGTGGACAGCCTCTATTCCCACCTGGCCTGGCTGAAGGACATCTATCGCCGCTTCGGCGTGAAGGTGGCCTTCCCGATCATCGAGGATCCGTCCATGGCCATCGGTCACGCCTTCGGCATGGTCGACGCCGGCTCCAGCGACAGCGCCACGGTGCGGGCGAGCTTCGTCATCGATCCGACCGGGATCGTGCGCGCCATCAGCTGGTATCCGATGAATATCGGCCGATCGGTCGATGAACTGCTGCGGCTGGTGACGGCGCTGCAGACCGCCGACCGTGAGCAGGCGTCGACGCCGGCCGGATGGTCGCCCGGCGAGCCCCTTCTGGCGCCGGCCGCCACCACTCTGGATGCGGCCCTGGCCGACGGCGACGGTGATGCGCCCTGGTATTATCGCGAGCGCCGCGCATGAGCGACGACCAGGCCGCGGCCATGGGGCGGCTGAAGGACAAGGCGCCCCAGGCCGCCGAACTGCTACGTCAGCTGGCCAATACAAATCGGCTGTTGATCCTCTGCCATATTGCTGCGGAGGAGCGATCCGTCGGACAGCTCGAGGCGGATCTGGGCATCAAGCAGCCGGCTCTGTCGCAGCAACTGGCGGAGTTGCGCCAGTACGGCCTGGTCAAGACCCGGCGCCAGTCGCGTTCGATCTACTATTCCATCGCCGACGAACGCGCCCAGGCGGTGATGGGCATGTTGTACGAAATCTTCTGCGGCGACGGACAGGCGGTCGGCGCGCGCCTCCAGCCCTCCGTCGGGGCTTCGGCGCCCTCGACCGAGGCGTCAGCGCCGCCCCGTGGGGACGCCGCCCGGTTCGCCCGCGTCACCCCGGCCCCCCGTCGATAAGGCGCGGGCGGAGGGGACTGGCGTCCTTTCGTCTAGTCGGGTGTCCGAGGGCGGCGAAGCGATCGCATACGATGTCGATGAGTTGGCGAACCGTGTCGTCGGCGAGGCTGTAATAGATGGTTGAGCGGTCGCGACGCGTCTTCACCAGCCCGCCCTCGCGCAGCCGCCTCAGATTCTGAGAGACGCCGGACTGGGACGGGCCGCACAGCCCCACAAGCTGCCCCACCGACAGTTCCTCCTGCGTCAGCCGGCAGAGCAGCAACAGGCGATGCTCATTCGCCAGCAGCTTCAACTCCGCAGCGGCCGCATGGGCGTGTCTGGCCAGATCCGCCATGGGGGCTTGGTGCGGCGTCATCGGGTCGCGGGTTTTCCGTCATCCCGCAGCACAACATAGATGGCCGGAATGACCAGGACGGTCAGCAGGGTCGAGGAGGCCAAGCCGAACAACAGCGAGATCGCCAGACCCTGGAAGATCGGATCGGTCAGGATCACCGCCGCCCCGATCATGGCCGCCAGGGCGGTCAGCAGGATCGGCTTGAACCGGATGGCGCCCGCCTCGATCAGGACGTCGCGCAAGGGTTTGTCGGGCGAGGCCGTGTGCCGGATGAAGTCCACAAGCAGGATCGAGTTGCGCACGATGATGCCGGCCAGGGCGATGAAGCCGATCATCGAGGTCGCGGTGAAGGGCGCGCCGAACAGCATGTGGCCGATGACGATGCCGATCAGGGTCAGGGGGATGGGGGTCAGGATGACCAGGGGCAGTTTGAAGCTGTGGAACTGGGCCACGACCAGCACATAGATCCCCAGAAGGGCGACCATGAAGGCGGCGCCCATGTCGCGGAAGGTGACCCAGGTGATTTCCCACTCGCCGTCCCACAGCAGGGTGGGAACGGATTCATCCTCCGGCTGGCCATTGAGGCGGACGGCCGGCTTTTGCAGGCCCAGCGCGTCCCAGTCATGGGCCTCGATGGCGCGATTGACCGCCAGCATGCCGTAGATGGGGGCCTCGTATTCGCCGGCCAGTTCGGCGGTCACCATGTCGAGCGGTCGGCCGTCGCGACGGAAGACGGCGTGACTGCCCGCTTCGCGGCGACCGTCAACGACCTCGCCCAGTTCGATCAGGCGCGGTCCCGTCGGCCCGGTCGTCACCGCCACCGGCGTCGTGGCCAGGGTGCGGCTCCAGCTGCGCGCCGATTGCGGCAGGGCGACGGTGATCGGCAGGGGCGAGCGGCCGTCGCCGCGCGGCGCATAGCCGACCGTGGACCCGGCCAGAATCGCGCCGATGGAATCCTGAAGCTCGCGTTCGGACAGGCCGTAATAGTCCAGGCGATCCCGAACGGGGACCAGCCGCAGTCGCGGCCGTTCCTGGCCGAAACTGTTGTCGACATCGACGATATAGGGGACGGAGCGGAACAGTTTTTCGACTTCCAGCGCGGTCTTGCGCCGGGTTTCAGCGTCGGGGCCGTAAATCTCCGCCAGCAGGGTGGCCAGGACGGGCGGGCCGGGCGGCGTCTCGACCACCTTGATCGAGGCTCCCGCGGGCAGGGCCAGGGCCTTCAGCTTGTCGCGCAGGTCCAGCGCGACGGCGTGGCTGGAGCGGCTGCGCTCGTCCTTGGGCAGAAGGGAGATCATCAGATCGCCCATCTCTGGCCGGTCGCGCAGGAAATAGTGCCGCACCAGACCGTTGAAGTTGAACGGCGCCGAGGCCCCGGCATAGGCTTCCATGGCGTCCGCCTCGGGCAGGGTGCGAATCTGAGCCGCCGCCTCGTCCAGGGTGCGGGAGGTGGCTTCCAGGCTGGTCCCTTCGGGCATGTCGACCACCACCTGGATCTCCGACTTGTTGTCGAAGGGCAGCAGTTTCACCGTGACCGCCTTGAAGTAGAACATCGAACAGGCGACCAGGGTGGCGAGGCCGACGCCGATCAGGAAGTTGCGGGCCGAGGACCGCTTGTCGATCACGCGATGCGCCACGCGGGCGTACAGCCGTCCCAGCTTGCCGCCGCCCTCTTCATGGGCCTGATCGTGCTGGCCGTGGGCCAGGGTCTTTCGCGCAAACCGGATCATCAGCCACGGCGCGATCACCACCGCGACGAAGAAGGAGAAGATCATCGCCGCCGAGGCGTTGACCGGGATGGGCGCCATATAGGGACCCATCAGACCTGACACGAACAGCATGGGCAGCAGGGCCGCCACGACGGTCAGGGTCGCCACGACGGTGGGATTGCCGACCTCGGCCACCGCCTCGACGGCCGCCTCGGTTCGGCTGCGCCCGTCGCGCATCGCCCAGTGACGGGCGATGTTCTCGATCATGACGATGGCGTCGTCGACCAGGATGCCGATGGAGAAGATGAGGGCGAACAGGCTGACGCGATTGATCGTATAGCCCATCACATAGGAGGCGAAGAGGGTCAGCAGGATGGTGGTGGGAATGACCACGGCGGTGACGGCGGCCTCGCGCCAGCCGATGGCGAAGCCGATCAGCACGACGATCGACACCGTGGCCAGGGCCAGGTGGAACAGCAGCTCGTTGGCCTTTTCGTTCGCCGTCTCGCCATAGTCGCGGCTGACGGCGACCTCGACGCCCTCGGGGATCAGCTTGCCTTCCAGGTTTTCGACGCGCTGACGCACGGCTTCGGACACCACCACCGCATTGGCGCCGGCGCGCTTGGCGATGGCGATGCTGACGGCGGGCGTGCTGGCCCACTGACCGTCATGCCGGGCCCAGCGCCACACCCGGGCCTGGTCTTCTCGCGGCCCCTGGGCCACGTCCGCGACATCGCGCAGATAGACCGGCGCGCCGGTGACGGAGCGGACCGTCAGCAGGCCGATCTCCTGGGCCGAGGACAGGGTGCGGCCGGAGGTGACGGCCACGGACTGCCCGTCTTCACGGACATTGCCGACCGGGAAGCTGCGATTGGCCTGAGAGGCCGCCTCGATCACACGGCCCAGCGGCACGCCATACTGATTCAGCTTTGCGGGATCAGGAGCGATGCGGATCTCGTCGGGCCGACCGCCGGTGACGAACGTCAGGCCCACATTATCGACCTTGGCGATTTCGGTGCGCAGCTTGTGCGCCAGATCATAGAGGGCCTGATCGGTCCACTGGCCCGCCGCGCCCTGTTTCGGGGTCAGGGTCAGGACGATGGCCGGCACGTCGTCGATGCCGCGCACCGTCACCTTGGGATCGGGGACCCCCACCGGAATCCGGTCCCGGTTGGCGCGCAGCTTTTCTTCGATCCGTATGGCGGCGTCCTCGGGGTTTGATCCCACCAGGAAGCGCGCCGTCACCAGCACCCCGTTGTCTTCGGCCTGGGTGTAGACGTGCTCGACCCCGTTCACGCTCTTGACGATGGTCTCGAGGGGAATCCCGATCAGTTCGACCGCATCGGGGGCCGCCAGGCCGGGCGCCGCCACCTGGATGTCGACCATGGGCACGCTGATCTGCGGCTCTTCCTCGCGCGGGATCGAGAACAGGGCCAGCAGGCCGACGGCGATGGCCGCCAGCAGGAACAGCGGCGTCAGCGGAGAGGTGATGGTGAAGCGCGTCAGGCGCCCGGAAAGGCCCAGTTTCATCCTTGCGTCCTCGTCGCGACCAGCCTGTCGCCGGCCTTGACGCCGCTCAGGATTTCGACCGTTTCAGGGTCGTTCGTCGGCGCCGTCTGAACCGGGACGGCGCTGGATTTCCGGTCAGGCGACATGACCTCCACATAGTCCAGGCCGTAGCGCGTCGTGATGAAACGCCGGGGCGCGGTCAGGGCCTGTCGTTGGCCGATCTCGATCGAGGCCGCGACCCTGCGGCCGACCAGTTCGGTGGTCAGGCCCGGTACGGCCGCATCAATCTGAATCCGCCCGCCGACGATGGCGGGATAGACCTGCGTCACCTGTCCCTGGCGCGCTTCGACCGGCAGATCGTCCGCCGTCAGCAGGACGCGGGCGCCGGGCTTGACCCGGCCGGCGAGGGATTCGGGGAGTTCGAGACGAAGCACGGGGGGGCCTGCGGTGATCGTCGCGACCGACATTCCGGGGCTGACCACGGATCCGGCCGTAACCTCGACCTTCAACACGCGGCCGGCGGCCGGCGCCAGGATCGCCCCCTGGCCGGCCATGCTGGCGCTGGCGCCGCGTTCGGCGCGGGCGGCGGCCGCCTGGGCGTCTGCGGCGCGGGACGCCGCGACGGCCTGATCCAGGCGCGCCTTGGCATAGACATTGTGGTCATAAAGGTCCTGGATCCGTCCCAGGTCGGCGCGGGCGCGCGTCGCCTCCGCCTCGGCGGCGGCGACCTGGGCGCCATAGGCCCTGGTCTCGAAACCGATCCGGTCGTCGACGACCCGTCCGATCTGCTGACCGCGGCTCACCATATCGCCCTCGCGCACCGACAGGACGACCAGGACGCCGGAAATGCGCGCCCGGGCTTGCGACTGGTCGCGGGTGGTGATCTCGCCCCCCACGGTCTTGGTGTCGGCGACAAGGTTCGAGGCCAGGACGAGCTGTTCGCCGGCGGGCGCCGCCTTGGCGGTCGGTTCGCGCTTTTCGTCCGCGCCGCCGCACGCCGACAGCGTCAGCGCGGCCGCAGCCATCAGGGTCCACATCTTCATCGCCGTCGTCCTTCCACCATCCCCGCCGATCAATCGCACGTCAGCCGCGCTCGACCGGAAGGCCCGCCGACTTCCAGGCCCCGAGTCCGCCCGCCAGGTGCGTATCGATCGCAGCCTGGGCCTTGGCGCAGCGCTCCAGCGCCATGCCCGACCGCTTTCCGCCCGCGCATTGCAGGACGACCGTCTTTCCGTCCGCCTGGGGAAGCCGGGCGGGGTCGAAGGACGAGAGCGGCAGGTTCACGGCGCCCGCGATATGCTCGGCGGCGAACTCGCCCGCTTCCCGCACATCGACCAGCAGAACCTGATCCTGGGCGAGCATGGTTTTCAGATCGGCCGGGCCGATCTCCCGATGGGCCTTGGGCTTTCCAAATCCGAACATTTTCGACCTCCATGGACCCGCCGAACGCGGTGTCATACTTTTATTATTGTGTATATCATGTAATCATTATATTCGGTCAAGCACATAAGGGCGATGGAAACGCCTTCTGGAGGGAAACATGGCCAAGCCCAAAATTGTGATCATCGGCGCCGGACTGGGCGGCACAATCGCCGCCTATGAGATAAGAGCGGCCGTCAAGGGGCGCGCCGAGGTGATGATGATTGCCGAGTCGGAGACTTATTCTTTCGTTCCATCAAACCCTTGGGTCGCTGTTCGCTGGCGGGAGCCGGAGGAGATTCAGGTTCATCTGCCGCCGATTTTCGCCCGCAAGAAGATCGGCTTCACGGCGGTGGGGGCGAAACGGCTTCACGCTGCAGAAAAACGGGTCGAGTTAAACAACGGCGACAGTGTCGATTACGATTATCTCGTAATTGCGACAGGCCCCGATCTGGCCTTCGATGAAATCGAAGGGCTGGGGCCGGATGGCTACACGGTGTCAGTCTGCCAGACGTCGCACGCCTCGCACGCCGCCAACATGTTCGACGCCTATGTGGAGAACCCCGGCCCCATCGTCGTCGGCGCGGTTCAGGGCGCGTCCTGCTACGGCCCGGCCTATGAGTTCGCGCTGATCCTGGATACCGAGCTGCGACGGCGCAAGATCCGGGATCGGGCGCCGATGACCTTCGTCACCGCCGAGCCCTATATCGGCCACCTCGGCCTCGACGGCGTCGGGGACACCAAGTCCCTGATGGAAAGCAAGCTGCGCGAGCGGCACATCAAGTGGATCACCAATGCGCGCGTCGCCAAGGTCGAGCCGGGCCTGATGCACGTCGAGGAGATCGCCGAGGACGGCGCCGTCGCCAAGACCCATCAGCTGCCCTTCGGCTATTCGATGATGCTGCCGGCGTTCCGAGGCGTGCCCGCGATCCGCGACATCCCGGGCCTGACCAATCCGCGCGGCTTCATCCTGATCGACAAGCATCAGCGCAATCCCGCCTTCCCGGAGATTTTCGCTCTGGGCGTCTGTGTCGCCATCGCCCCGACCGGCCCGACGCCTGTTCCCGTTGGGGTGCCCAAGACCGGTTTCATGATCGAAAGCATGGTCACCGCCGTCGCCGCCAATCTGGCCGCCCTGATCGCTGGCGAGACGCCCGAGGCCGAGGCGACCTGGAACGCCGTCTGTCTGGCGGACTTCGGGGACGGCGGCGTCGCCTTCGTGGCCCAGCCGCAGATCCCGCCGCGCAACGTCAACTGGGCCGCGAGCGGCAAATGGGTCCACCTGGCCAAGGTCGGCTTCGAGAAATATTTCCTGCGCAAGGTGCGCAGGGGCGAAAGCGAACCCTCCTACGAGCGGCTGGCGATGCACATCATGGGCATCCGCAAGCTTCGCATGTGACCCCCTCCCTCTAAATCTGGAGCCTACCGATGAACCTTGATCGTGCTGTCGTGATCTTCGCCGGATGCGTCGTGCTGGCGGGCGTGGCCTTGTCCTACGCCGTCCATCCCTGGTGGATCGCCCTGACCGTCTTCGCAGGGCTGAACATGATCCAGTCCGGTTTCACCGGCTTCTGCCCGGCGGCCATGGTGTTCAAGGCGTTGGGTCTGCGTCCGGGGAACGCCTTCCGATGAGCCTGCGCCACGCTGCGCCCTGGGCCTTGGTCCTGTTCCTGGCCGCACCCGGTCTGGCGCAGGCGACGACGCTGGAGGAGGCCATCGCCGCCGCTATCGCCCATGCGCCCGAAATCGCCGAGGCCGACGCCGGCGCCGGCGCCGCGAAAGGCCGGTTGCAGCAGGCGCGCTCAGCGCGAGCGCCTTCGCTGAGTCTCAGCGGGACGGTCGGTCAGGGCCGGCTTGATCCGAAGGCGTTCTTCGGTCTGGGCGCGGCGGACGTCACGCCTCGGGCGGCCCAGTTGACGCTCGAACAGCCCCTGTTCACCGGGGGACGCGCGGCGGCGGGGATCGCGCAAGCGCGCGCCGGCATGGCTGCAGCCGAGGCCGGCGGCGACGCCGTTCAGGGGCAGGTCGTCCTGGCGGTGGTTCAGGCCTATGGCGATATGCTCGCCGCCAGCGAAGTGTTGAGGCTGTATCGCGAGCTGGCGGGCCAGACGGTGGAAATCGAGCGACAGGCGCGCGAGCGCTTCCGGACCGGCGAAACCCCCAGCACCGACGTCGCCCAGGCCGCGTCGCGCGCCGCCGAGGCCCGCGCCGACCTGGCCCGCGCGGAGGGAATGCAGGTTTCCGCCCGCGCCCGTTACCGCAATCTGACCGGCCTGGAGCCGGTTGATCTGCAACCGATTCCACCCAATCCGCCTCTGCCCGGCTCACTCGACGATGCGATGGCGATCGCCATGGGCGGCAGCCCCGCCCTGCGTCAGGCGCGGGCCGATCTCGAGGCGGCCGAAGCCGCCGCCCGCGCCGCGCGCGGCGAACGCCTGCCGACCGTCAGCGCCTTCGTCGAGGCGGGTTCGGTTCGTGACCAGTTCTTTCCGGACTATCGCGCCGACAGCGCGACCGTGGGAATCCGCGGCCGCTGGACCCTGTTCAGCGGCGGCCTGACGTCCGGCAAGATCGCCGAGACCAGCGCCGATGTCCGCGCCGCCTCCGCCCGGCTGCGCGCCGCCCGCATGGGCCTGGAGGAACAGGTTCTCGCCGCCTGGCAGGACATTCACACCGCCGAACTGGTGGCCCAGGCGTCCGACGAACAAAGCGCGGCCGCGGTCCAGGCCCTGGCCAGCGTTCGACATGAAGTCCGCGTTGGACTGAAACCCCAGATCGACCTGCTGAACGCCGAGCGCGAAGCCACGGCCGCCGCCGCTGCCGCCACCCAGGCCAGGACCGCCCGGATCGTCGCCGCCTATCGCCTGAAGAGCCTGATCGGATCAGCTTTGGGTTAGGGGGCGACAGGGCTCCGACGAAGGTGGTCGTGGAGGCGTTTCGGCGGGCGGCGCGTCAGATCGCGAAGCCCGAGTTCTGCAAGACGGTTCATGCCAACTGCTTTTCCCGCTTCTGCGAACGTGTCTGCTGGACGAAGGGGGCGAGTGTTCCTATGATCCGCTCCGGCCGCAGGCTCTTTTTCTGCGGGAATTTCGCGTAGGTTTTGACGACGTGCTGAACAAGATTTTCGCCTGGTGGAACGGGGCCACGATCGGCACCCTCTTCACGATCGCCAAGCGCGGCCGTTTCGTCGGGACCGACGAGATCGGCAACAAATATTACGAGGCCAAGGACAACTCGAGCTACGACGGCCGCAAGCGCCGCTGGGTCGTGTACGAAGGCTATGCCGACGCGTCCAAGGTGCCGGCCGATTGGCACGGCTGGCTGCGCTACACCTTCGACCTGCCGCCCACCGAGGCGCCCCTCCCGCGCCGCGCGTGGGAGAAGGATCACCTGCCGAATTTCACCGGCACCCCGATGGCCTGGCGTCCGCAAGGCTCTTTGGCCGCCGAGGCCAAACGCCCCGCCGCGACCGGCGACTATCAGGCCTGGACGCCCGAGTGAGACCGAATCGGCTCCTGCTGGGCGGGGCGGCCGTCGTCGCGGCGCTCAGCGCCGGGGCGGTGACCGCCAGCGTCCTTCAGGACTCGCCGCGCGAGGCCCGTCCGGTCCAGGATCCCATCGGCGACATCCTGCGCACCACGCCGGCCCAACCGGCCAATGCGCCGACCGAGACCGCCCCGGCCGCCGCACCCGCGCCCCGGACGCCGGTGGCGGTGACGCCGCCGCCCTCCGTCGTCCTCGCCGAGGATGAGGCCGTCGCGGAAAAGGCCGAGGAAGAAGCCGCCTCCGAAAAGCCGGTGGTCGAAAAGGCCATCGAACAGCCGGCCACGCCCGCTCGCCGCCAGCGGCGCAAGTTCGCCGTCATCCAGGCTATCGACAAGACCACAGCCGAGACCATGAAGTTCGAGGTCGAAGTCGGCGGCCGTCCGGTCCGCTTCAACCGCAACCTGATCTTCAGCGTCCGCGCCTGCGAAGTCTCGACGCCTGACGAACTGACCGAAGACGCCATCGCCTATGTCGATGTCTCGCTGCAATCGCGGGGCGCCAACCAGCCGGCCGAACCGCGCCAGATCTACCGCGGCTGGATGTTCGCCTCGTCCCCGGCCGTCAGCGGGCTTCAGAACCCCAATTACGACGCCTGGGTGGTGGGCTGTAAGAACTGAGCGCGAGGAGGCCGGAATGAACCGCCAAAGACCCCTCAAGAAGAGCGAGACGGTCGAGATCCGGCTGCCGCACGCGACGAAGACCGCCTTCATGGACAAGTGCCGCATTGAGGGCCGCACGGCCAGCGAGGCCATTCGCCGCTTCATCGACAGCGAACTGGACCGGTCGACGACCGCCCGGTCGTCGATCCGCATGGGCTGGCGTCAGTTGCTGGCGGCCGCTGTCGCCGGATTGGCCCTGGGCGCCGTAGCCGCGCCTTCGCTGGCTCAGTCCGTGACCCCGGATCGGGCGGCGTTCGAGCGTCTGGATCGCGACCATGACGGGATGGTCAGCTTTGAGGAATTCCGCGCCCGCTAGCGGATAGGCTTCAGGAAACGGCGCCATTGCAGGTCCAGCCAGGTCCACGGCTTGAACAGCCCGGCGCCGGGTTTCCATGAGGCCGCGACGATCTCGGCCCGGCCGACGATGTTTTCGGCCGGCAGCAGGCCGACGCCCAGATCAGCGGGCCAGCGGCTGTCCAGCGAGTTGTCGCGATTGTCGCCCATCATGAAATACTGACCCTCAGGCACGTGATAGACCGGGGTGTCGTCGCCCGGCTGGTCCGGGCCGCCGTCGTAGGTGACATAGGTCTTGCCGCTCGCCAGCGCCTCGCGCACCTCGAGTACACGCCGCTGGGGGGCGTCGTGGTCGCTGACCATCTGGAGCGGCGTCTGGCCGATCAGGCGCCCGTTGACGAAGACCTGACCCTTGCGGACCTGAACGGTGTCGCCGGGCAGGCCGATGACGCGCTTGATCCAGACCTGATCCGGGTCGTGCGGGCGCCGGAAGACCACGACGTCGCCCCGCTTCGGCTGGCGTCCCAGCACCCGGCCGTCGGGCAGCGGCGGATTGAACGGCAGGGACGCCCGGCTCCAGCCATAGGCGTATTTGGACACGACGATATAGTCGCCGGTCACGAGCCCCGGCTCCATCGACGAGGAGGGAATGGTGAAGGGCTGGAACAGCAGGATGCGGATCACCATCGCCAGGATCAGGGCGGCGACGAGGGTGACGCCGATCTCTTTGACTTCGCGCCAGACGGCGGCGGAGGACGGGGCGGGTGCGGTGGTGTCTTGGGTCATGCCCTGTTAGGCCGCGAGCCTGCGGGGCGACGCCAGCTCAGGCTTGTCCGGACAGGCTGTAATCGTGTCCGGACAGGGATCAAGCGCGATGGAGCGCCCAGTCCACCGCCTCGGCCCCCGTCATCGGCGCGATCAGGGCGGTCTCGTCCACCGTCCCCTTCAACGCGGGTTTCAGCCGTCGCAGATAGGCCGCCTGGGGCGTCTCCACCGCGCCGAACTGGCTGAGGTGGTCGGTCAGGAACTGGGCGTCCAGCAGCGTCCAGCCGCCCCGTCGCAACCGCGCGACCAGATGGACCAGGGCCACCTTGGAGGCGTCGCGTTCGCGGCTGAACATGCTCTCGCCGAAGAAGGCGCCGCCCAGGGAGACGCCGTACAGGCCGCCGACCAGCCGCTCGTCCTTCCAGCATTCGACCGAATGGACAAAGCCCTGAGCGAACAGGGCGGCGTACAGGCGCCGGATCGGGGCGTTGATCCAGGTGTCCTCGCGCTCGGGCCCCTGGGCCGCCGCACAGCCGTCCAGCACCGCCTCGAAGGCGGTGTCGATCCGCACCTCGAACGGTTCGCCGCGCACGGTGCGGCGCAGGCGGGTGGGGATGTGGAAGGCGTCCAGGGGTATGACGCCGCGCTGGTCCGGCTCGATGATGAAGACGCGCGGGTCGTCGCGCGCCTCGGCCATCGGAAACACGCCACGGGCATAACAGGCCAGCAGCGCCTCGGGGCCGAAGCCGTCGGAAGGCCCGCGGGCGCTGAAGTCCGGCTCGGTCATGGGGCGGGGCGGACCTGGTCGGCGGTGACGCGATTGGCGGGGACGCGTCCGGCCTCGATCTCGGCCAGGCCCGACAGGGTGGTCACGGCGATGGCTGTCAGCGCTTCTTCGGTCAGGAAGGCCTGGTGGCCGGTGACCAGGACATTGGGGAAGGTCAGCAGGCGCTGGAACACGTCGTCCTGAATGATCTCGTTCGACAGGTCCTCGAAGAACAGATCGCCTTCCTGCTCATAGACGTCCAGGGCGACGCCGCCGACACGATGGTTCTTCAGCGCGTCGATCAGGGCCTGGGTGTCGATCAGGGCGCCCCGGCTGGTGTTGACGATCATCACGCGCGGCCGCGCCGCCGCCAGGGTCGGGCCGTCGATCAGGTGGCGCGTATCGGGCGTCAGCGGGCAGTGCAGGCTGATGATGTCGGATTGGCGCAGCAGGGTCTCGCGATCGACGTAGCGGACGCCGATCTGGGTCAGGGCCGGGTCCTCGACCACATCATGGGCCAGCACCTCGCAGCCGAAGCCCAGCTTCAACGCCCGGGCGACCAGGGCGCCGATCCGGCCCGTGCCGACCACCCCGGCCGTCCGTCCCGACAGGTTGCGGCCGATCAGGCCGTCCAGGGCGAAGTTGTTCTCGCGCACCCGGGCCGAGGCGCGGGGGATATTGCGGTTCATCGCCAGCAGCAGGCCCAGGGTGAACTCGGCGACCGCCTCGGGCGAATAGGCCGGCACGCGGATCACGGTCAGGCCCAGGCTTTCGGCGGCGCGCAGATCGACATTGTTGTAGCCGGCGCAGCGCAGGGCCACGGCGCGCACCCCGCCTTGCGCCAGGCGGGTCAGGGCAGGGGCGTCCAGCCGGTCGTTGACGAAGACGCAGACGGCGTCGAAACCGTCGGCCAGCGGGGCGGTGGTGTCGTCCAGCCGCGCCTCGAACCAGTTCAGGTCGTGGCCGAAGTCGGCATTGGCCAGGTCGAGGAACCGGCGGTCATAGGCCTTGGTCGCAAACACCGCGATACGCATGGGCCGGTTCCTCTGATCGAGCGGGCGTCAGGCGTCGCCCTTCTGACGGGCGGCCCACTTCTCCAGCCAGTGGATGTCATAGTCGCCGGACAGGATGTCGGGCTCCTGCAACAGCTTCTGGAACAGGGGGATGGTGGTGTCGACGCCGCCGATGACGATCTCGTTCAGCGAGCGTTTCAGGCGGGCGATGGCCTCCTCGCGGTCGCGGCCGTGGACGATCAGCTTGCCGATCAGGCTGTCGTAATAGGGCGGGATCGAATAGCCGGCGTAGATGGCGCTATCCAGACGCACGCCCAGGCCGCCGGGGGCGTGGAAGTCGGTGATCTTGCCCGGCGACGGGGTGAAGGTCTCGGGGTTCTCGGCGTTGATCCGCACCTCGATGGCGTGGCCTTTGAACTCGATGTCCTCCTGGGTGAAGGACAGCGGCAGGCCGGCGGCGATACGGACCTGTTCGCGGACCAGGTCCACGCCGGTGATCATTTCCGTCACCGGATGCTCGACTTGCAGGCGGGTGTTCATCTCGATGAAGAAGAACTCGCCGTCCTCCCACAGGAATTCGATGGTGCCGACGCCCAGATAGCCGATGGCGGCGATGGCCTTGTTGACCGTCTCGCCGATCTGCTTGCGACCCTCGGCCGACAGGGCGGGCGAGGGGGCCTCTTCCAGCACCTTCTGGTGACGACGTTGCAGCGAGCAGTCGCGTTCGCCCAGGTGCACGACATTGCCGTGGCTGTCGGCGATGACCTGGATCTCGATGTGGCGCGGCTTCTGGAGATAGCGCTCCATATAGACGGCGCCGTTGCCGAAGGCGGCCTTGGCTTCCGACTGGGCGGTCTGCACCGCCTCGACCAGATCATCCGCCGTCAGGGCCACCTTCATGCCGCGTCCGCCGCCGCCCGCCGCCGCCTTGACGATCAGGGGGAAGCCGATGGACTTGGAGGCCTCGATCGCCGCCTCGACGGTCTCGACCTCGCCCTTGGAGCCGGGGACCACGGGGATGCCGGCGTCCATGACCGTCTGTTTGGCGCTGATCTTGTCGCCCATGACCCGGATATGTTCGGGCTTGGGGCCGATGAAGGTCATGCCGTGGGCTTCGACGATCTCGGCGAAGCGGGCGTTCTCGGACAGGAAGCCGTAACCGGGGTGGATCGCCTGGGCGCCGGTGATTTCGGCCGCCGCGATGATCGACGGGATGTTCAGATACGACTTGGCCGCCGAGGCGGGGCCGATGCAGACGCTCTCGTCGGCCAGCCGCACCCACATGGCGCCGCGGTCGGCTTCCGAGTGCACGGCGACGGTGGAGATGCCCATCTCCTTGCACGCCCGGTGGATGCGCAGCGCGATCTCGCCGCGGTTGGCGATCAGGACTTTGGTGAACATCAGGGCGCCTTAGGCTTCCAGCAGGACGAGGGGCTCGCCGAACTCGACCGGCTGGGCGTCGCCGACCAGGATCTCGGCCACGACGCCGTCGCGCGGGGCCTGGATCGGGTTCATGGTCTTCATGGCTTCGACGATCAGCAGGGTCTGACCCTTCTTGACCTTGTCGCCGGGCTGGACGAAGGCCGGGGCTTCCGGCGAGGCCTGCAGATAGGCGGTGCCGACCATCGGCGACTTCACCTCTTCGCCGGCGCGGGCGACGATGGTGGCCGGGTCCGACGGCATGGAGACCGGAGCAGCGGCGGCTGCGGGCGCAGCGGCCGGAGCCGGGGCGGCGGCGTACTGGACCGGGGCGGCGTGCATGGTGATCTCGCGCGCCACGCGGATGCGCAGCTCGCCGCGCTCGACCTCGACCTCGGTCAGGTCGGTTTCGTTCAGGATCTCGGCCAGCTGGCGAACCAGGGCGGCGTCGATCTCGGCGTGTTTCTTGTCATCGGCCATTGCGGTGCGCCTTTGTCTTTCGTCTTGGAATGCGAACGGGTCGGCCCTCAGGCGCGTTCCCGAACCTTGGTGAGAGCCGCCTGGACGGCCAGTTCATAGCCGACCGCGCCGAAACCGGCGATGACGCCGGTCGCCGCGGACGACACATAGGAGTGATGACGGAACGCCTCGCGCGCCGCCGGATTGGACAGATGAAGCTCGATCACCGGGATCGACAACGTCTTCAATGCGTCGTGCAGGGCGACCGACGTGTGGCCATAGGCCGCCGGGTTGATGATCAGGGCCTGCGCGCTCTCACGCGCCTCCTGGATCCAGTCGACCAGGACGCCTTCGTGGTTGGTCTGACGGAACACGATCCGGGCGTCGCCCGCGGCCTTCATGCAGCGCTGTTCGATGTCCGCGAGTGTGTCGCGACCATAGATTTCCGGCTCCCTCACCCCGAGAAGGTTGAGATTGGGGCCGTTCAGCACATAGATGACGGACGTGTCGGACATCGGTTCTCGAATCGAGGCTCCGGAATCGGGCGACCTCTGACGGTTCAGGGGCGGCCTTGTAGCTTAGGCGCGGCGCGGGTCAAAGCGCAGCGTGGAAACGGGTTGACCTAACGTCATGCGCGCGGGCGTCAACGGATTTCCCGTCGCAGGGGGCGTGAAGAGCGGGGAAAAGGGGGAGGGCGGACGGTTTGGAGGGCCGCAGTCGGGGCGGCGGTGGGGCGAGAATAGACTCAACCCACTGCAAAAAATGGAGTCTATTTTCGTACAATCTTCGGGGTGGGGCGACAGGGAGCGCCTGCCTGGAGCGAGGGCGGGTCTGGCGAGGAGGATTCAGTTTTCAAAGACCCGGCCATGATGGCACGGTTTTGAGGCGTGGTAGGTCGATTGTTGAGTGTGGGCGTCAGGGGTTTGAAAAGGCGGGGGTTCGTTTTTGAAAATGGGATGCGAAGCGGGCTTCAATCTCGCTTCACCTATAATTGTCGTCGGAAATGTTGGCTGAGATTTTAAAGCAGACCTATAATTCATCACGTAGGATTTTAAGTCACGAATAGATTGGCGAATGACTACATCTAAGCCTCAGAATCCACCCAAGCGACACCACTTTGTGCCGAAGTTTTTGCTCAAAAACTGGTGCGATGTTCAGGGACGGCTCGTGTTGTACCGAAAGGTCCATAACGGCAAGGTGGTGCGGGACCGCGTAGCCGCTAAGAGCGTGGGTTATGAGGATGACCTCTACACTTTTGAAGAGTTAGGCCCCGACGCTACCATTATCGAAACCAAACTGATGAGCCCTCTCGATGACCGTGCGGGCAAGATCGTTGCCAGCCTGATCGAGAGCGGAGGCCATGAGCTCACCGAGCCAGAAATGATTTGGTGGAGCCACTTCCTGCTGAGCATGATCATGAGGACACCAGAGAGTGTGAAGAGCCTCAAAGCTGTTGCTCTGGAAATGTGGGATGCACCAAACGCCAAGATACAGGCAGACTATCTCAACCTGAAAACGGATAACGACCCAGCCACGTTCGAAGAATGGGCCTCTCAGGACGACGGCGAAGGCGGCCACCTCTTAGGCGTTAAGCTTCTGAATAGCCTGACTATGAACATGGCCGTCGCCGGACATATCCGCACGATGTCTTGGTCTGTAATGAGCTTGGATACGGGCTTGCCGCCGCTGCTTACAAGCGACCGTGCGCTCTTCAGCAGCAACGGCATCAAAAAGCGGAACGGTCAGTTGTTGCTCCCCCTTGGTCCCCGTCACTTGTTCTGTGCATTTCACGATAAGAATTTTGAGGCTGAGATTCAGGCCGAGCCTGCCGATCACCTGGTTGATATGGCACGGAAGCTCGTCACCGTAAGAGCGCAGGCACACGTCTATGCCGACAATATGAAGGAGACAGCCTTCGTGTCGAAATGGATGGGGTATGAGAAGTCCGCATCGATCGGTGAAGTGCTCGCGAATAACTGGAAAGCCAAGCATACCTCCGTCGCGAGCCCACCTTCCGCGAAGCAGTAGGTTCCAGAGCGGCCTTCGTAAAAAGCATGGAAGGATGCCCTCCGTGCCGAAACGCGTTATGTCAGGTGCAGAACCGCCGGAGTGAAAGCCCAGCTTTTCCACCCCGCGCATTTAGGCATCGAGGCAGACGGTTTGCGTATTCAAGTCAACGGCGATCCACGCGAGGTCTATGCGACGACCGTGACGGAGCTGGTCCAGGAACTGGCGCTGGACCCCCGCAAGGTGGCGGTCGAGCGCAATCTGGAGATCGTGCCCCGGTCGCTGCACGCCGTCACCGCCCTGGCCGAGGGGGACCGGATCGAGCTGGTCCAGTTCGTCGGCGGCGGGTGATCAGACCGCAAGTGGCGTCGGGTCAGGCGTGCTTGGCTATAAGCAGCTCATCGGCTCACGCCGTCTTCATCGACGGCGTCTCCATAGAACATGGCCTCGATCTCGGCCTGTCCCATGGTGTCGAAGTCATCCGGCACTAGGATTTCGCCCTTCATGAATCCTAGGCGGCGTGAGGTATCGACCGGCTTGGCGTTCAACCCCTCCAGCCTTACCAACGGCTTTCCGGCTTCAGTGATAATGAAGGATTCCCCCTTGGCTGCCTCCTCGACGAGGCGGAGCAGGTGGATTTTGGCCTCTTCGATATCGACGGACTTCATCACGTCGCTCCGGCGGCTCGTAATCCGATCACTTTAGTTTATCGGGCGGGGTACGACAACGATCCGCCCTTTCGCATCGGGCGCGACAGGACTAGGTCACCACCCATGACCGATACAGCCCCCGAAACCTGGTCCGTCGCCGGCCGCACCTTCAACTCGCGCCTGATCGTGGGCACCGGCAAATACGCCGACTACGCCCAGAACGCCGCCGCCGCCGAGGCGGCGGGGGCCGAGATCGTGACCGTGGCCGTGCGCCGGGTGAACCTGACCGATCCGAACCAGCCGATGCTGGTCGACTATGTGAAGCCCGACCGGTTCACCTTCCTGCCCAACACCGCCGGCTGTTTCACCGGCGAGGACGCGGTGCGCACCCTGCGCCTGGCGCGCGAGGCGGGGGGCTGGAGCCTGGTCAAGCTGGAGGTGCTGTCCAACACCGCCCACCTGTATCCCGACATGATCGAGACGCTGCGGGCGCTGGACCTTCTGATCAAGGACGGCTTCGACGTCATGGTCTATTGCACAGACGACGTGGTCATGGCCAAGCGTCTGGAAGACGCCGGCGCCGCCGCCATCATGCCGGCCGCCGCGCCCATCGGCTCGGGCCTGGGCATCCAGAACGAGGTCAATGTGCGGCTGATCGTCGAACAGGCCAAGGTGCCGGTTCTGGTAGACGCCGGCGTGGGCACGGCCTCTGACGCGACCCGGGCGATGGAGCTGGGCTGCGACGCCGTGCTGATGAACACCGCCATCGCCGGGGCCAAGGATCCGATCCTCATGGCGCGGGCGATGAAGCATGCCGTGATCGCGGGGCGCGACGCCTATCTGGCGGGGCGGATGCCGAAGCGGATGTATGCGGATCCGTCGTCGCCGCTGGCGGGTTTGATTTAGGGAACTTCATAGACCCTCTCCCGCTTGCGGGAGAGGTGTCGCGTCGATCGGCGAAGCCGATCCAGCGACGGAGAGGGAAGTCTCGTCCAGAAGATGACTTCCCCCATCGTCAGGCGTGTCGCTACGCGCCACGACCTGACACTTCCCCCGCAAGCGGGGGAAAATCGCGGGCGCCAGACCCTACCAATCCAGCGCCGCCTCGCCCCTCAGGATCGCCTCGGCCTCGGGCGTGTGTTTGGCCCCCGAGCGATCATGCAGCACCAGGGGCGGCAGCAGGCGCAGGGGGGCCTTGCCGGTCTTGATCGCCTGGACCAGCACGCGTTTGGCCGGCTCGTCGGCGAAGGGCTGGACCGGGCGGATGGCGAAGGAGCCGGCCTTTTCGCCCAGCAGGGTCAGCAGGTCCGCCAGACGGTCGGCCCGGTGGATGATCACGATCCGGCCGCCCTCGCGCACCGCTTTCAGCAGCAGGCCGGTCCAGGCGGACAGGCCGTCGTCGGCCATCCAGGCGCCCTGTTTGCCGGGCGCCGGGGCGCGCAGGGCGCCGGGGTCGTCGAAGAAGGGCGGGTTCGACACGGCCCAGTCGAACGGGGGCAGGTCCAAGGGACGGAACCCGTCGGCCACGTCGCCGTCGAGAATCCTGATTCGATCAGTAGAATGATTCAGGTCGGCGTTCTCGCGCGCGAGGCCAGCGGCGACCGAATCGCGCTCCAGCCCGGTCAGCGAAACTCCGGCATGACGGGCCGCAATCTGCATCAGCACGGCCCCGGCGCCGCAGCCCGCCTCGAACAGGCGGTCGCCAGAACGGGGAGCGACGGCGGCGGCCAACAAGGCTGCATCCATGCCCGCCCGATAGCCGCGTGCGGGCTGACGCAGGCGGACACGCCCGTCCAGAAGAGCGTTCTCGACGACATCCGGGGCGGCGGGAGCCATGTCCAAGCCTCAATCTCCTTGACCCTCCGTGGGCCTATCACCATTGTGCGCCGCATCGCGATCCGGCAAGCGGACGCGGTCGGAATTGCCTGACGCGGCCCAGGTCGCGCGACGTGTGAAAGAATATCCCTTGGACGCAGTCCTCGCCGCCTCTCCCCGTCCGAAGGGGGATGTGAACGCCCTCGTCCGGCTGGCCGGAACCGACATGGCCGAGGTGGATGCATTGATCATCGATCGGATGCAGTCGGATGTGCCGATCATCCCCAAACTGGCCGAACACCTGGTTTCGGCCGGGGGCAAGCGCCTGCGGCCCCTGCTGACCGTCGCCGCCGCCCGCGCCTCTGGCGCCGAGGGCGACATCCTGTCGCCGAAGAAGCTGGCCGCCGCGGTCGAGTTCATTCACACCGCCACCCTGTTGCACGACGACATCGTCGACGCCTCCGAACTACGGCGCGGCAAGGTCGCGGCCCACCTGATCTGGGGCGCGCCCACCAGTGTTCTGGTCGGCGACTTCCTGTTCGCCCGCGCCTTCGAACTGATGGTCGAGACCGATTCGATGCGGGCCCTGGGGATCCTGGCCCAGGCGTCGCGGGTGATCTCCGAGGGCGAGGTTCTGCAATTGACCCGCGCCCATGATCTGAACCTGGATCAGGCCACCTATCTGCAGATCATCTCGGCCAAGACCGCCGAACTGTTCGCCGCCGCCGCCGAGGCGGGGGCGGTGGGCGCCGGCGCCGATCCGGCCGCGACCCAGGCTCTGCGCGACTACGGCATGGCCCTGGGCATCGCCTTCCAGCTGGCAGACGACGCCCTGGACTATGGCGCGACCGCCGAGGCCCTGGGCAAGAACGCCGGCGACGACTTCAACGAGGGCAAGGCCACCCTGCCGCTGCTGCTGGCCGTGGCCCGCACCCGGGGCCGCGAGGACGATTTCTGGGAGCGGACCGTGACCAAGGGCGAACGCACGCCCGAGGACTTCGCCCGCGCCCGCGAACTGGTGGTCGGTTCCGGCGCCATCGGCGCGACCCTGGATCTGGCCGGCGACTATGCCGATCAGGCCAAGGCCGCCCTGTCGGCCCTGCCGGCGTCGGACTGGCGCGCGGCCCTGGAAGACCTGGCCGATTTCGCCGTTTCGCGTGCCGCCTGAACCCGATCCGGCGGCGGTGGCGGGAACCCTGGACGCCCAGGTTCGCGCCGCCGATCTGGACCGCTGGCTGTCCAGCCGCCTGGTCGCCGACGCGCGCGCCCGCGCCGATCTGATCACGCTCTACGCCTTCGAGGCCGAGCTGATGTCGATCCCCGCGCGCGTGACCCAGCCCTTGCTGGCCGAGATGCGCTACACTTGGTGGGCGGAACAGCTGGACGGGGTCTTCGCCGGGATCCCCCGCAAGGGCCATCCGGTGCTGGAGGCCCTGACCGACCTGGTCGTCCGCCACGCCCTGGACCGCGCCCCCCTCGACGCCCTGATCGAGGCCCATATCGGCCGCGTCCACGGCGAGCCCCACGACCTGGACGCCTTCTACGTCGGTCCGATGCAGGCGGCGGTCCAGGTGCTGGCCGGTCCGGGTCATGCCGACAAGGTGGTCGAGGCCGGGCGGGTGCGGGGGCTGGGGCAGGTCGGGCGGATCAACGAGGCGAAGGCCGCGCGGCCCAAGGCCAACGCCGCCTTGAAGGGCTTGCCGGCCGAGGGGTTCCCGGCCGTGGCCTCGGCCGCCCTGACGACGCCCGACGAGCCGGAACCGGTCAAGCGCCTGCGACTGATCTGGGCGACGGTGCGCGGACGGGTTTAGCCCGCGTCCCGCCAGGCCTTCAGGCTTTCCATCGCCCGGATGCTCTGCAGCCGCTTCTTGGCCCGGCCGCGTTCCTTCGGGTGGATGCGTTTGCCGTCTTCATCGACCTTGGGCGCCTCAAGCGGCGGCAGCAGGCCGTAGTTGATGTTCATCGGCTGGAATTTCGAGCCTTCCAGGTGTCCGCCGGTGATGTGTTCGACCAGGGCGCCCATGGCGGTCTCGGGCGGGGGCGCCGACAGGTCGAGGCCCAGCGCTTGTGCGGCGGCGAGGCGGCCGGTCAGCAGGCCCATGGCCGCGCTCTCGACATAGCCCTCGACCCCCGTGACCTGGCCGGCGAAGCGCAGACGGGGCATGGCCTTCAGCCGCAGCTGCTTGTCCAGCAACTGGGGACTGTTCAGATAGGTGTTGCGGTGCAGGCCGCCCAGACGCGCGAACTGGGCGTTCTGCAGGCCAGGGATCATGCGGAAGACCTCGGCCTGGACGCCGTGCTTCAGCTTGGTCTGGAAGCCCACCATGTTGAACAGGGTGCCCAGGGCGTTGTCCTGGCGCAGCTGGACGATGGCGTAGGCCTTGACCAGCGGGTCGCGCGGGTTGGTCAGGCCTACGGGCTTCATCGGGCCGTGGCGCAGGGTCTCGCGGCCGCGTTCGGCCATGACCTCGATCGGCAGGCAGCCGTCGAAATAGGGCACGTGCTCCCAGTCCTTGAACTCGGCCTTGGGGCCGTTCAGCAGGGCGTCGATGAAGGCCTCATACTGGGGCTTGTCCATCGGGCAGTTGACGTAGGCGGCGGCGTCTCCGCCCGGGCCTTCCTTGTCATAGCGCGACTGACGCCAGGCGATGTCGAAATCGATGCTGTCGGCGTGGACGATGGGGGCGATGGCGTCGAAGAAGCTGAGGCTTTCCTCGCCCGTGGCCTTCAGGATGGCCTCGGCCAGGGCGGGCGAGGTCAGAGGGCCGGTGGCGACAATCACATTGTCCCAATCCTCAGGCGGCAGGCCGCCGATCTCCTCGCGGACGATGGTGATCAGCGGGTGGGCCGCCAGTTTCGCCGTCACGGCGGCGGAGAAGGCGTCACGGTCCACGGCCAGGGCGCCGCCTGCCGGCACCTGGTTGACGTCGCCGCAGGCCATGATGATCGAGTCCAGCGCCCGCATCTCGGCGTGCAGCAGGCCGACGGCGTTGTATTCCCAATCGTCCGACCGGAAGGAGTTGGAGCAGACCAGTTCGGCCAGGCCGTCGGTCTGGTGAGCGTCGGTCTTTACGCCTGGGACGCCGCGCATCTCGTGCAGGATCACGGACACGCCGGCCTGGGCGATCTGCCAGGCGGCCTCCGAGCCGGCGAGGCCGCCGCCGATGACGTGAATAGGGGAAGGAGAGGGGGAAGCAGTCATCGCGGCCTTCTAGCGGTCGTCTGGCGTGATGTCATGATCCCCTGCTATGTCTGAGGCGGGGATATGGGGCGATGATCGTGACGAACGACAGGCGATTGCGGCTGGGCGAGGCGCTGAAGGCGTCGGTCGTCGGCCTGGTCAGGGCGTGGCGTTGGGCCTGGGCCGCCATGGCGGTCTGCGCCCTTGTGTGGGCCGCGCGACCCTTCATGGTCGGCGTCCTGGGCTGGGTTTGGGCGGCGGCGGCGTTGGTCGCCGGCCTCATCCTGATCGGCGCCCTGGCGCGCACGGCGATCAGCGACGACCGAAACGACGCGCGGCGGCTGGGCCTGGGGGCGGCGGGTCTGCAACTGGGTTTGCCTGAACTGCGCCTGCTGGGCGCCGCCCTGCTGTGTTCGGTCTTCATGGCCATGATACTGTCGGTCGTGGCCCTGGTGCTGCTGGCCGTGTTCGGCATGGCCGAGCTGAACGCCGAGGCGATCCGCCTGCGGGACTGGGCGGCGGTGGGTCCGATCTGGAAACTGGTCCTGCTGGCGGTCGTGACCCTGCTGGCCTTCTACGGCGTGCTGGTGATGGTCGTGCGCCTGTCGCTGTTCGCCCCGGCCACCCTGGGGCGCGGACACATGGTGTCCCTGAACAGCATGGGGATCGCCCAGGGCAGTTTCCGGCCTCTGCTGGGCGGACTGGTCGTGGTCGTGGGCCTGCCGATCCTGGGACCGCTGATTCTGACGGGGGCGGGCCTGCCATCCGGCGTGGCGACGTGGATCGTGTGGGCGGTGGTGATCTCCGCGTTCGAGGCGCCCCTGGCTCTGGCTTTCCTGGGTGCGGCCTATCGCAGACTCGAGTACTGGACACCGCAAGGAGCTCCCCATGACTGAGACATTTTCCATCGGCGAGGCCATGGCGACGCCGGGACGCGTGATCCGGCGCCATCCCATGGCGGTCTTCGTCTGGGGATTTCTGATGATGGGCTTCAGCCTGTTGGCTGTGGCTCTGATGTTCGGAACCCTGGCGGACCTGCCCCTGACGGACGGCGCCGAACCGCCGCCGGAAATGTTCGGGAAACTGATGGCGGTTCAGGGCCTGTCCATGCTGCTGAACGTCGGACAGGCCGTGTTGGCGGTTGTGATCTGGGCGGCGACCATGCGGGCGACGTTGATGATCGGCCGGCCCGACCGAACCTTCTTCCTGCGCGCCGGGATGGACGAACTGCGGCTGGTGGTCGTGGGGCTGGCGCTGTTTGTCGGGGCCTATATCGCCGTGATCATTCTGGTGCTGCTGGGCGCGGCCCTGGTCGCCACCCTGTGGCAGGCCAATGAGGCGGCGGCGATGATCGGCGGCTTCGTTCTGGTGCTGGGTCTGATCGCGCTGGTCGTCGTCGCCATGGCGCGGCTGTCCCTCATCGCGCCCGCCACCCTGATCCTGAAACGGTTCGCCTTCGTCGAGGGCTGGGCCCTGGGCCGCGGGCGCACCCTGCCGTTGCTGGGCCTGCTGGTCTGCACCTGGCTGGTCTATCTGGTCGTCTATTTCGTCCTGGCCTTCGTCGTGATCGTCGCCCTGTTCGCCAGCGGTGTTCTCGCGGACATCACGGCCCAGTCGCCTCCCGCCACCCTGGGCGAGCTGTTTCCATCGCCGCCGGTGTTGGCGACGGTGGCCGGGCTGATGCTTGTGCCCGGCGGCTTTGTCTACGGGGCGGTCATGACCCTGCTCAGCGCGCCCTTCGCCTCCGCCTGCCGTCAGCTTCTGGATGGGCCGTCCGGCGCCGTATTCGCCGCAGCGACGTCGCCCGCCGCCACCTCGGCGGGCGACGCGGCCGACACGATGGTCTAGGATCGCGCCAATCTGATCTGGAGTGCAGCATGAGCTTTTCCGCCACCGACGCGGCGTTCGAAGGATTTCGGGTGGTGCGTCGCCATCCGGTGACAGCCCTGATCTGGGGTCTGGCCTATCTGGTCCTGTATGTGGCGACTTTCGGTCTGGGCGCCGGCCAATGGGCCGCGATCATGGCCTCGGCCCAGACGCTGGAACAGTCGTCCAATCCGTCGCCTGAGGAGATGATGGCCCTGGGGCAGGCCTATATGGGCCTGCTCGTCTGGTTGGCGCCCCTGGGCCTGGTGATCGGGGCTGTGCTCAGCGCCGCCGTGGCGCGGTCGGTGCTGCGGCCCGCCGAGAACGCCTGGGGCTATCTGCGGTTGGGCATGGACGAGGTTCGGGTGTTCGCGGTCACGCTGGCGATCGGGGTGATCGTCGGGCTTTTGTGCGGGGTGCTTTCCGCCATCGTCGTGACCGTGTTCGGCCTCGGGGTCGCCTCGGGTCAGGCGGTCATGTATCTGCTCGCCTTGATCCTGGGCTTGGCCGCAGCGGCTCTCGTGATCTGGCTTTCGATCAAGCTCTGCCTGGCCGTGCCGATGACGATCGACCGGCGCAAGTTCACCCTGTTCGAGTCGTTCAAGGCCACCAACGGCCAGTTCTGGCCCCTGCTGGGCATGACGATCATCGCCGTGATCATGAGCCTGATCGTCAGCATTCTTGGCACGATCATCAGCGCGGGCACGGATCTGGCGACCGGCGGCATCTCTGTTCTGGCGGGCATGGAAGGCCTGTCCACCCTGGATGTCCTGGCCCGCGCCTGGCCCGCCATCCTGGTCTGGTCCGTGGTCAACGCCCTGATGTCCGCCCTGCAGCTGGCGGTGCTCTATGCGCCCTTCTCGGCGGCGTGGCAGGGTCTGCGGGACCGCTGAACCGACCCGCAAACCGGCGGTGAAGGCGTCAGGCCGACGCCTTCACCCGCTTCTTCTTCACAGGTTCACCCACCGACCCCCCAAGCGCCGCGACCCGCGCCTTGCGGCGGGTCTCGTGCCGGTCCAGCACCTCCTTGAGGTATTTGCCGGTCCAGCTGGCGGCGTTGTCCGCCACCTGTTCCGGCGTGCCGACCGCGACGATCTCGCCGCCGCCGTCGCCGCCTTCGGGGCCGAAGTCGAGCAGGTAGTCGGCGACCTTGATGACATCCAGATTGTGCTCGATCACCACGATGGTGTTGCCGGCCTCGACCAGTTCCTGAAGCACTTCCAGCAGTTTGCGGGTGTCCTCGAAATGCAGGCCGGTGGTCGGCTCGTCGAGGATGTAGAGGGTGCGGCCGGTGGCGCGCTTTGACAGTTCCTTGGACAGCTTGACCCGCTGGGCCTCGCCGCCGGACAGGGTGGTCGCCGGCTGGCCGACCTTGACATAGCCCAGGCCCACGCGCTCCAGCGTCAGCATCTTGTCGCGGATCGGCGGCACGGCCTTGAAGAAGGTCGCCGCCTCCTCGACCGTCATGTCCAGCACGTCCGAGATGGACTTGCCCTTGAACACGATCTCCAGGGTCTCGCGGTTGTAGCGTTTGCCCTTGCAGACGTCGCAGGTGACATAGACGTCGGGCAGGAAGTGCATCTCGATCTTGATGACGCCGTCGCCCTGGCAGGCCTCGCAGCGGCCGCCCTTGACGTTGAAGCTGAACCGGCCGGGGCCATAGCCGCGCGCCTTGGACTCCGGCAGACCGGCGTACCAGTCGCGGATGGGGCCGAAGGCCCCGGTGTAGGTCGCCGGGTTCGAGCGCGGGGTGCGGCCGATCGGTGACTGATCGATGTCGATGACCTTGTCGAAATGCTCCAGCCCCTCGATCCGGTCGAAGGGGGCCGGGGCGTCCGACGCATTGTTCAGGCGACGCGCGGCGGCCTTGTACAGGGTCTCGATGGTGAAGGTGGACTTGCCGCCGCCGGACACGCCCGTGATGCAGGTGAAGACGCCGACGGGGATTTCGCCGGTCACGCTCTTCAGATTGTTGCCGCTGGCGCCGCTGATCTTCAGCATCCGCTTGCGGTCGATGGGACGGCGGCCGTCGACGGGGATCTCGATCTCGCGCTCGCCGGTCAGGTATTTACCGGTCAGGGAGTTGGGATTGGCCATGACCTCGGCGGGCGTGCCCTCGGCGCAGACCGTGCCGCCGTGGACGCCGGCGGCGGGGCCCATGTCGATGACATAGTCGGCGGTCAGGATGGCTTCCTCGTCATGCTCGACCACCAGGACCGAGTTGCCGAGGTCGCGCAGCCCCTTCAGGCTTTCCAGCAGGCGGGTGTTGTCGCGCTGGTGCAGGCCGATGGAGGGCTCGTCCAGCACATAGAGGACGCCGGTCAGGCCCGAACCGATCTGCGACGCCAGACGGATGCGCTGGCTCTCTCCGCCCGACAGGGTGCCGGAGGATCGAGACAGCGACAGATAGTCGAGGCCGACGTTGTTGAGGAATCGCAGCCGGTCGCCGATCTCCTTCAGGATGCGCCGGCCGATCTCCATCTGCTTGTCGCTGAGCGCCTCGGGCAGGGCCTGGACCCAGTCGTAGGCCTTCTTGATGGACAGGGTGGAGATGTCGGCGATATCCTCGCCCCCGACCTTGACCGCCAGGGCCTCGGGCTTCAGCCGCTTGCCGTGGCAGGCGTCGCACGGGGTCTCGGACTGGTAGCGGGCCAGTTCCTCGCGCACCCAGGCGCTGTCGGTCTCGCGCCAGCGACGCTCCAGGTTCGGCAGCACGCCCTCGAACGGCTTGAACACCTCGTATTTGCGGGCGTTGTCGTCGTAGGTGAATTTGATCTTCTCGGCGCCGGTTCCATAAAGGATCGCCTTGTGCGCCTGGGCCGGAAGCTCGCGCCAGGCCACGTCCATCGAGAAGCCGTAGTGGCGGCTGAGCGACTGCAGCGTCTGGGTGTAGAGGGGCGAGGGGCCGCGCGCCCATGGGGCGACGGCGCCCTTGTGCAGGCTCTTGTCGCGATCCGGGATCACCAGATCGGCGTCGAAGGCCAGCTTGACGCCCAGGCCGTCGCAGACCGGGCAGGCGCCGAAGGGATTGTTGAACGAGAACAGCCGCGGCTCGATCTCGGAGATGGTGAATCCGGACACGGGGCAGGCGAACCGTTCGGAGAACAGCAGGCTGCGCGGCGCGGTCTCGCCCTCGGCCGTACTCGCCCATTCCGCGTTGGCGATGCCGTCGGCCAGACCCAGGGCGGTCTGGAGACTGTCGGCGTAGCGGGCTTCCTGGTCAGGCTTGGTGACGATCCGGTCCACGACGATGTCGATGTCGTGCTTGAACTTCTTGTCCAGGGTGGGGGCTTCGTCGATCGGATAGAATTGGCCGTCGATCTTCAGCCGCTGGAAGCCCTGGCGCTGCCACTCGGCGATTTCCTTCTTGTACTCGCCCTTGCGGCCCCGAACGACGGGGGCCAGCAGCAGTATGCGTTCGCCGTCCGGCAGGGCCGTCAGCTTGTCGACCATCTGGCTGATGGTCTGGCTCTCGATCGGCAGGCCGGTGGCCGGGGAATAGGGGACGCCGACCCGCGCCCATAGCAGGCGCATATAGTCGTGGATCTCGGTGACCGTGCCGACGGTCGAGCGCGGGTTCTTCGACGTGGTCTTCTGCTCGATGGAGATGGCCGGCGACAGGCCCTCGATCAAATCCACGTCCGGCTTGCCCATCAGCTCCAGGAACTGGCGCGCATAGGCCGACAGGCTCTCGACATAGCGGCGCTGGCCTTCGGCGTAGATGGTGTCGAACGCCAGGGACGACTTGCCCGAGCCTGACAGGCCGGTCATCACCACCAGCTGTTCGCGGGGGATGTCGAGGTCCACGCCCTTGAGATTATGCTCGCGGGCGCCGCGAACGCGGATGAAGTTGTGCTTTTCGGTCATGCTGTCCGGGAACGCGGGAAGGGCCGGGCGGGTCCGGCGCGACATCGCTATATGGGGATGAATCGCAGGATTGAAGCAAGAACAATGTGGGAACATTGCGGCGCTGGGCGCGGTGAGTTATCGTCGCGCCATGGCCGAGGGTTTCGACATCCACCTGAACGAAGATCAGGCGCGGCGGCTGAAGGCGGCGGCCGAGGCGGCGGGCGTGGAACCGACGGCCTATGCTTTGCAACTGATGGACGGCGTGATCGGGGAAATCAGCATCGCGGGGGTCAGCGAGCACCCCGCCGCATGGGTCGCGGAAGATGAGGAAAGGTGGGCGGAATATGAGCGGACCGGCGTGACAGTGCCGCTCGAGGACGCTCTTCGCGATTTTCACGAAAATCTAGCCCGACGGTTGGCCGAGAAGCGGTGAAGTATCGGGTTCGCTTGTTGCCGCCTGCGCGCAGCGATCTGATCCGCGTTTCCAACTTCCTCGCGGATGTGGCGCCGAACGCCGCCTTAAGGGCCGCCGACGCTCTTGATGAGGCTCTGAGGACCCTGGAGCTGTTTCCGCAACGTGCGGCCAAAACTGGTTTTGGGACGAGGGAACTGGTCGTTCCATTTGGACAGGCAGGCTATATTGTTCGTTATCGCGTCGAGCGGGCGAATGTCGTCGTGATGCGCATCTTCCATACGCGGGAAGACCGCCGCTGATCCTACTCCGGCGCCCAAGCCTGCGTCGGCCGGACGAACCGTTCGCCCTTGGCCAGCATCACCCCGTTGGCGGTGGCGATCCCAAGCTCCAGGCTTTCGGCGATGCGGCGGGCGCGTTCGGTGAAGTGGTCGGCGGCGACGGGGGGGCAAAGGTCGCGGGCCGTCTCGGCGAAAACCTCCAGCCAGCGATCGAAATGGCGGGCGTCGATGGGCAGGGGCAGGTGCTTCGGCATAGGTCGCCCCTGATAGACCCCAGTCGACAGGGCGACGGACGACCAGAATAGTTTCATCTGCGCCAGGTGCGGCGCCCAGTCGGTGATGCGGTCGGCGAAGATCGGGCCGATCAGGCGGTCGTCACGGACGCGGGCGTAGAAGGTCTCGACCAGGGCGTCGATCATCGCCTCGTCTATGCCGGTCTCGTCGCGCAAACGCTGGACGGCGGCTTCGCGGCGGGCGGCGGCGCCGGCGGGGTCTTCGATGCGGAAACGGCTTTCCATGGAGCCGTCCTAGCGGTCTGGCGAGCAGATCGCCACTGGACCGACGGTCCACCCTGGAAGGGAGGGTTCACGCGGCCGTGTTCGCTTCAGGGGCGACGCGGACTTGCACATCGCACAAATACGACCCATCCTCTTGTCTCTGACGAGTTTTGAGCAGGAGGCTCGAAGATCATGATCATCGCACTGGCAACCGGTTCCGCCCTGTCCGCCATGCTGCTCGTGATCCTCCATGCCAACCAGCCCAAGCCGAAGCGCGTTCCCGTCCGCGCTCGCGACCCTCGACAAGGTCGCCGCTAGAACGCCCGCCGGCGTCACGCTTTTCGACAATCTGAGCCTGACGTTCGGGCCTGAGCGCACCGGCGTCGTCGGTCGCAACGGCGCGGGCAAGAGCACCCTGTTGCGCTTGATCTCGGGCGATCTGTCGCCGGCCGAGGGCGCGGTGACGCGCGTCGGGACGATCGGCGTGCTGGATCAGCGCCATGATCCTGCGCCGGGCGAGACGGTCGCCCAAACGCTGGGCGTCGGCGAAGCCCTGGCGGTGATCGAACGGGCGTTGGCCGGCGAGGGCGACGCGGAAGATCTCGCGAACGCGGACTGGACGCTAGAACTGCGGATCGCCGAGATTCTGGCCGAGGTCGGGCTGGCGGACCTGGCCATGGACCGGGCGACGATCAGTCTGAGCGGCGGCGAACAGACCCGGCTGCGGCTCGCCGGCCTGCTGCTGGCGCGGCCGGACCTGATCCTGCTGGACGAGCCGACCAATCATCTGGATGTCGGGGCGCGGCGACTGATCGCCGAGGTGCTGGGCCGCTGGGACGGCGGGGCGGTGGTGGTGAGCCATGACCGCGATCTGCTGCGGCGCATGGACCGGATCGTCGAGGTCTCCGGTCTGGGCGTGACCGTATACGGCGGGAACTACGACCTCTTCGCCGAGCGCAAGGCGACCGAGCGGGCGGCTGCGGAACGCGATCTGGCGGGCGCCGAACGGACGGCCGCCAGGGTGGGGGCGGACGCCCAGCGCCGTGCGGAGATGAAGGCGCGGCGCGACGCAGCCGGACGGCGCAAGGGCGCCAAGGGCGACATGCCGAAGATCCTGATCGGCGCGAGGGCGGAGCGGGCCGAGAACAGCGGCGCCGGCGACCGGCAGCTGGCGGCGCGGCAAGCCGCGGAGGCGGAGGCGGCCCTGGCGTCGGCGCGCGAGCGGGTTGAGCGCACCCGCGCCCTGTCGATCCCCATGCCATCGAGCGGGCTGGCTTCAGGGCGGACCTTGCTGGTTCTGGACGATGCGACCTGGGAGACGCCGCAGGGGCGCACTGTGGTGGGGCCGGTCAGCCTGCGGCTGACGGGGCCGGAACGGGTCGCGATCACAGGGCCGAACGGGGCCGGCAAGACGACCCTGCTGCGACTGATCCATGGGGCGCTGGAACCGACGACCGGGCGAGTGGAGCGGCCGTGTCGGGCGGTGCTGCTGGATCAGGAGGCTACGATCCTGAAACCGGATGAAACCTTGGTCGAGGCCTGGCGACGGCTCAATCCTGAGGGCTCGGTCAACGACGCCCAGGCGGCGCTGGCGCGGTTCCTGTTCCGGAATGTAGCGGCGCATCGCGAAGTCGGCGCGCTGTCGGGCGGCGAGCGGCTACGGGCGGCCCTGGCCTGCGTCATGACAGGGGCCAAGCCGCCGCAACTGCTGATTCTGGACGAGCCGACCAATCACCTGGACCTCGATTCCGTCGCCGCCGTGGAAGTCGCGCTGCGGGCCTACGACGGCGCCCTGATCGTGGTCAGTCATGACGCCGACTTTCTGGACGCCATTGGGATCGAGCGGACGATAGCACTCTAGCCGATCCCGCCCGTCTGGCGCAGCCCCTCCCACAGGGCGATGCCTGCGGTGACCGACAGGTTCAGCGAACGCGCTTCAGGACGCAGCGGAATCAGCACGCGGGCGTCGACGGCGGCGTGGACATAGTCCGGCGCGCCGGATGTTTCCTTGCCAAACAGAAGCGTGTCGTCGGGGTGAAAGACGAAATCGGACAGGGGCGTCGCGCCGCGGGTGGTGAACAGAATCAGCCGGCCGGCGGGGCGGTCGCGCTGAAACGCATCCCAGTCGGCGTGCCGGGTCATGTGCGACAAAGGACCATAGTCGAGCGCCGCTCGCTTCATGGCGCGGTCGTCGAAACGAAAGCCCGTAGGCTCCACGACGTGCAGTTCCACCCCGAAACAGGCCGACAGCCGGATGCAGGCGCCGACGTTCTGAGGAATGTCCGGTTGAAAAAGAGCGAGACGCATTCTAATCCCTAGATATACGCGGCCTGGGGGTTTGTCGCGGTCTGTCTGCGAACGTTTCGCAAGAAACGTCAGCGACTTGCGGCCTTAGGCCGCAAATACAGACCGAGGGGAATACTGGGTCTCGCTTTTAGGGTTCGTGCCGCAAAAGAGGAGCGCCAATACAGGCGGTCCCGGCGGTTTTCGAGAGGTGAAACGTGGCCGAGACGGGTGTGATTCCGGAAGGCGAGGGCGATCCGAATCGCCGCGACTTCATCCATATCGCAGCGGGCGCCGCTGCGGTCGGCGCCGGGGCGATGATCGCCTGGCCGCTGATCAACCAGATGAACCCCGCCGCCGACACCCTGGCCCTGGCTTCGATCGAGTTCGATCTGACCAAGGTGCAGGAAGGCCAGCAGGTCGTGATCAAATGGCAGGGCAAGCCGGTCTTCGTGCGCTATCGCACTCCGGCCGAACTGCAGCGCGTCATCGCCGACGATCACGCATCGGACCTGAAACAGCCCCAGACGGACGCCGAGCGCACCAAGCCAGGCCACGAGAAATATCTGGTCGTGGTCGGATCCTGCACCCACCTGGGCTGCGTGCCGACCTTTGGCGCCGGCGACTACGGCGGCTGGTTCTGCCCCTGCCACGGTTCGCACTATGATGCGTCCGGGCGGATCAGGAAGGGGCCCGCGCCTCTGAACCTGGTGGTGCCCGACTATGAATTTGCGTCCGACACTCGCGTCAAGATCGGGTGAGGGCCAGGGGGAGGAAATGAGCGAACACGAATCCACCTACGTCCCTAAGACGGGCGTCGAGAAGTGGCTGGACACCCGGCTGCCGATCATCCGCTTCGGCGCAGACTACATGTCGCTGCCGACACCCAGAAACCTGAACTACTGGTGGACCTTCGGCGGCATCCTGGCCTTGTGCCTGATGACGCAGATCGTCACCGGCATTGTTCTGGCCATGCACTATACGCCGCACGTCGACCTGGCCTTCGCCTCGGTCGAGCGGATCATGCGCGACGTCAACGGCGGCTGGCTGATCCGCTATGTGCACGCCAACGGCGCGTCGATGTTCTTCATCGCCGTCTATCTGCACATGCTGCGGGGGCTGTACTACGGCTCGTACAAGGCGCCGCGCGAGATGATCTGGATCATCGGCTGCGTGATCTTCTTCCTGATGATCGCCACCGCCTTCCTGGGCTACGTCCTGCCCTGGGGCCAGATGTCCTTCTGGGGCGCCGAGGTGATCACCAATCTGATCGGGGCCATCCCGGTGATCGGCGAGCCGATCCTGATCTGGCTGCGCGGCGGACCGGCGATCGACAATGCGACGCTGAACCGCTTCTTCTCGCTGCACTATCTGCTGCCCTTCGCCATATTGGGCTGCGTCGTCCTGCACCTGTGGGCGCTGCACTCGGCGGGTCAGAACAATCCGGTCGGCATCCTGATCCCCAAGGATCGGACGAAGAAGGACATGCTGCCCTTCCACCCCTATTTCACGCTGAAGGACGGGTTCGCGATCATCCTGTTCCTGCTGCTGTTCGCGATCTTCGTCTTCTATCAGCCGAACGCCCTGGGCCACGCCGACAACTATATCCCGGCCAATCCGCTGCAGACGCCGGCGCACATCGTGCCCGAGTGGTACATGCTGCCCTTCTACGCCATCCTGCGCGCCATCCCGGACAAGTTCGGCGGCGTGGTGGCCATGTTCAGCGCCATCGGCGTGCTGTTCGTCCTGCCCTGGCTGGACACGTCCAGGGTGCGGTCGATGCGGTATCGCCCGACCATGCGCGCCTTCTTCTTCATCTTCTTGGCGGTCGGCGTGGGCCTGGGCTGGTGCGGTGGTCAGCTGCCAGACGCGCCGGTCTTTTCGGCCGTCGCGGGCTTCAATTTGGGAGACGGCAACATCAACTCCTATCTGTGGCTGACGCGGCTGTTGACGGCCTATTACTTCCTCTTCTTCCTGGTGATCCTACCGTTCGTGGGGTTGAAGGAGACGCCTCTGCCGATCCCGGCGACCATCTCCGAACCGGTCCTGACCGGCGCCCACGCGATGCCGGCCGCTGCGCCGGCCTCGCCCGAGAAGAAGGGGTGAGGGCCATGATGACCGTGAAAACCAACGCCTCGATGTCCAGGCTCATCGCCTCGGCGGCTGTAGCTTTCGGCCTGCTGGCCGCGGCCCCGGCCCTGGCTGCTGGCGGGGCCGCTCATCCGCGCTCGGGCGGGTTCAGCTTCGAAGGACCGTTCGGCGTCTATGACCAGGGCCAGCTTCAGCGCGGCTACAAGGTCTATCAGGAGGTTTGCGCCGCCTGCCACAGCATGAACCTGATGCACTATCGCAATCTGGGTGATCGCCACGGGCCGTTCTGGAATCCGAAATATCCGAACCCGAACGACAATCCGGTGGTCAAGGCCCTGGCCAAGGAGGTCCAGGTCCCGGACATCGACAGCGAGACCGGTGAACCGATCCAGCGCGACGCCACTCCGGCCGACAAGTTCCGCAGCCCATATCCGAACGCCACGGCCGCCGCCGCAGGCAACGGCGGAGCGGCGCCGCCTGATCTGTCGGTGATGGCCAAGGCCCGCCACGACGGCGCCAACTATATCTACTCGCTGCTGTCGGGCTATCGCGCGGCGCCGGCGGGCCTGACCATCCGAGAGGGGCAGCATTACAACCCCTATATGGCCGGCGACCTGACGCCCTTCTGGACGGGGGACAAGCACCATGTGCCGGAGGGGGGCTTCATCGCCATGCCGCCGCCGCTTCGGAACGGCCAGGTGACCTATGACGACGGGTCGCCCCAGACGGTGGACCAGTACGCCAAGGATGTGGCCGCCTTCATCGCCTGGACGTCCGAACCGAAGATGGTCGAGCGCAAACAGGCCGGTTTCGGTGTGATCATTTTCCTGCTGATCTTCGCCGGCCTCACCTACGCCAGCTATCGCCGCGTCTGGAAGGGCGTCGCCCACTAGGCGCAGGTTCAAATGACCTGATCATCAGCCCGCCGAAGTCCGCTTCGGCGGGCTTTTGTTTGCGACAAATGGCGCGTGACACGGAATCGACATGATGGATTTCGCCCCCTAGGGTCGGCGACTTCATTTCCGGCTGTGGGGCCTCGTGTTCATGCGTATCGTCTCTTCTTTCGCCGCCGTGCTGATGGCCGGCGTCACCCTTTCCGCCTGCGCCACCGCCGGAGCGGATCAGGCCGCGCCGTCCTTCGACGCCGCGCGGATTTCGGAGGATATCCGCGTCCTGTCGAGCGACGCCTATGAGGGACGCGGCATCGCCACCCCAGCTGAAGAGAAGGTCGTCCAGTACCTGAGCGCTCAATATGCGGCCGCCGGTTTCGAGCCGGGCGGTCCCAACGGCCAGTGGACCCAGGACGTCATCCTGAACCGTTTCGTCCAGTCCAACGTCCATGCCTCGCTGAAGCTGGGGGACTGGAGCCTGCCGATGCCCCAGGGCCGCGAGGTGGCCATTTCCACCCGCCGTCCGGCCGAGCATGTCAGCCTGAAGGACGCGCCCCTGGTCTTCGTCGGCTATGGCATCACCGCGCCCGAGCGGAACTGGAACGACTTCAAGGACCAGGACTTGCGCGGCAAGATCCTGGTCGTCCTGGTCAATGACGCCGATTTCGAGGAGCCGGCGCTGAACACCTTCGGCGGCAAGGCCATGACCTATTACGGCCGCTGGACCTACAAGTACGAGGAGGCCGCCAAGCACGGGGCGGCGGGCGTGCTGATCGTGCACGAGACGGCGCCGGCCTCTTACGGCTGGGCGACGGTCGCCAACTCCTGGGGCGTGCCGCAGTTCGACATCCTGCGTCCCAATGCGGCGGCCGAGCGGGTGCCGATGGAGGGCTGGATTCAGCGCGATGTGGCGGTGGACCTGTTCCGCCGCGCGGGGCTGGATTTCGATGCGCTGAAGGTCCAGGCACGCAGCCGCGACTTCCAGCCCGTGGCCCTGACCGGCGCGTCCTTCTCGACCGAGTTCGACGTGGCGACCAACCAGGTCACCAGCCACAATGTCATCGCCCGCCTGCCGGGCACGACCCATCCGGACGAGACGGTGCTGTACACCGCACACTGGGACCATATCGGCATGGGCGAGCCGGACGCGACGGGCGACCGGATCTTCAACGGCGCCGTCGACAACGCCTCGGGCACCGCCGGCCTGCTGGAACTGGCGCGGATGTACGGACGCGCCCCTCGCACCGAACGCTCTGTCGTTATGATCAGCTTCACCGGCGAGGAAAGCGGTCTGCTGGGTTCGGAATACTACGCCGTGAACCCGGTCTATCCGCTGCCCAGGACGGTGGGCGGGTTCAACATGGATTCGATGAACGTCTATGGCCGTGTCACGGGGCTGGGCGTCACCGGATACGGCCAGTCCGATTTCGATGAGCGGTTGGCCGTCGCGATCCAGTCACAAGGCCGCAGTCTGGTCCCGGACTACGAGAACGCGGCCGGCACCTATTATCGCTCGGACCACTTCCCCCTGGCCAAGCGCGGCGTGCCCATGGCCTACGCCGGCAGCCGGGGCGACTTCCGCGATGAACCGATCGCCGAACGCCAGGCTGCGCGCGCTGAATACGGCGCCAAACGCTATCACCAGGCGGCGGACGAATGGTCGCCGGACTGGGACTACAGCGGCATGATCGAGGATCTGACGGTCTTCTATGATGTCGGTCGCGCCCTGGCGAACGGCCGGGACTGGCCAGAATGGAAGACCGGGTCCGAGTTCGGCCCCGTGCGGGCCACGACGGCGTCCGAGCGTCGCTGATATCTGTGAAAACCGGGGGCCGGGACGCGATCCTGGCCCCCTGTCTATTCGTCTGTTCGAGCCGCCCGCATGATCCTTCGTCGTTCCCCCTTCATCGCCCTGGCGGCGCTGGTCCTGACCGCCTGCGCAGGCGCGTCCGTCAGGCCGCCGCCCGCCCGGCTGGACGCCTTCGCCACGGCCTCGGCGGCGACGCCGCAGTTCAGCGCCCAGCGTCTGTCCGGCCACATCAAGTACCTGGCCTCCGACGAGTTGGAGGGCCGCTTCCCCGGCCTGATCGGCGAGCAACTGACTCTGGCCTATCTCCAGCGCCAGTATGAGGCCATGGGGCTGGAGCCGGGCGGACGGGACGGGTCCTGGCTGCAACCGGTCGATCTGGTGCGGTTCACGCCGGAGCGTGCGCCGACGGCCGCCTGGACCGGCACCGACGGCGTCCGTCACGCCCTGGTTTCGGGAACGGACATCACCCTGCGCGCGGGACCGGCCGATCCGATCGTCAAGATCGACGGTGCGCCGCTGGTCTTCGCCGGCTATGGCATCGTGGCTCCGGAGCGGGGTTGGGACGACTATGGCGACGCCGACCTGACGGGCAAGGTGGTGGTGATCCTGCGCGCCCAGCCCGACGCCCTGGGCGTCGATCCGAACTTCTACGGCTCGGGCACGCACAAGACTCAGGAGGCGCTGAAGCGCGGCGCCGTCGGTGTAATCAGTCTCCAGGAGAATGACGGTCGCTGGCGTCGCGCCGTCGGCGGCGCGACCCGGCCGCAGATGACGGTCAAGGGCGCAAAGGATGCGCGATTCACCGGATCCATCAGCCCGGCGACGGGGACCGCCCTTGGCGGAGATCTTCTGACGGAGGGCCTGGCGCGCGCCAAGACGGGCGGCCTGGGCGGGGTGGTGGACCTGGGCGTGCGGCTGGATGTCGATATCGCTGAAACGACCGAGGTCATTCACTCGAACAATCTGCTGGCCAGGATCCCCGGGACGACGCGGCCCGATGAATATGTCGTCTATTCCGCGCACTGGGACCATGTCGGCAAGGCCAAGGAGCCGAACGCCGAGGGCGACGCCATCTTCAACGGCGCCTGGGACAACGCCTCGGGCACGGCGGGCCTGATCGAGATGGCGCGCGCCTTCAAGGCCGGGCCGGCGCCGGAACGGACGGTGGTCTTCCTGCACGTCACGGCCGAGGAACAGGGACTGCTGGGCTCGGAAGCCTATGCCGCCGATCCGGTCTATCCGCTGGCGAAGACGGCGGCGGACATCAATATCGACATGCTGCCCTTCACCCCGGCGACGCGCGACGTGGCGGTGTTCGGCGTCGGCAAGTCGGAGCTGGAAGACATCCTGGGCCGGTTCGCCGCCGTGCAGGGCCGCACGGTGACCGGCGACGGCTATCCGCAGGAAGGTTTCTACTACCGCTCCGACCATTTCAACTTCGCCGCAGGCGGGGTGCCGGCCCTGATGCCGTGGAGCGGTCGTGACTTCGTAGAGGGCGGGCTGGAGGCGGGCACGCCGTACTACGAGGCCCAGATGGCGCGCTATTATCACAAGCTGACCGACGACTGGCGGGCCGACTACGACTTCACCGCGGCCGTCCAGAACCTGGATCTGCTGTACCGGCTGGGGCTGACGGTGGCCGACAGCGAGACCTGGCCGGCCTGGAAACCCAGCGCGGAATTCAACGCCATCCGCGACGCCAGCGCCGATCAGCGGCGCTAAATACGAAAACGGCGGCCCGGAGGGGAGCCCGGGCCGCCGTCGATCATCCGTCGCTGGCCTTAGCGGTCAGCGGGCGGATGTCGCCTCGGCGATCAGGACGCGCGCCTGGGCGATCGCGTCCGCCTCTATGGTTTCGCCGTCGGCCAGGGACTGGGCCAGGTCCATCAGCGGCGCGCCGGTGACGGAGCCGGTCTGGGCCTCCTGCTGCAGATGGACGCCGTTTCCGGCGACGATGGCGTCATCCCAGGCCTGGCGCACGGCGGCCCAGAAGCCCTGGGTCCTGGCCCAATAGGCGTCGCCGGCCGCAGGGGAATAGCCGGTCGACCGGTCATAGGTGTTGATCACGTCCTCCTGGACCACGGCGACCGGCGCGCCGCCCGCCTTGCCCGACATTTTCACATTGTCCTGGATATGGACCCAGCCGTTCGGCGTCAGGATGTGGCGGTTGCTCGCCAGATAGCGGTCATAGACGGGGTTCCGCACCGCATCGCGCCGCGCCAGCGGCCGCCAGGTCGGGTTGGACGTCCAGGCCGACAGGCCGTTGTCATAGGTCCAGCGACCGACGCCGCCGTAACGGGGCGAGTCGTCGGTCTGCCACACGGTCTGGGACCAGGCGCCCTGGCGCTGATCGGCCGGGACGGGCGTCAGCACCCACTGGTTCGGCCCGGCGTAGGTCAGCACCGTTTGAGGCTGATAGACCCAGTCCTGACGCCAGTGCTTGATGACGATGACCTGGCCCTCATGCTCCATGACCAGGATGTGTTGCAGACTGATCCGGTCGCCCTGGTCATAGACGACGCGGACGATCTCGCTGCCGCCCGACAGCTGCTCCTCCAGCGGGTCGTAGTCGGCCTGGAAGCTGACGTTCTCGCGCATGTCGAAATGGACGCGGTACTGGCCGGCCTGGGCCAGGATCGACTGGCGATCCCGTTCGAAGGCGCTGGCGGGGGTGGAAGCCGCAGCCGGAGCGACGGCTCCGGTTTCCAGCGCCTGGGCGGCGGGCGCAGCGGCGGTCAGCAGGGCGGCGGCGATCAGGATGGCGCGCATGGGACGGGGGCTCTTGATGTGGGGGATGTGCATGGTCGCTTACAGACGCAGGGTCAGGGACAGGCCGAAGTTGCGGCCCGGCTGGGTGTAGGCGTCCTTGACGGTTGAGGCGGCGGACAGGCCGCGCACGTCGCTCCACCAGCCGTATTTCTCGTCGAGAAGGTTGAAGGCGCCGGCCCGCAGTGTGGCGCGCTCGGTGACGTTCCAATAGGCGGTCACGTCGAGAAGGGTGAAGCTGTCGCCGGTGTAGCAGGCCGATCCGCATGACAGTTCATAGGTGGCGGCGTCCTTCCTGCCCGACCAGGTCACGACGGCCGAACCGCCCCAGACGCCCGAAGGCGCGGCATAGTTCAGGCCGCCGACCAGTTTGATCGGATCGACGCTGCTCAGCTGGGTCTTCTCACCGTCCGTTTCCTGCTCGCCGTCCGCAAAGGCGGCGGAGACGATCAGGCTGAGGCCATTGCTCCAGGCGACGTCGCCTCTGGCTTCCAGCCCCCAGATGTCGACATTGGTCAGGTTGACGTACTGATAGATCAGCGGATCGACGCCCGGCACGCCCGTGCCCGACGCCACCACCTGCTCGATGAAGTTGTCATAATGGGTGCTGAAGGCCGTGGTCTGGAGCCGCAGTTCGCCCCCGAAGGCCGCGATGTCGCGGAACCGCAGGCCGCCTTCGATACTGTCGCTGGTTTCGGGCTTGAGGTCCGGGTTGGGGATCGAGGTGTAGCCGTAGACGGGATTTTCGAAATAGTTGTTCACCTGCATCGGCGACGGGGCGCGGAAGCCCTCGGCGTAGTTGGCGAACAGGCCGAAGCGACGGTCGGCCCACCAGACGACGCCCAGCTTGGGCGAGATGTGGTCTTCCGACTGGCCCGTGGCGGACGCCGGGAACAGGGCGTCGACCTCCGGCGACAGGTCGTACCAGTCGTAGCGTACGGCGGGGATGATGCTGAGCGCACCGCCCAGCATCTCGATCTCGTCCTGAACGAACAGACCTGCCAACTGGTAGTCGGTCTTGGGGAAGGCGCGGGTCGGGAAGGTTTCGCCGACGGGCGGGGTGACTCCGTCGCGGACGCCTTCCTGCGTGGTCATCGACCAGTCGCCGCCGACGGTGACACGGTGTTCCACCGCCTCGCCCGCGCCGAAGACGCGCGCGCCCTGGGCGGCCAGGCCGTAGACGGTGTTGTCGAAGGTGGTGTTGCGGACCCGGTCCACAGCGGGGCTTCGATCTTCATAGGTATACTGGCGGGTGGTCGCATCCTGCCAGTAGGCGCTGACCGAACCGCTCTCGAAGCCGGCGAAGTCCTGGAAGCGCCACTCGCCCTTCAGGCTGTCGCGCTGGGTTTCGTCGTGACCCGTGACGGCCAGGACCGTCGCCGATCGGGCGGTCAGGGCGTCGCCGTCCATTTCGGAATCGAGATGGTCATAGGTCAGGCGCAGCGCATGGCCGGGCGCCACGTCCCAGACCAGCTTGGCCAGGATGGCGTTGGAGGTGAAGTCCTGCGGATTGGGTTGGGTTCGGGCTGAACCGACGCCCCCGACCTCGCCCTGGTTCTCCGTCTCCTGGTGATCGCGGCGGGTGTAGGCCAGCAGGCCCGAAACCGACCCCGTGCGGCCGGCGACGGCAAGACTCTCGGTCCAGCCTTCATCGGCCGAACTATAGGCCGCCCGTGCCCGTGCGCCGAAATCCTGGCTGACCTTCAGGAAATCGGACGGGTCCTTGGTGGTGAAGGCGACGGCGCCGGCGACGCCGTCCGAACCATACAGGGCCGATGCGGGGCCGCGCAGGATCTCGACCGACTTGACCATGTCCAGGTCGTTATAGTCGCCGCGACCGACCGCCTGGGCGCCGAAGCTGAAGCCGCTGGGCAGGCGCACCCCGTCGTTGATGATCAGCACGCGGTCGCCGCCCATGCCGCGAATGGTGAAGCCCGAATTGCTATCGCGACCGCCGCCTGACAGCGCCAGGTTGAAGCGGGCGGGGGCGGTCGGCACGCTGACGCCCGGTTCGAACCGAATCAGATCCTTGATGTCGGTGGCCAGCATGGTCTCGATCTGGTCGGCGCTGATGACGCTGACCGTGGCGGGCGTGCGTGACGCCAGACGCTCCGACCGCGTGCCGATCACGATGACCGGATCGACCTCGGTCGCCGGCGCGTCGGCCGCTTCGGCCCACGCGGGCTGGGCGATCAGGACCGAACCGAAGGCGGCTGCGGCGGTGGAGAGGAGGAGTAGGTTGCGCATAATGGCCCCGCTTGATGACAGGCAGGGGTGTTACTGCGAACGATTATCAGAATCAACCGCAATGAAGGCTTGGGTTTGAACCCCAGCCTTGGCCGTGGTGTTGTAGGCGGATGAAATACGCGTTCTTCCCGATGGTTGCGGCCATCGCCCTGCTGACCGCCTGTGGCGACAACGGGGTCAATCCTCCGGACGAGCCGGCGCGTCCGCTCAGGACGCCTGAGGCGATGCAACAGGTGGAGCCGCCGGGCCCGTCCTCTCTGGCCGGCCGCGGCCCGCGCAGCTTTGTGGGAATCTGGGCCGCCAACCCCGTCTGGTGCGCCCATCCGCAGGGCGAGCGGGCGCCCATCACACTGACGCCGATGCGGTTCGAAGCCCCTGGCGTCGCCTGTGACATCGCTCGGATTGAAGAGACCGGTGCGGGCTATGTGGCCACCCTGGCCTGCGCCGCTCAGGGGCAGGCCAAGCGCGAGCGGGTTCATATGGCCGCCACCGGCGACGTGATGAACCTGACCTACGTCGACAGGGACATGAAAACGGTGAAACTGGCGCGCTGCCCCGGCTCGCCGCGCGCGCCGGATCCCGCCAATCCGTTGGAAAGCATGATGAAGAAGGGGCCTGAGGCCCCCGCTTCGAAACCTAGTTGAACAGGAAGTTCATCACGTCGCCGTCCTTGACGACATAGGTCTTGCCTTCCGCACGCAGCTTGCCGGCTTCGCGCGCCTTGGCTTCGCCGCGCAGGGCGACGAAGTCGTCGAAGGCGATGGTTTCGGCGCGGATGAAGCCCTTCTCGAAGTCGGTGTGGATGACGCCGGCCGCCTGGGGCGCGGTGTCGCCGACGTTGATCGTCCAGGCGCGGGCTTCCTTGGGGCCGACCGTGAAATAGGTCTGAAGTCCCAGCAGCTTGTAGGCCTCGCGGATCAGGCGGTTCAGGCCGGGTTCTTCCAGACCCAGGGTCTCGAGGAACTCCTTCTGCTCCTCGTCGTCCAGCACGGCGATCTCGGATTCGATCTGGGCCGAGATGACGACCGAATTGGCGTTGTCCGTGGCGGCGCGGGCGGCGACCTTGTCCGACAGCTCATTGCCCTTGTCGGCCGAGCCTTCCTCGACATTCGAGACATAGAGGGCGGGCAGGGCGGTCAGCAGTTGCAGCATGTGCCAGGCCTTGGCGTCCTCCTTGGACACTTCGGCGGTGCGGGCGGGCTTGCCGGCGTTCAGCTGGGTCAGGGCCAGATCGACCAGTTTCAGCGTCAGGCCGGAGTCCTTGTCGCCGCCCTTGGCGCGCTTCTCCAACTGGGGCCGGCGGCGCTCCAGGCTTTCCATGTCGGCCAGCATCAGCTCGGTCTCGATGATCTCCAGATCGGCGATCGGATCGATGCGGTTCTCGACATGGGTGATGTCGTCATCGACGAAGCAACGGGCCACGAAGGCCACGGCGTCGCAGTCGCGGATATTGGCCAGGAACTGGTTGCCCAGGCCCTCGCCCTTGGACGCGCCGCGCACCAGGCCGGCGACATCGACGAAGGTGATGCGGGCGGGGATGATTTCCTTGGACCCGGCGACCTCGGCCAGGGCGTTCAGGCGCGGCTCTGGCACGGCCACGTCGCCGGTGTTCGGCTCGATGGTGCAGAACGGATAATTGGCCGCCTGGGCCGCCGCCGTCTTGGTCAGGGCGTTGAACAGGGTGGACTTGCCGACATTGGGCAGGCCGACGATCGCGACTTTAAGGGCCATGGGATTCCTCGTGAGGCGCGAGCCTTTAGCCGGTTCAAACCGGTTTGTCAGGCTCGCGCTTCAAAAGGCGTCAGTGCGCGCCGTGATCCATGCCCGCCATGGCTGCCATTGCGGGTTGGCGCACCACCGCCTGCACCGTCACCTCGGGCGCCGAGGCGAACTTCAGGGTCAGGGGCACGGTCTCGCCGGCGACCAGGGGGGCGGTCAGACCGATCAGCATCAGGTGATTGCCGCCGGGCGCCAGGCCGACCGTCTGACCGGCCGGTAGCGGCAGGCCTTCGGTCAACTGCGCCATCTTCATCATGCCGTTCTCGGTCTTCATCTCGTGGACCTGAAGCTCGCCGGCGCGCGGGCTGGAGCCGCCGGTCAGTCGGTCGTCGGTGGTCGCGGTCAGGGTGACGTAGCAGCCGCCGGCCTTGGCCCCGTTCGGCGAAGGCCGGCACCAGGCGTCGGCGGCGGTCACGGCCGCCGTGGCTGTGGGCGACTCCGGCGCCGTCTTGGCCTCTTGCGGCGGGTTGCAGGCCGCCAGTGCGAGGGCGATGGCGGCGAGGGATAGATGGGTCTTCATGGCGTCGTTCTTTCAGGAAACGGCGGGACGGCGCCGGATCATCGGCCGCACGGCTCGATCGAGCAATACGGCGAAGATCAGGCTCAGGCCCGTCAGGGGATAGAGGATGGCGAGGGGCAGGACGATGCCCAGCACGGCGGCGCGGACGCGCGGTCCCGGCGGGGCGGGCGGGCCGCCCAGGCGAAGGCGCGACAGGTTCGGCGGACGGCGCTTCCACCACATGACCAGGCCGCTGATCGCCAGCAGCCAGACGCCGATACAGCCCAGCAGCATGACGATCCGGTTCAGTTGCCCGTACTGGGTGCCCTGGTGGGTGTAGACGCCCCATTCGATGGCCTTGGCGCCGGCGCCGAACCGGTCGTAGCCGAGGTCGGCCAGCACATGGCCCGAGGCGGCGTCGATGTACAGAGAGCGGCTGTCCTGAACCCGCCGGGCCTGGGTGGTGATCGTATAGGCCGTGCCCGAGGTTGCGGGAATGGAGACGGCGTAGGGGCGGGCCAGACCCGCTTCGTCGGCTGTCTTCAGCACCCGGCTCAGGGCGCCATGGCCCGCATGATCGTGGGCCATGACCATGCCCTCCAGGGCCCATCCGGCGCCGAGCGGCTGGTCATGATGCTCCGCCCTTTGCCAGGCCCCTGCGACGGGCGCCGGGGGGCGACCCAGGCCGCTGGACTTGACGACGTCCATGACCGTATCGCCCCAGAAAGCCGACCAGGGCATGCCGGTGACCGCCAGGAACAGCACGACCCCGCCGACATAGGCGCCAGTCAGGGCGTGCAGGTCGCGCCAGAAGGGGCGTCGTCGTGTGTCGTTCGTCTGGGGCGAGAAGGTCGCAACGGCCCGTCCGCGCGGCCACCACAGATAGAGGCCCGTGGCGAACAGGATGATGGTCCAGCCCGCCACGATCTCCACCAGGATGTTGAACGGCCGACCCAGCAGGGTCAGGCTGTGGGTCTTCTTGACCAGCTCCATGAAACCGCCGGCGGGAATCACGCCGGTGGCGCGGCCGGTGTGCGGATCGACGAAGACCGTCTTCTGCACCCCGTTGGGGCGATCCACCCGCAGGCGGACGGCCTGGTCCGGCCGGGCGGGCATGACCAGATTGGCGACCCGACCGCCGTCGGCGGCCTGAGACGCCGACGCCAGCCAGGTTTCCGGGGCCGCCTGGGACTGCACCGCCGGCACGCGGATCATGTCGCGATAGAGGGCGGCGTCGATCTCGTCCTTGAACAGATACAGGCCGCCCGTCAGGGCCAGCAGCATCAGGACCGGCATGACGAAGACGCCGGCGTAGAAATGCCAGCGCCAGACGGCGCGATAGGCGCCGGACAGATCGTCCGGCGCCTGGGTTGCGGCCTTCCCGGCCATCAGTAGCTCATCCTTACGCCGACATAGGCCGAGCGGCCCTCGCCGGGGAAGAAGACGGCGGTGGAGACGCCGGGACGCTGGGCATCGGTGACGGCGCTGAAGTTCGAGACATAGGCTTCGTCGAACAGGTTGCGGACGTCGGCGAAGACGGTCAGGCGTCGGCGCACCGTCCAGCCCATGTTCAGGTTGGCCACCGTATAGGCAGGTGACTTCAGGGTGTTGGCGTAGTCGACCCAGAAATCGGCCATCGACCATTCCACGCTGGGCGCCACGAACCAGCCCGCTGGGTGATCATACCGCAACTCGGCCCGGTAAAGGTGCGGCGGCACGACCGGCAGGTCGTTGTCTCCATAGACCTTGTCCCCGTCGAAGTAGAAGTCCGAGAAGGCGTAGGTCTGGCGCAGGCGCCACTGCGGCGCGATCCGCCAGTCCAGCCCCGCTTCGATCCCCTGGTGAACCGTGGGCCCGGCGTTGAAGGTGGAGGCCGGAATGCCCAGCGCGTTGTCGATCACGAAGTTCAGCAGTTCGTGGTCCAGGTCGGCGCGGTAGGCGGTGACGTCCCAGGTCACCGGGCCGCGGCGACCGCGCGTGCCGACTTCCCAGGTCACGGCCTCCTGCGGGACCAGGGGCTGATAGCCGCCGGCGGTCGGCGACAGGGCCGAGAAGTTGGGCGGTTCGACCGAGCGGGTGACATTGGCGAAGGCCTGATCGCCTTCCTCGCTTTCCCACAACAGGCCGGCGCGGGGCGCGAACCAGTCGAAGCTCTTGTCGACGCTCAGGTCGATCGTGCCGGCGACGCCGGGGACCACATAGCTTTGATAGTCGCGTTCTGCGCGGCCCCAGGTGCCCCCGGCGACCAGGGCCAGGCGGTCGGTGACGAACAGCCGCCCCTCGCCGAAGACGTCCAGCCCCTTGCCGTTCTGGAAGCTGCGGGCGCGCAGACCGTTCTGCTGTCCGGCCAGGTTGGCCCACTGTTTGGCGTCCAGGTCGCCCTGGCGATACCAGGCGCCGTAGAAGGCGTCGGTGCGCAGGCCAAGGACCTGGCCCTGCCAGTCGAACCGGCCGAAGGCGCCGTAGTTGCGGCTTTCCTGGTCGATGACCTGGAAGATCGGGTGGTCCAGATCCTTCCAGGTTCCATAGAAGGCGCCCTCGAACACGGTGGATTGGTCCAGCCGCCAGTGCGTCTGCACCGTCGTGCGGATCGACTGCATATTGCGCTGATAATTCAGGCTGACATTGCCCAGGTTGGCCTTCTCCGGCTGGGTCAGGGCGTCGTTCAGGCTGACGCTGCCGGGGATTTCCTGATGGATGTCGCCGCCCGAGACCATCAGGCGCACCTCGCGGTCCTGGCCGAAGCTGCGGCCGATATTGGCGGACAGGTGCAGCGACTTGCCCTCGCTCTGCTGACGCCAGCCGTCCACGCTCTGGCCGGTGACGGCGGCGAAGCCGTCCCAGTCGCCGCGAACGCCCGCCACCTCGGCATGAGCGCGCACCGTGCCATAGGAGCCGCCGTCCAGACGCAGGCTCAGGTTAGAGGCCGCCGTCCGTCCGGTCGGCGTGACCAGATTGATCGCCCCGCCCAGCAGGGCGCCGCCGAAGCGCAGGGCGTTGCCGCCCTTGTAGACCTCGGTATAGCGGGCGATCAGCGGGTCGATCAGTTGGAAGTCGCCGAAGCCGTCCGCCTCGTTGAAGGGGACGCCGTCCTGGGCCAGCAGGGTTCCGCGATTGTGGCTGGAATTGCCTATGCCCGAGCCGCGGATCGACAGACGGATGTCGCCGCCCCACTTCTTCTGGGCATAGACGCCCGGCGCGTCGCGCAGAACGTCGGCCAGATTGGGCGCGTAGCGATCAGCGTAGGATTCGGCCGAGACGACGGCGACCGCGCCGGGCGTGCGCGACAGGCGTGCCCGCGCCTCGGCGACAACGGCGGGGTCTTCGACGTTGCGGCGGGCGGTGACGATGACGCTGTCCAGCACGGTCGGCTCTGAAGGCGGCGTGGCGGGCTGCTGAGCGAAGGCTGGGCCGGCCAGGGCGGCGAGCAGCAGGGCGCAGGGCGCCGCAGTGGTCTTGAGAGACATGGTGATCCTGAAGTCAGAACGAGAAGGGCGCGCGGGCGAAGGGCCGGCGCGGGCTTTGGGTCTGGTTCAGGCGTGGGGTGGTGCGGTGGACGGCGGACGCGGCGGCGCGCGCGCCGGGGGCGGCGGGCTGACGCGGGCGGGCGAATAGACGACCGTCTCGACCGTGCGGATGACCGGCGCAGGTTCGGGCGCCGGCGGGGCGGGCAAGGCGGCCGCGAGAGGCACGACGCAGGCGGCGCACTTGGCACCCAGATGCTTGTTGACCGGGCCGTCCATCCCGCCGGACTGGATGGTCTGGGGCCCTTCTGCGGAACAGATGACCAGAGGCTGTCCGTGTTGCACCGCCGCCAGGGCCCCGAAGGGCAGCAGGGCGCCGAGCATGAGGGCGAACACCGCCGCCAGGAAGGCGAGCGACTTCGATGTCGACCAATGATCGGCGTCGGAACGGTTCACGCCTCGCCTCTACGGCGTTTCCGCCAGGACGTACAGGCTACAGTTCGCCGCGCGCCGCCTGGCGGGGGCTGAACTTGGGCGCAGGAGCCAGGCGCATGACCTCGCCCTGATAGCGCTCGTCGTCGCCGGCGGCGGCGAAGGGAAGGGCGTCGGCGCAGGCCTGGAGTAGGGCGTCCAGCCAGGGCTGTTCGGCCTTGTGGAAGTCGCCCAGGACATGGGGCATGACCATCTCCTTCTCGCCGGGATGGCCTATGCCCATGCGCGCACGGCGGAAGTCGGCGCCCAGATGGCTGATCAGCGAGCGGACGCCGTTCTGGCCCGCCGCGCCTCCGCCGGTCTTCATGCGGAACCGGCCGGGGGCCAGGTCGATCTCGTCGTGGAAGACGATGATTTCGGACGGCTTGATCTTGTAGAAGCGTGCGGCCTCGCCGACGGCCCGCCCGCTCTCGTTCATATAGGTCTGGGGCTTCATCAGCAGGACCTTGACCGGTCCGTCCGCCGTATCGACCAGGCCCTCGCTGACGATCGACTGAAACTTGGCCCGCTCGGGCCCGAAGCGCCAGCGCCGCGCGATCTCATCGGCGGCCATGAAGCCGATGTTGTGGCGGTTCTTCTCGTATTTGGCGCCCGGATTGCCGAGCCCGGCGATGATGATCATGGCGTCCTCATGCCGCGTGCGTCGCCCAAAGAAAAGCCCCGCCGCGGCGAACCGGGCGGGGCCTGATCTTGTCGATGCGACGAAGGCTTAACCTTCGGTCTTCTCGGTCGGAGCGGCTTCGGCCTCGGCGGCTTCATCGGCGGCGGCCGACATGGCGGCGGATGAGACCTTGATGGTGGCGATCACGAAATCGCGGTCGGTGATGGTCGGCTCGACGCCCTTGGGCAGTTCGATGTCCGAGAAGCGGATGGTGTCGCCCATCTGCGACTTGATGAGGTCGACGACCAGTTCTTCCGGAATGCTGTCGGCCTTGACCATGATTTCGACCGCGTGGCGGACGACTTCCAGCGAGCCGCCCTGACGGACGAACGGCGCGTCATCGGCGTTCTTGAAGTAAACCGGAACCTCGATCTTGATCGGGGCGTGCTGATCGACGCGCATGAGGTCGAAGTGCATCGGGCGGTCCGACACCGGGTCGAACTGGATGTCCTTGGCGATGACCGGCTGGGTCTCTTCGCCGTACTTCAGCGTGACCAGGTGGCCCAGCAGCTTGCCGGTGTAGAGCGACTTGCGGAAGTCCTTCTCGTTCACCGCCACGGCGACGGGGGCCTTGTCGCCGCCGTACAGGACGCCCGGCACGAAACCGGCGCGACGGGCAGCGCGTGCGCTGCCGGTGCCGACGCCATCGCGGACGTCCACGTTCAGAATGATCTCGGCCATCTGGCTCGCCTCAACAACAACGGAAACACCGCGCCAACCCTGGGCCCGCGCGGCGGGGGTCATGAACCCTCGAATTCAAGAGCGCGGGCTATTACACGCATCATGACGGATGTGCAACCGCCCTGACGGTAAATGGAACGGCAGGACGGTCTTGGCGGCGCTTTCGATCAGGCCGCCTTTGCGGCGTCTTTGAGCAGAGCGTCCGGATCGGCGACGATTGCAAGCAGTTCTGTCGTGTTGAAGGGCTTGGCCAGATGGTGATCGGCCCCGGCGGCCCGTCCGGCGGCGACGTGTTCGGGCATGGCGTTGGCTGTCAGCATGACGATGGGGGTTCGGCGGCCGCCTGCAGTCGCTTCGTGCAGGCGAATCTCCTGAGTCGCCGTCAGCCCGTCCATGACCGGCATCTGCATGTCCATCAGCACCAGATCGAAGTCGCCGGCGCGGAACGCCTCCAGCGCCTCCGCCCCGTTCTCCGCCATGGAGATCACCGAGGAGATCTGGCTCAGTATCAGTTCCAGGACGCGACGGTTTGTCGGGTGGTCGTCGGCCACCAGCACCCGGACGGGACGCCGATCGCCATCTATGGCGGGCGAAGCCTTCGCCTCCAACTGGACCGGCGCTTCGCAGGTGATCAGGGGGAGGGTCAGGATGAAGGCGGATCCGCCACCCGGTTCGCTTTCGCAATCCAGGTCGCCCCCCATCATTTCGGCCAGCTGACGGCAGATCGACAGGCCCAGTCCGGAGCCGCCGAATTGGCGGGTGATGCCGCCGTCGGCCTGTTCGAAACGGCTGAAGAGGCGCTCGCGGGTGGCGGCGTCGAAGCCAATTCCCGTGTCCTCGACCATGAAGCGCAGGGTGGGCGCGCCCTCCTTCTCCGGGCCACGCTGGACGGTCAGGCCGACGAAGCCCTGGCTGGTGAACTTGACCGAGTTCGAGATCAGATTGGTCAGGATCTGCTTCAGCCGCACCACGTCGCCGCGGATCCAGAGACCCGCGTCCACGTCGATATCAATGTGGAAGCCCAGGTGTTTCTCACGCGCGTTTTCGGCATAGAGTTGCGCGGCTTCGCGCACAGCTCTTTCCAGTTCGAAGGCGTCGTTGGTCAGTTCAAGCTTGCCTGATTCGACCCGCGCCAGATCCAGGATGTCGCTGAGCAAGGTCTGAAGCGTGCGTCCCGAGGCCTGCATCAGGTCCAGCATCTCATGCTGCTCCGCCGTGAGGTCGGTCTTGGACAGGGCCTGCGACAGACCGATCACGCCATTCAAAGGCGTGCGGATCTCGTGGCTCATGTTCGCAAGGAACTGGCTCTTGGCGACATTGGCCGCCTCGGCCGCGTCTCTCGCCTCTCTCAGGGCTTGGGCGTCGCGCTTCAGGGCCGTGATGTCGTTGCAGACTGTGACCGTACCGCCCTCGGCGGTGCGTCGATCCTGAATTTGCAGCCATCGGTCGCCGGCCACCCGCTGCTCTATTGTCGATTCGCCCTGGCGGCGCACACGGATGCGTTCGGTGATCCATTCGTCCTCGCGGCCAATGGCTTCGTCATATCGGCCTTCATTGATGCCGATCTGAAGGACTTCACGAAAAGTAATTCCGACCTTGAGGAAGGGCGCAAGTTCCGGATTCACCTCAGCGTAGCGCGCATTCCACAGCAGCAGGCGGTCATCGGCGTCGTAGAAGCCCAGTCCGTCCGACATGGCCTCGACCGCTTCGCGGATATGACCCAGCGCGTTGGCCCGCGCCATATAGGCCATGAAAACCAGGGCGCTGCCGATACTGAGGATGGACAGGGCGATGAGGAACACCAGGGTTCGCATGGCGTCGGGCGAAAGGCCGGACTGCGAACTCAAGGTTGGGGCCGGCGTCACGGTTATGGCGGCCATGCCGACGAAATGCAGGAACAGGATGCACACAGAGGCGCCGAGGACCGTCGTCGCCAATCGCATCAGTCCTCCACGCTTGTAGAAGAAGGCGGTGGTTCCACCGATCACCATGCCGCCGATGATGGACACGATCACGAGTTCGGGCCGCCAACTGAGATGCACGGGCGCCTGAAGCGCCGCCATCCCCAGATAATGCATGGCGGCCAAGCCCGAGACGGCGACGAGGGCGCCCATGACGCGGCGCCAGCGGTCTTCGCCGCTCAAGATGGTGAAGATGGCCACGCCTATCGCGGCCAGGATCACCAGCGTGGAGGCCAGGGTCATCGCCACATCGTAGGTTAGGGCGCCCACGCCGACATAGCCCTGCATGGCGATGAAATGGGTGGTCCAGATCGTGATCGAGCCGATCAATCCCGCCGAGATTGCGAGGCGGCGGCGGCGTGCTCCATCGGTGATGCGGGCGCGCTCCATGAAGCGGGAGGCTGAACCCATGCCGACGAGGCAGACGATGACTGCCAGCAGGCTCACCCGCCAGTCGTGATCACGTACGATGCAATAAAGTATCCGGTCCACGGCGTCCCCTTCAGCGCCATGCTGGACCAAACTCCTAAACAAACGGTGCGGCCACGCTTGGAAAAATCAATGTCGTCTGTCGGCGCGCCGTCACAGAATCCGTGCAAGGATTGGATTCCTTAGGCTGCTCACACGAGTCTGGCGCCGCATATGCCTTATGAATCCTCGCCTTCGCCGGTGGCGCCGATCTCGACCTCCCGTTTCTGGACGGTGGGCATCAGCATCGCAATCGCCCTGGTTGTGATGGTGGGGCTCGCCTTCATCCATCCCGAGATCGCGAATTGGCTGATCGGTGGAGCGGTGGTCGTCGCGGCTTCGGCCTGGATTCTGAACGTGCAGCCGCCTTCGGTCGCGACCTTGCCTGAAACATCGGGCGCCCCGATCGAACGGTCGGCGGATCCAAAGACGGCGGAGTTGCTGGACCGGGTGTTCGAAGCCCTGGACGACCCTGTGCTGATCATCAGCGGGGGCGAGCCCGACGACATCGCGGGCCGCCGGGTCGTCATGGCCAACAAGGCGGCGCGAGACCTGCTCCGCATCCAGAGTCAGGGCGCCTTGCTGGTTCAGGTGATCCGGGAGCCCGGCGTGCTGGAAGCCGTGGACGAGGCCCTGTTCGGCGGCGTCTCTCGAACCACGGACTACGCCACCGGAGGGCAGCGCGACCGGCGCTGGCGCGCCTGGACACGCCCCTTGGGCGACGGAGAAGGAAAAGGGCAGGGCTCTCTCGCCCTGGTCATTCTTCGTGACGAAACCGACGCGCGGCGCACCGAGATGATGCGCGTCGATTTTCTGGCCAACGCCAGCCATGAACTGCGCACGCCGCTGGCGTCCCTGAGCGGCTTCATCGAGACGCTCAAGGGACATGCGCGCGACGATGTCGCGGCCCGCGATCGCTTCCTGGACATCATGTCGGCCCAGGCGGATCGGATGGGACGGCTGGTTGCGGACCTGTTGTCGCTCAGCCGGATCGAGCTGAATGAGCATATTCCGCCGTCCGGGCGAGTCGATCTGGATCGCGCGGCGTCCGACGTCGTCGACGCCGTCAGCGTGTTGACGCAAGAGAAGCAGATCAATGTCGTGGTCGATCAGGGCGAGGCGAGGGCCTCGATCAGCGGCGACAGGGACGAGATATTGCAGGTGGTGCAGAACCTGCTCGACAACGCCGTCAAATATTCGGCCAAGGGCGGAACGGTGGAAATTTCGGTGCGGTCCGATCTGTCGTTCGACGAGGCCTGGGCTTCGCGGATGCCCGGTGCGACGCGACTGCCCCTGGTGACGCCCGATCGGGCGGTCGGCGTCCTCTATGCGGCTGTCACGGTTCGCGATCACGGACCGGGCATGGCCCGGGAACATCTGCCGCGGCTGACGGAACGCTTCTATCGGGTCGAGGGCCAGAAGAGCGGCGAACGTCAGGGGACGGGACTGGGCCTGGCCATCGTCAAGCATATCATAAACCGCCACCAGGGCGGGCTGGTGGTGGAGAGCGCCCCCGGGCTCGGGGCTGCGTTCACGGCCTGGTTCCCCATGGTGGTCGAGCGTCGTGACGTCCGGACGGCCGCCTGATGGCGCTGGAGGCCGCCGCTGTTACCGAACTGTCATCAACGTGTCTTATTCCGCTGACCATTCGCAGGCAGTAGTCGCGCCGCGTCGAAGCCGGATTCCCGGTCGCCATTCGATTCGCGCCTGCCCGCTTCGGACCCGGAATGATCTGGATTTATTTGCTGATCCTCACCGCGCTCAGCGCCGCCGCCTTTTTGGGCGGACGCGAGCTGGCGCGCCGTCGCGCCGTTGGCGCGCATCCCCACTCGCGTCCGGGGCAGCACGGCGCCTACGCGCTGATCTGGGTCGCTGCGCCCGCTCTGCTGGTTCTTATCCTTCTCAGCGTCTTCGCGGCGCCGCTGGAGCGTCAGTTGACCGCCGCCGGCACGCCCGATGTGGTGGCTGAGCTTGAGCATTTCCGCCGCGACGCCTTCTTCGCCGACGCCCACCGGGTCGGTCGGGGCGAGCCGGCCCTTCAGATCTGGGAACGGCCGCTGGCCGAACAGCTTCCGGTCGAAGCTCGCCGCATGGTGCGGATCGAACGCACCCTGCAATGGGGCGGCGGGGTCGCCGCTATCCTGGCCGCTATTCTCGGCGGCCTGTTCGCCCTGACCCAGATCAAGCCCCAGACCCGCGCGCGCAACCGGGTCGAAGGCTGGATTTACGGCGCCCTGTTCATCTGTTCCGCCATCGCCGTGCTGACGACCCTGGGCATCATCGCCTCGCTGGCCTTCGACTCCTTCCGCTTCTTCCAGAAGGTGCCGGTCTTCGACTTCCTGTTCGGCACCCAATGGAGCCCGCAGATCGCCATCCGGGCCGACCAGGTGGGATCCACCGGCGCCTTCGGGGCCGTGCCCCTGTTCGTCGGCACCATGTTGATCATGTCGATCGCCATGTGTGTGGCGGCGCCGATCGGTCTGCTGTCCGCCATCTATCTTTCGGAATACGCCAGCCGAACCACACGGGCCGTCATCAAGCCGCTGCTCGAGATTCTCGCCGGCGTGCCGACCGTGGTCTACGGCTTCTTCGCCGCCCTGACGGTGGGACCCATCCTGCGGGTCTTCTTCAATGAGATCGGCCTGTTCCTGATGGGCGGACCGCTGGACGGACTGGGCCAGTATCTCGCTCTGGTTCAGAACCAGATGGCCCTGACGGCCGGCGCGGTGATGGGCATCATGTTGATCCCCTTCGTCTCGTCCCTGTCCGACGACATTCTGAACGCGGTGCCGCAGTCCCTGCGCGACGGCTCGTTCGCCATGGGGGCGACCAAGTCCGAGACGGTCAAGCGGGTTCTGTTGCCCGCCGCCCTGCCGGGCATCGCCGGCGCCCTGTTGCTGGCCGTGTCGCGCGCCATCGGCGAGACCATGATCGTCACCATGGCCGCCGGCCTCGCCGCCAACCTGACCTTCAATCCGCTGGATACGGTGACCACCGTCACGGTGCAGATCGTGACCCTGCTGACCGGCGACCAGGAGTTCAACAGCGCCAAGACCCTGTCGGCCTTCGGTCTGGGCCTGACCCTGTTCATGGTCACTCTGGTGCTGAACATCATCGCTCACCGGATCGTCCAGACCTATCGGGAACAATATGACTGACGCGACCCCCGATCAGATCGACGGCGCGGCCGCAAAAGGGCGGCTGGATCGTCTGCGCGCCGGCCTCAAGCGCCGTCACGCGAAAGAGACTCGGTTCAAGTGGTACGGCCGTCTGGCCATCGCGGCCGCCATGATCTTCCTGGCGATCCTGATGGTGCGTATCGTCGCCCAGGGCCACACCGCCTTCTACACCCACACCGTGACCGTGCCGGTCTATATGGACCCTGCGCGTGTGGACCGGGCCTATCCGCAAGGCTCGAACTTCGAACAGATGGCGGCCGAACAGCAGCTGAAGCGCTGGGGCATTCAGGACGATGCGGCGGGCGACGCCGCTCGCCAGATGAAGGCCCTGTTTTCTTCCGAGCTGAAGTTCGTCGCTGCGGATCTGGTCGCCAAGCGGTCGGACGTCATCGGCGAGACCGTGCCCTTGGCCGTGCCTCTGTCGGACGAGGCGGACCTGTATCTGAAGGGTGAAATCTCGAAGGAGACGCCGGAAGACCAGCGCCGTCTGACCGACCAGCAGCTCGCCTGGCTGGACCGGATGCAGGCCGAAGGCGTCGTCGGTTCGCACTTCAACACCGCCCTGTTCACCAACGGCGACTCGACCCAGCCGGAACTGGCGGGCGTGCTGGGCGCCGTGGTCGGTTCCGCGCTGATGCTGATGGTCACGGCCCTGATCGCCATTCCGTTGGGCGTCGGCGCCGCCGTCTGGCTGGAAGAGTTCGCGCCGAAGAACAAGCTGACCGACATCATCGAGGTCAATATCAACAACCTCGCCGCCGTGCCGTCGATCGTCTACGGCCTGCTGGGTCTGGCCCTGTTCATCAACTGGATGCATCTGCCGCGCGCCAGTCCGATCGTCGGTGGCCTGGTCCTGGCCCTGATGGCCCTGCCGACCCTGGTGATCGCCACCCGCTCGGCGCTGAAGGCCGTCCCTCCGTCCATTCGCGAGGCCGCCCTGGCCATGGGCGCCTCCAAGACCCAGACGGTGTTCAGCCACGTCCTGCCTCTGGCGATGCCCGGCGTGATGACCGGCGCAATCATCTCCATGGCGCACGCTTTGGGCGAGACCGCGCCGCTGCTCCTGATCGGCATGGTCAGCTTCGTTCCCGGCGTGCCGCATGCGATCGACCAGCCGGTCGGCGCCCTGCCTTCGCTGATCTACATCTGGGAGAACGCCTCCGAGCGGGCGTTCCACGAACGCACCGCTGCTGCGATCATCGTTCTTCTGGTCTTCATGATCATCATGAACACGGCGGCCATCATCCTGAGGCGGCGCTTCGAGCGTCGGTGGTAAGAGAATGAAATTCCGTATCTTCCGTTCTGCTGAAGACCAGACCGGCGCCGGCGCCGCCGATCCGACCGAGTCCGTTCGCATGGGCGGCCAAGTCTTGCCCGAAGCCACGTCCTCCAAAGCCGCCTCCGCCGTGGAAGCCCGCCTTGAAGACGCCACGCCTGTGAGCGGCCCGACCGTGGTCGCCACTCCGCCGACCGGTCCGATCAAGATCGCGGCGCGTGACGTCTCCGTCTTCTATGACGGCAAGCAGGCGCTTTACGACGTCTCGCTGGATATTCCGGACAAGACGGTCACGGCCCTGATCGGCCCTTCGGGCTGCGGCAAGTCGACCTTCCTGCGGACCATGAACCGCATGAACGACACGATTGCGGGCTGCAAGGTCACCGGCCGCATCGCGATGGACGACGAGGACATCAACGATCGGTCCATCGACCCGGTCCTGTTGCGCGCCCGTGTCGGCATGGTGTTCCAGCGCCCGAACCCCTTCCCGAAATCCATCTACGAAAACGTCGCCTACGGCCCCAAGATCCATGGGCTGGTCAGCGCCAAGTCCGAGATGGACGGCGTGGTCGAAAGCGCCCTGAAGCGCGCCGGCCTGTGGGAAGAGGTCGCCGACCGCCTGCAGTCGTCGGCCATGGGGCTGTCGGGTGGTCAGCAGCAGCGTCTGGTCATCGCCCGCGCCATCGCGGTCAACCCCGAAGTCATCCTGATGGACGAACCCTGCTCGGCCCTGGACCCCATCGCCACCGCGCGGATCGAGGAACTGATCGACGAACTGCGTGAGCGGTTCTGCATCGTCATCGTCACCCACTCGATGGCCCAGGCTGCACGGGTTTCACAGCGCACCGCCTTCTTCCACATGGGTCGTCTGGTCGAGACCGGCGACACGGAAGACATCTTCCAGAATCCGCGTGAGCGGCGCACCCTGGACTACATTACAGGACGCTTCGGCTGATGAACCAGCACACGGTCAAGGCTTACGGCGACGAGCTGAACCAGATCACGGCCGAGGTCGCCCGCATGGGCGGCCTGGCCGAGGCCCAGGTCTCGGACGCCATCGATTCCGTCGCCCGGCGGGACGTGGCCTTGGCGCGCGCCGTCGTGGATCGCGACCTGAAGCTCGACGCCCTGCAACGGGATATCGAGCGGAAGGCCATCCGTCTGATCGCCCTGCGCCAGCCGGTCGCCAGCGACCTGCGTCGGACCCTGGGCGCCATGAAGATGGCGTCAGACCTGGAACGCACCGGCGACCTGGCCAAGAACATCGCCAAGCGGGCGCTGATCCTGGCGGAAGCCGAGCCGATGCAGCCCCTGACGCGTTCGATCGAGCGGATGGGCCGCCTGGTTTCGACCCGTCTGCGCGACGTTCTGGACGCCTACACCGCTTCCGAGCTCGATCGCGCCGTGGCCGTCTGGCAGACGGACGACGAGGTGGACGAGCATTACAACGCCCTGTTCCGCGAACTGCTGACCTACATGATGGGCGACCCGCGCACGATCGGCGCCTGCACCCATCTATTGTTCATGGCCAAGAATCTGGAACGGATCGGCGACCACGCGACCAATATCGCCGAGACCGTTCACTACGAGATCACCGGCGACGACATGGTGGGCGAGCGACCGCGCGCCCTGCCGGGAGCGGAAGACGAGACCTCGACCCCCAACCTGACGACCAACTCGCACTAAGCCGAGACCGGAGACCCGAAGTGCAGCCCTATATCCTTGTGATGGAAGACGAGGACGCGCTGGCGACCCTGCTTCAGTACAATCTCGAGAAGGAAGGTTACGACGTCGCCGTCGCTTCCGACGGTGAAGAGGGCATGCTGCAGATCGATGAGCGTCAGCCCGATCTGGTCCTGCTGGACTGGATGCTGCCCAAGCTGTCCGGCATCGAGGTCTGCCGCCGTATTCGGGGCAAGGCCGAGACGCGCAACCTGCCGGTCATCATGCTGACGGCGCGGGGCGAGGAAAGCGATCGGGTTCGCGGCCTGGACACCGGGGCCGACGACTATCTGACCAAACCCTTCTCGATGGTCGAACTGATCGCCCGCATCCGCGCCGTGCTGCGCCGCATCCGGCCGGGCCTGGCCGACGATCGTCTGAACCACGGCGACATCATCATCGACCGCGTCTCGCACCGGGTGAAGCGCTCGGGCCAGGAAGTGCATCTGGGCCCGACCGAATTCCGACTGCTGGATCATTTCATGCAGCACCCGGGCCGGGTGTTCAGCCGTGAGCAACTGCTGGACGCCGTCTGGGGCTCCGACGTCTATGTCGAGGCCCGCACGGTGGACGTCCATGTCGGCCGGCTGCGCAAGGCCCTGTCCATCGGCGATGACAGCGCGAACCCGATCCGCACCGTGCGCTCGGCGGGCTATTCGCTGGATCTGGAAGGCTAGATAAAAGGGGCGGCCGGATCGGCCGCCCCTTTTCCATTCAGATCTGTTCGGCGACGACCTCGTCCGGCTCCAGGGCGTAGACGGTGGCGCAATATTCGCAGGTGACGCGGATCTTGCCGTCGTCCTCGACCATGTCGGCGCGTTCGGCGGGGTCGAAAGAGGCCAGGACCGAGGCGATGCGCTCCCTGGAGCAACGACAGACGGCCGTCAGCGCCCGTGCGCCTTCCAGCCGCACGCCGTCTTCGTGAAACAGGCGGAACAGCAGGGTCTCAGGCGAGATGGTCGGGTCGATCAGCTCGTCGTCGCCCAGGGTGCCGAACAGGGCGCGGGTGCGGTCCCAGATCTCTTCGGTGGAGCCTCGCGCCTCGTCGCCGGCGATGATCTGGATCATCGCCCCGCCGGCGCGCCACTGCGAGCCCGCCTCGGTCAGGACCTCGCCGACGGCCAGGCGCACCTTGGTCGGAACCTGTTCGGACTGCTGGAAATAGTGTTCGGCGCACAGCGACAGGCTTTCGCCCTCTATGGGCGTGATCCCCTGGGTGCGTTCGAAATCGGGGCCGCGATCCAGGGTCATGACGAAGACGCCCTGGCCCAGCAGGGTCTGGGCGCCGGGACGAGCGAAGCCCTGGGACGCCTCGGCCACCTCGGCCTCGTCATAGCGGCAGTAGCCGCGCAGCGTGCCGTCGGTGCCATAGTCGGCGACGACATACCGCACCGGGCCGTCGCCCTGGGCCTGGACCATCAGCCGGCCCTCGAATTTCAGGCTGGAGCCGATCAGGGCCGCAAGCGCGCAGGCCTCGCCCAGCAAGGCGGCGACCGGCTCGGGATAGGCGTGGGCGGCCAGGATCTTGTCGATGGTCGCGCCCAGCCGGACCAGGCGGCCGCGCACAGGCCAGCCCTCGATCTGGAAGGCGGCGGCCAGATCGTCGGAAACGGCGGATTGAGGCGCGTGATCGGTCACGGCAAGGTCCTTGAACGGCGTCATTTCGGGATCGCGGCTATTTAGGCGCCCTGAGCCGCCTTGATAAGGGGGACGATGATCGGGGACGAATTTGCGCGCCGGCGCGGCGGCCCGCAAACCCGCGCGCAGGCCTCGAAACACCTGTAGAATCCGCCTCGACAAATCCGGAAAAACCTCGAGAAATTGTCGAGGTCTGGAAGCGAGGAACGGTCGATGAGCGCGAAACCTGCGCTGAAGCCCCTGGGCGAGCAGTCCATCGTCGTCACCGGCGCGACCTCGGGCGTGGGGCTGGCGACGGTGCGGCGGGCGGCGCGGGCCGGCGCCCGGGTGTTTCTGATCGCGCGGGGCGAACGGGACTTGCGGGCCCTCTGCGAGGAGTTGCAGGCCCAAGGGGCGCGTGTGGCCTGGGCCGTTGCCGACGTGGCCGATCCCGAGGCGTTGAAGGCGGCGGTCGAGAAATGCGTGCGGCTGTTCGGCGGCTTCGACACCTGGGTCAACAACGCCGGGGTCGGGATGTTCGGGTCGATCCGCGAGACGAGGCTGGAGGATCAGCGCCGCCTGTTCGAGACCAACTATTGGGGCGTGGTCAATGGGTCTCTGGCGGCGGCGGAGCATCTGCGGACGCGGCCGGGCGGCGGGGCGATCATCAATGTCGGCTCGATCCTGTCGGACCGGCCGCTGCCGGTGCAGGGCGTCTATGCGGCGTCCAAACATGCGGTGAAGGGGTTCACCAACGCCCTGCGGATCGAACTGTTGCGCGAGCACGCGCCCGTAACCGTCAGCCTGGTCAAGCCCGGCGCGATCGATACCCCCTACAGCCGTCACGCCCGCAACCTGACCGGCCAGGCGGTCCATAATCCCCAGCCGGTCTATGCGACCCATGTGGTCGCCGACACCATCCTGTATTGCGCCACCCATCCGATCCGCGAGATCACGGTCGGCGGGGGAGGGCGCGTCATCGCGTCTTTCTACTCAGCTTTGCCGGGGATTGCGGAACCTCTTCTGGCGCGGTTCGCTCCATCTTTGATGCGGGACCGCCGTTCCGCCTATCGGCCGTATGACGACGGGCTCTATGACCCGACCGAGGACGGCCTCGATGAAGAGGTTCACTATCCTATGGTCCGTAATTTCAGCGCCCTGGCCGAAGTCCGCAAACATCCGGGCGTCACCGCCGGCAGCCTCGTCGCCCTTGCGGCAGGCGCCGCCGTGGTCCTGTATCTGACCCAGCGCAGCGGACCGACGCGCTATCAGCGCCTCAAGACCCGTATCGATCCGCGCGGATGGGTGGACACCGAAGACCTGCGCGACCGGTTCCATGACGCCGTCGACGCCTTCCGTCATCGGGCCGAAGACGCGGGCGAGCGGGCCGGAGACTTCTCCCGCGAGGCGCGCCATCGCGCAGCTGACGCGGCCCATGATGCGCGGGGGCGGGCGGACGAATGGTTCCGCTCCACCCGTAAAGGCTCCAGGAAGGCGCTGAAGAAACACGGCAAGGCGGCTCGCCGTTATGCTGACGACGCCGGCGCCTATGCCCGCGATCACGCCCGCGAGGGCGGGGCCTTGCTGGCGGTGGCCACCATCGCCGCCGCTGTGGGCGCGGCCGTGCTGGAAAGCCGTCGCCCCGACAGCCACGTGCGTCGTATCGCGCGCTTCTGATATTTCTTGCCGTCCGCCGCGACGAATTTCGCGGCGGACGGCAAGGTTTAAGCGAAACTGAGCCTGTTCATCAGCAAGGCTCGGCTTTGCTGCGAGGGCGAAGGCGGCTAAGACCCCGCCCATGAGCGCGCGCCCCACACTGATCTTCGACTTCGATTCGACCCTGGTCGGGTTCGAGACCCTGGAAGCCCTGGCCGATATCGCCCTGGCGGGATCGCCCGAGGCGGATCAGGTCCGGGCTCAGATCGCAGATCTGACAGACAAAGCCATGTCCGGTGAAATCGCATTCGGCGAGGCGCTGCGCCGCCGTCTGGCCCTGCTGCCCCTGACCCGCGCCCATATCGCGACCCTGGCCGAGACGGCGCCGGATCACCTGACCGCCTCGGTGCGGCGCAACCTGAACTTCTTCCAGCAGCACAAGGGCAAGGTGGTCATCCTGTCCGGCGGCTTCCGCGAGGTGATCGCGCCGGTGGCCGAGATGCTGGGCGTGTCGCTGGACCGGGTGCTGTGTAACGACCTCGTCTATGACGCCGACGACCGGGTGACGGGTGTCGATGACGCGAATCCCCTGTCCCAGGCCGACGGCAAGCCGGCCGTCATCCACGCCCAGAAGCTGTCGGGTCGGGTCGTCATGGTCGGCGACGGCTGGAACGACGCCGAGGTCAAGCTGGCCGGGGCCGCCGACGTCTTCTACGCCTTCACCGAGGTCGCGCGCCGCGCGCCGGTGGTGGAGGTCGCCGACGCCGAGGCCGCATCGCTGGACGAGGTGCTGCACGCCGAAGGCCTGGTGGGCCGCTGGTCCTTCCCGCGCAGCCGGATGAAGATGCTGTTGCTCGAGAACATCCACCCCGCCGCCGTCGAACGGCTGGAGGAGGCCGGCTATTCGGTGGAGACGGTCAAGGGCGCCCTGGACGAGGACGACCTGATCGCCGCCATCAAGGGCGTGCATGTGCTGGGCATCCGCTCCAAGACCACGGTCAGCCGTCGGGTGCTGGAAGAGGCTGATCGGCTGATGGCCGTCGCCGCCTTCTGCATCGGCACCAACCAGATCGATCTGGACGCCGCCTCCGATCACGGCGTGGCGGTGTTCAACGCCCCCTATTCGAACACCCGCTCGGTCGTGGAACTGGCCATCGGTCTGATGATCGTCCTGATGCGCGACGTGGTGGACAAGTCCGCCGCCATGCATGTCGGCCAGTGGAACAAGTCGGCGACCGGATCCAAGGAACTGCGCGGCAAGACCCTGGGCATCGTCGGCTATGGCGCCATCGGCAGCCAGTTGTCGGTCCTGGCCGAGAATCTGGGGATGCGGGTGCTGTTCTATGACCTGTCGGAGCGGCTGGCCCTGGGCAATGCGCGACGCATGCGGTCGCTGGACGCCCTGCTGGCCGAGAGCGATGTCGTGACCCTGCACGTCGACGGGCGTCGCGAGAATTCCAACATCTTCGGCGCAGCCCAGTTCGCCCGGATGAAGGAAGGCGCACTGTTCCTGAACCTGTCGCGCGGCCATGTGGTCGACGTCGGCGCCCTGTCGCAGGCCATGGGCTCGGGCCGCGTCGCCGGCGCCGCCGTGGACGTCTTCCCCGAGGAGCCGCGCACCAATTCGGACCCGTTCGAAAGCCCGCTGCAGGGGATGAAGAACATGATCCTGACCCCGCACATCGGCGGATCGACCGAGGAGGCGCAGGAAGCCATCGCCGAGTTCGCGGCCGAGCGTCTGCTGGGCTATCTGAACCGTGGCGACACGACCTTCAGCGTCAACCTGCCGAACGTGCAACTGGCCGAGGTGTCGGGCGCGCACCGGATCCTGCACATCCACAAGAACCAGCCCGGCGTCCTGGCCGAGTTGAACCGTGCCCTGGCTGCGGCGGGGCTGAACATCCTGGGTCAGCATCTGAAGACCGATGAGCGCACCGGCTATGTCATCACCGACGTGGACCGGGACTATGATCCCGAGGCCCTCCGAACGCTGAAGACGGTGCCGGGAACGCTGAAGTTCCGCACCCTGCATTGACGGAACGACCCGTTATCTTCCGAAGGCTGACGTAACGGCATCTTGCGCTCGCCGCAGAGTGGCGCATCCTCCCGAGTAACGGCCGCGATACACGACGGCTGTGGGAGGAAATAAATGTCACGCTATCTCACCGGCGGCGCCGTCGCCGCCCTGGTCGTCGCCGCCTGCGCCTTTGCGGGCTCGGCCTCGGCCCAGACCTACAACCGCCTGGTCGTGTTCGGCGACAGCCTGAGCGACAACGGCAACCTGTATCTGGCGTCGGGCGGGACGCAGCCGCCCAGCCCGCCCTACTACCAGGGACGATTCTCCACCGGTCCGGTCTTCACCGAACTGCTGGGCTTCAACGCGGTCAATTTCACCGGCTCCGTCAGCGGCAGCATCAACTACGCCTTCGGCGGCGCTCGCACCGACGCCTCGGCCGGCCCTCCGCCGGGCATGTTGACCCAGCTGGCCGCCTACACCAGCCGGGGCGGGACCTTCGGGTCCAATGACCTGGTCAGCGTCCTGGGCGGCGCCAACGACATCTTCCAGGGACTGCCCGCCGCCGGCGCATCGGCAAGCCCGGTCGGCGCCATCACTCCGGTCGCGACGTCGGCCGCCGCCAACATCAACAGCCTGGTCAACAGCGTCGCCGGCGCGGGGGCGGGGACCATACTGGTCACCAACCTGCCCAAGCTCAGCCTGACGCCGCAGTTCCGGGGCACGACGGCCGCGCCCCTCGCCGACTATGCGGTGACGACCTTCAATACGGCCCTGCTGACGGGCTTGAACACCACGGCCGCCGCGCGGCCCGGCAGCAACATCATCCTGATGGACCTGTTCAAGATCGGCGACACCCTGGCCGCCGATCCGGGCCAGTTCGGCATCACCAACGTGACCCAGGCCTGTTTCAACGGGGTGACGGTCTGTTCGAACCCAAGCAGCTATTTCTACTTCGACGGGGTCCATCCCACCGCAGCCGGGCATCAGATCATCGCCCGTCTGGCGACCGACTACCTCTACTATGGCGACATCGGGTCCCAGGCGGCCCTGCAGGGCGAGACCACATTCCGGCACCGCGAGGACGCCCTGGATGCAGCCAGCGAGGCCCTGTCGGGTCGTGAAGCCTGGGAGGCCGGCGTGGCGGTCACCGCCTCGGCCATGGTCGACAGCGTGGACACGGACGCGCGCCATTCGGTCACCGAGTCGTCCAGCGACGGCTGGGGCGGTCGGATCGCGCTTGAGGCGGGACCGTCGGCGAACTGGCGCTTCGGCATGGCCGGCACGGCGCGCAAGACCGATGTCGAAAGCCAGGCCCTGACCTTCAACGTCGAGAGCTTCGGCCTGGATCTGTATGGCGGCTGGCGCTCGGGCGACCTGTTCGTCAATGCGGCGGTCGGGGTGGCGCGCGACAATATCGACGACATCGAGCGCACCACCAGCCTGGCGCCCATCGTCCACACGGCCGAGACCCGCGCCTTCAGCACGGGCGCGCGGCTGCAGGGCGGGATGTGGTTCGACATGGGGGGTGTGGCCCTGTCGCCCCGCGCCGCCGTGACCTGGGCCACCAGCGACGTCGACGGCTATTGGGAGCAGGGCGTCGCCGCCCAGTACGAATATGAGGATCGCGAGATGAAGGCGATCAGCGGCGAGGTGGCGCTGCGGGCCGAGGCGGAGATGGGCGGGTTCGGCCTGTTCGCCGAGGGCGGTTATCGCGACGCCCTGGACGACAGTTCCGACCCGGTGCGCGTCGGCCTCTACAACAACCCGGCGCAGGTGCTGGAGCGGGAGGTCGAGGATCCGTTCGGCGGCCAGTTCCTGGCCTCGGCCGGGGTCGAAGGGTCGCTGGGGCCCGTCAAGGTGACGATCGCCTATCGCGGCCGGTACGGCGAACACGCCGACAGCCATATGGGCGGCGTTCAGTTGCGGCTGCCGCTGTAAGAGGGAAGGCGGGGAAGGGGCCTCAGCGCCCCTTCTTGCGCACCCACATGGCGGCGTCCGCCTCGGTCAGCCAGATTTCGGGGTCGGTGTGGCCGTCCCAGGCGCGGACGCCGAACGAGCCGCCCAGCGCGGTCTGCTGGCCGTTCCAGACGAAGCCCTCGGTCTTCAGCGCCTCGCCCAGCTGGCGCGCCTTGGCCTGGCCTTCATCGACGCCGGCGTTCAGCATCAGCAAAGCGAATTCGTCGCCGCCCAGGCGGCCAACGGCGTCCGATTCGCGCAGATGGCCCAGCAGCATCCGCGCCACCGCCACCAGGGCGGCGTCGCCCGCGGCGTGGCCCAGCCGGTCGTTGACCCCCTTGAATCCGTCCATATCCAGATAAAGCAGCACCGCCGGCACGCCGTGGCGCTGGCAATAGGCCATGGTCCGCTGCAGGGCGGCGACGAAGCCGCGGCGGTTCAGGGCCGGGGTCAGGACGTCGTGGTCGGCCGCCGCCTCGGCCGCAGCGGCGCGCTGTTTCCAGGCGTCCAGCTCGGCGCGCAGGCGCGCGATCTCGGCGGTCAGGTCGTGTTCGGCCACGTCGGTCACGGCGCAGGCTGGCTCCGGCGGCGCGACTCAACCGGACGCGCGATAAGCGGATGTTAGAGGCTGAACGGCCGAGATTGAAGGCGGGGCCGTAGCGAAACCCGCCGTAAACACGGCCTGTATCGGTTGCGGGCGTCCGCCGCGTGCTGTAACGGGCGGCCTTTCCGCGAGGGGCCTTGAAGATATGGCGACTTCCGCAACGCCGGTGGCGATCATCATGGGCAGTCGGTCCGACTGGCCGACGATGAAGCTGGCCGCCGACAAACTGGATCAGTTGGGCGTCGCCTGGACGGCCAAGGTCGTCAGCGCGCACCGCACCCCCCAGCGGCTGGTCGAGTTTTCGACCGGCGCCAAGGCGGCCGGTTTCAAGGTCATCATCGCCGGGGCCGGGGGCGCCGCCCACCTGCCGGGCATGGCCGCCTCGATGACCGAACTGCCGGTGCTGGGCGTGCCGGTCCAGTCCAAGGCCCTGAAGGGCATGGATAGTCTGTTGTCCATCGTGCAGATGCCGGCCGGGGTTCCGGTCGCGACCCTGGCCATCGGCGAGGCGGGCGCCGCCAACGCCGGCATACTGGCCGCCCAGATCCTGGCCTTGTCGAACGAGGCTCTGGCCGCACGGCTGGCCGCCTTCCGCGCCGCCCTGACGGATTCCGTCGCCGAAACCGTCGAGGACTGAGTGCCCACGCTTCCGCTCCCCCCCGGTTCGACCCTCGGCATTCTCGGCGGCGGCCAACTGGGCCGGATGCTGAGCCAGGCGGCTGCACGCCTGGGCTTTGACGTCGTCATCCTGGACCCGGAGCCCGACAGCCCGGCCGGTCGGGTCTCCACCGCCCAGATCGTCGCCGCCTATGACGACCCCGAGGCCCTGACGGCCCTGGGCCGGGCCGCCGACGTCGTGACCTTCGAGTTCGAGAACGTGCCCGCCGCCTCCATCGAACGGCTGGCCGAGGCCGGCGCCCTGGTCGCGCCCGGACCGACCGCCCTGCGCGTGTCGCAGGACCGGGTGGAGGAAAAGACCTTCCTGAACGCCGTCGGCGCCTCGACGGTCGAGTTCGCCGTGGTCGACACGCTGGACGATCTGGTCCTCGGCCTGACGACCCTGGGTCTGCCCGCCCTGCTGAAGACTCGCCGCGAAGGCTATGACGGCAAGGGCCAGGTCTGGATCCGCACTCTGGAGGAGGCCCCCGCCGCGCTGGAAAGCCTGGGCGGCCGCCCGGCCATTCTGGAGGCCAGGGCGAGCTTCGTTCGCGAACTGTCGGTGATCGCCGCGCGCGACTGGGACGGCCATATGGCGGTCTATCCGCTGGGCGAGAACCGGCACGAGGGCGGGGTGCTGCGCACCACACTGGCGCCGGCCACGGTGGACGAGAAGACCCAGGTCCGCGCCCGCGCCATCGCCGAAGCCATCCTGGACGGGCTGGACTATGTCGGGGTCCTGGGGGTCGAGCTTTTCGATATTCCGGTTCCGGGCGGCGACGACGTCCTGCTGGTCAACGAGATCGCGCCGCGCGTCCACAACACCGGCCACTGGACCCAGGACGGCTGCGTCTGCGACCAGTTCGAACAACATATCCGCGCGGTGGCCGGATGGCCTCTGGGGCCGACGTCGGCTCACGCCCGCGTCGAGATGAAGAACCTGCTGGGCGACGAGGTCGAGCAGTGGCGCGCCCTGGCCGGCAAGTCGGACGAACGCCTGCACCTGTACGGCAAGGCCGAGGCCCGTCCCGGCCGCAAGATGGCCCATGTGAACCGCGTGCTGGGCGCAGTCTGAACCAATGCGGGCGAAGCGCCGCAGCTAGGACGAAAGGTCCGGGCGGGGCCGCTTGCATTCCGGGCCTCGCGGGTCGATCTGGACGTGGTGATGTCTTCCCCTGCCATAGTGATCATCGGCGCCGGCGTGCTGGGCCTGAGTACGGCCTTCGAGCTGACGCGACGCGGCCATAGGGTGACTGTGGTCGACCCCGGCGGACCCAACGCCTCGCGGGTGGCGGCGGGCATGGTGGCGCCGGCCATGGAGGCGGCGATCGACGATGTCTCGCCGGACCGGGCGGCGCTTCTGCGTGCGGGACGCGATCTGTGGCCCGCCTTCGCCCAGGCGTCCGGCGTGGCCTTCGCGCGGCGTCCGGCCGAATGGCGCGGCGGAGACGTGGACGCCATGGCGGCGCGGCTGAAGGCCCTGGGTTTCGAAGCCCGCCGCGACGGTGATCGGGTGATCACGGACGAGGACGGTCAGATCCAACCGGAACAGGCGATGGCGGCCCTGCACGCCGCGCTCGGCGACGGGATCATCCAGGGGCGCGTGGTCCGGCTGACCGCCCAGTCCGACGGCTGGACCATCGAACTGGACGATCGGACGCTGGCGGCCTCGGCCGTCGTGCTGGCGACAGGAGCCGGCGACGCGATTCCGGGTTCGCCGGAGGCGACGCGCACCTTGGTCGAGAACGTCCAGCCGATCCGGGGGCAGATCGGGGTGGCCAAGGCGGATCTGGCGTCCCACGCCTTGCGCGGGCCGGGGGCCTATGTGGCGCCTATGACCGGCGGAGCGGTCATAGGCGCGACGATGGAGCCGGGACGCCGCGACACCGTACCCGACCCGGCCGTGGGCGAACGCCTGCTTGAGGCGGCCTGGCGGGTGCTGGGGCGCTCGCCCGAACCGCTGGACATCGAATGGCGCGCCGGGGTGCGCGGGGCCTCGCCGGACGGGTTGCCGATGGCGGGCCCGGCGCCGGACGGAGCAGGTCTGTTTCTGGCCCTGGCGCCGCGTCGCAACGGCTGGCTGCTGGCGCCGATGGTCGGGGCCGTCGTGGCCGATGCGATCGAGGGGCGGGCGCCGTCGCCTGCGGCCCGCGCCCTCGATCCTCGACGGTTCTAGTCCGCCATCGCGAAACGGACGGTGAAGTTGACCGTCGCCCCGTCCACCGCGCGGCCGTCGACCGTGCGGGGGTTCATGCGGAAGTCCCGCGTCAGGCTCATGGCCGCCCGACCGAAGCCCTGGCCGTTCGGGGTTTCGCCAGCGACGCGGCAGGCGGTCAGGCCGCCGTCGATGCGCACGACGCAAGAGAGGCTCGCGGAGCCTGACAGGCCATTCTCGGCCGCGCGCGTCGGATAGGCCCGCGCCATCTGCGCCGCCGACGGACGGCTGGCCCAGGTCGGGTTGTTGATGACCGAGACGGCGCGGATCGGCGTTTCCGTCGTCGCCGTGCCGCCTTGGACGCCGGTCGGGGCCGTGCTGACGACCAGACCCGGGGTCGCGTCGACGACAGGGACGTCCGGCGCGGCGAAGGGCGAGGGCTCCGTCGTCGGGAAGACCACCGGCGGCTTGTGGGTCGGATTTTGCGGCGCGGGCGGCGCCTTAGCCTCGACCTTCGGCAGGGGTTTCGGACGCGGCAGGTCCAGGGTGACGATGGTCGGCGGCGGCGCCGGCGGAGCGACGTCGGGCGCCTTCAACTGGAACCGCTGGTTATAGAGCACCACGCCGGCGCCGACATGGGCCAGGACCGACAGGCCGATGGCCGCCCACATCCAGCGCGGCAGTGGTTTCTTGCGTTCCCCGAAGTCGATGGGGCTGACGGCGCCGGGACCCCCGGCGGCACGGATCATCATGACTGCACTCCCTCGTTCACCGCCCCCGCAGCGCCCGTAACAGAAAGTGAGCGCTCAGGTTGTGGCGGCTTTGCGGCGAAGATACGCGGTTCGACAAACGTCGATCATGGCTCGGCTGTTAACGCTGTCGTTAACGATTAACGGTTGATTAACCACGTTCGACGACCCTCCGCTTGTCATGGGCATCAGAGCGATTCCATCTTCCGGCGGGGTAGAGGCGGCCATCCAGCGCGCCTCGACCGCCGTGGGAGTCGATTACGACTTCCTGGTCAAGACGGCGCGGCGCGAGAGCGCCATGAACCCGTCGGCCAAGGCGCCCACCTCATCGGCGGCAGGCCTGTTCCAGTTCATTGAACAGACCTGGCTGGGGACGGTCAAACAGCATGGCGCCCAGCACGGCTACGGCCAGTACGCCGATCTGATCCACCGGGGGACCGACGGACGCTGGCGCGTGGAGGGATCGGCGCGAAATGTGGTGCTGGACCTGAGATTCGATCCGCACGCCGCCTCGGTGATGGCGGCGGAGTTGACGGCGTCCAACGCCGCCTATCTGCGCGGGCGCACCGGCAAGGAGCCCGGCGCCGGCGATCTGTACGCCGCCCATTTCCTTGGGCCGGCGGGCGCGGCCAGTCTGATGAACGCCCTGGACCGCAACCCGGGCGCCAGCGCCGTCGCCCTGTTCCCTGATGCGGCCCGGGCCAACCGCAGCATCTTCTACAAGAACGGGCGGGCGGCCACGGTTTCCGAGGTCCATGCCAATCTGCAACGCTCGGCGGGCGACGGCGCGCCGGCGGCCGGGGCGGGGGATACGCGGTTCCCAATGCCGGAATTGAGCGATCGGGATCAGGTTCTGGCGGCGCGGATGGATCGGCTGAAGCAGGATCAGGGCATCCTGGCCCTGCTTCTGGGCCAGGACGGATCGGGCGGAAGCGGCTTCGGCGGCGCCTTTTCGCCGAACGGCGGGGAATCGACCTGACCGCCGTCCGGTCTCTCCATAGTAAACCGACCGTTAAGCATGGCAGTCTCATGATATCGGACACGCCCGATTCCCTGACGAGCCGTCCATGACCGCCCACCGCGCCCGACTGACCGAAATGGACATCCAGCGCCTGGTGAAGGCGGCCGATGACGATGAACGCGCGGAGGCGGCGCACAAGCTGTGCCGCAATATGGATCGCGCCGATCTGGACGACCGGGACCGGCAGGCGGCGCAGAAGATCGTGCGGCTGCTGGCCAATGACGCGGCCGAACTGGTGCGTCGGGCTATGGCCGTGACGCTGAAGGCTTCAGACCTGATCCCCAATGACATTGCCCGCCGGCTGGCGGCGGACGTGGACAGCATCGCCCTGCCGATCATCGGCGCTTCGCCGGCCTTCAGCGACGAAGACCTGATCGAGATCGTGCGCGGGGGCGCGGCCTTGCGTCAGGTCGCCGTCGCCGGTCGACCGCGCGTGTCGCGCGACGTGGCTCAGGCGCTGGCGGACGAAGGCTGTGAACAGGCGGTCAGAGCCCTTGCGGCCAATGACAACGCAGACCTGTCGGAACGCGCCCTGGGGGCGATCGTCGATCGTTTCCCGGACTCGGCCGAGGTGGTGACATCCGTCGCCTATCGCCAGGTGCTGCCGCTGCATATCACCGAGCGTCTGATCGAGCTGGCCAGCGAGACGGTGCGCGAACATCTGGTCTCGCGGCATGCGATGGCGCCCGAGACCGCCATTCGCCTGGCTCAGTACGCACGCGAGCGCGCCACGGTCGATCTGGTGGATCAGGCCGCGAGCAGCGCGGACCTGGGCGCCTTCATGGCGCAGTTGAATCTGCGCAAGGCCTTGAACGCCTCGCTGTTGCTGCGCGGCCTGGCGCGGGGACAGATGGCGATGTTCGAGCATGGTCTGGCCGAGTTGGCCAACACGCCGCATCACCGGGCCTGGCTGATGATCCATGATGCAGGACCTCTCGGGCTAAAGGCGATCTATGACCGGGCCGGCCTGCCGCCACGGCTGTTCCAGGCCTTCCGCGCGGGGGTCGACACCTGGCGCGCCCTGTCGGCCGAGGGGGTTGATACGGCGAGCGAGGTCTTCCGCCAGCGCATGTTGGAACGGTTCCTGACCCAGCGGCCGAACGTCCTCCGCGACGACCTAGCCTATCTGATGGAGCGGCTGGACCAGGCGCCCGTCCGCCCCGCAAGGATCGCCGCCACCGCCGCTTGAGTCCTGGGGTACAGCAAAGAAAAGGCCCGCCTGACGGCGGGCCTTTTCATTTTGGAGGGGGCTGAAGCTCAGCGCGCCTTGTGTTCGGCGACCTTGGCTTCCAGGGATTCGGCCAGGATGCGGCCGGTCGGGTTTTCGTCGGTCTTCACCTGGTCGCGAACCACGGCGCGGATGGCGTCGATATGGGCGTCGATGATGATCAGGGGCGCGTTCTGGCGGGCGCCGGCGTCGTCCAGCAGGCGGCAAAGCGAACCGGCGATACGGGTCACCAGCGGGTATTCATACGTCGTTCCCAGCCCCTTCAGGTCATGGGCGCGGAAGTACAGGGCCTCGGCGGTCTCTGCGTTCAAGCCCTGTTCACGGACGTCGGCCTGGGCCTTGTCCAGCTTGACGATCTCGTCGTTCAGCCACTGTCCGAACTGGGCGGACATGGCCTTCAGCGCTTCCTCCGCCCGTGCGATGGCGTCGGCGTTGATGCCGAAACCGCCGCCGACCTTCGTGCGAAGGGGGGGCGTGGGGCGAATGACGTGCGCCGGGTCGCTCATGGGAGACTCCATAGAAATTTCGGCGAAGCTTATCCGCGCGCCCTTAAGAAGGGGTGTAGGGGCTATCGTCAGTTGGCGAACTGCTCGGCCATCACCCGCTCGTCGAACGACCGGCCTGCGTCAAACAGCATGGTCAGGGCGACGTCGCGGCGTTCACGCACCTCAACCCGCGCCACGCGCCGAACTTCGAAATTGTCGGCCGTGGCGGAGACCGGCCGCTTGTCCGGCTCCAGCACGTCGAACCGCACCTTGGCGCCGTGGGACAGCAGGGCGCCGCGCCAGCGACGGGGACGGAAGGCGCTGATCGGGGTCAGGGCCAGAATACGGGCGTCCAGAGGAATGATCGGGCCGTGGGCCGACAGATTATAGGCGGTGGATCCGGCCGGGGTCGCCACCAGGCAGCCGTCGCACGACAGCTCTTCCAGCCGCACCCGGTCGTCGACCGTGATCTTCAGCTTGGCGCTCTGGCGGGTCTGGCGAAGCAGGGAGACCTCGTTGATGGCCAGGCCGGTGTGGACCTCGCCGCTCTCGGTCCAGGCGTCCATCTGCAGCGGATGGATCACAGTGCGTTCAGCGGCGACCACGCGGGCGATCAGATCGTCCTCGTCATAGTCGTTCATCAGAAACCCGACCGAACCGCGGTTCATGCCGTACACCGGGGTGCGACGACGCAGGTTGGCGTGCAGGGTCTCCAGCATCTGCCCGTCGCCGCCCAGGGCGACGATGACGTCGGCCTCTTCTTCCGGAACGGCGCCGTAGCGCGCGATCAGACCCTGGCGCGCCGCCTGGGCCTCAGGGCGGTCGCTGGCGGTGAAGGCCAGGGCGGGGACGGGCGGAGTCGGGTTCACGCGCGAACGTGAGCCTCAGCTTGGCGCCGAAGTCAAACTGTCGCGAATCTTTCCATCATCTGGCGGAAGGCGCGGGCTGCGGAATGACTGTTCATCGGCGTGGCGGACCAGCCGCCGTCGCCGGGCAGGCCGTCGGTCAGCTTGCGCAGTTCGGCCAGGACGGAGGCGAAAACCGCCTTGTCCAGGCCCACGGCGGTGCACGCCAGATAAAGGGGTTCTGCTGTCGATGAGTGAATCGCGGCCCGGACCTGGGCGGGGCTGAACCCGCCCAGGTGGCCCAGAGCTCGTTCGAACAAGCCGTATCGCTGCTCGCGCAGGGCGCGGATGAGGATGCCGGGACGCAGTTGGCCGGCCGCCTGCAGCTTGTCGACCAGGCGACGTTCCATTTCCTGGCGTTCGCGATCCTCGGCGTTGCGGCCGTTGGGCAGGGGGCGCCAGACCGGGATTCGTGACGCCTTTGCGGACGCTTCCCGCACGGCGGCGTTCAACAGCCGGTCGTCGATCTGGAAACGTTCGCCGATCGACTGGCGCAGGGCCTGGCCGACCCATTGGTACAGTTCCTGCGCCAGGGACTCGCTGAGCCTGGGATGGCGCGCCAGGGGCGCGCGCAGTCCGGCGATACGGCGGGAGTGTTCGACCAGGCGGTGCATGGCGGCCTCGCCGATCTCGGCGCTGCGGTTGGAGGCCAGGGCGGTCATGGTGACGGGATCCGCGCGGTCCAGAATGGCGTCCACGACGCCGCCCGACAGATTGGGGCGGCGGGCCACGGCGATCTGGTGCTCCAGCGTGGTCTCGACCAGGACGCGGATCAGGGCGGCGTCCTTCAGCAGGGGGCTGGCGGCGATGACCGGGGCGGCGATGTCGATTTCGTCCAGCGCCAGCATGTCGATCAGCGCCGGCGGGGCCCAGTCGGCGTGAGCCAGGCGTTCGGACAGCTGCCTGCGGATCTCGTGCTCGGCCTGGGCGGCCAGGGTCAGGAAGATCTCGCCGAGCGCGGTCGGCAGGGGCGTGGCCGGCGCGGCGCTTTCACACAGGGCGATGACGCCCATCAACAGGCGGTGACGATCGTCTGGAGCCTTGCTGCGGGCTAGATCGACAAGGTCCTGCGGCGACGGATCTCTGGCCGTTCTGGACGAGGTCCTCAGTTGGACGACAGCGGACACGGCGACTCCCGGACGCAGCAAACTCTCGCGATCATCATGGGGCTGCGGCGTGAAGACGCGGTTAACGGAATCTGAAACGTGACGGTTAACCCCCTGCGGACTGGGCCTGCAGCCGCTTGACGGATCGACGACGGAGGGAGACGCTGAAGCAAAGCCCAGCAGAGGCCCTGCCATACAGGAGGAAACCATGGCCGACGGAGCCCATCCCGCATTGAAATCCCGCGTGTCCGAGGCCGAATGGCAGGTGCGTGTGAATCTGGCCGCCCTTTATCGCCTCGTGGCGCTGAACGGGTGGGACGACATGATCTTCACCCACATCTCGGCCCGCGTGCCCGGCCCCGAGCATCATTTCCTGATCAATCCCTACGGCTATTATTTCGACGAGATCACCGCCTCCTCGCTGGTGAAGGTCGATCTGGAGGGGAACGTCGTTCAGGAGACGACCGACTTCATCAATCCGGCCGGCTTCACCATCCATTCGGCGGTCCATGCGGCGCGCGAGGATGCGAAATTCGTCATCCACCTGCATACGGTCAACGGGGTCGGAGTGGCCGCCCAGCAGCATGGATTGCTGCCTATCAGTCAGAACGCGTGTTTACTGCAGCATCAGGTTGCGTATCATGGGTATGAGGGACTGGCCCTGAATCTTGACGAACGCGAACGTCTGGTGGCCGACCTGGGGGGCAAGTCACTGATGCTGCTGAGAAATCACGGCACTTTGGCGGTCGGGGAAACGGCGGCGCAGGCATGGATCGGGATATTCTTCCTCGAGAGGGCCTGCGCACAGCAGGTGGCCGCCCTGTCGGGCGGCCGCGAACACGTGCTGATCGCGCCGGATCAAGCCCAGTCCGAAACCAGGGAACAGGGGCGGGGCATCAGCTTCGTTTCGTCCCTGGCCTGGCCGGGCGCCCTGCGTCAGCTGGATCGGAAGTCGCCCGGCTACGACGCCTGAAGTCCGGCGGGGCGTTCGGCGCCCTGGCGGCCGTCGTCGGCCTGTGCGGAGGTCTTCTGGCCGAGGAGGCCTTCGCCGGGGCCTGGACCCAGCCCAGGGGCCGGGGACAGGCGATCGTCAAATACGAGGACATGCGCGCCGAAACGGGCTTCGATCCCTCAGGCGAAGAGCAGCCGCTGGGGGCCGACCGCACCGACACGACGCTGGGTCTGTTCGCCGAATACGGGCTGACAGATCGTCTGACCCTTCAACTGAAGGCCGATTGGCAGCAGGGGGAAGACGCCTTCGTCGACTATGAAGGGCGAGGACCGGTCGAGATCGGGGCGACTTGGCAGGTCTGGCGCGACGATCACAACGCCGTCAGTCTCTATGGCGGATACGCTCAAGCCGGCGAGGGGCGCAACGCAGGCTACGCCTCGCCGGGCGTCGGCGAATACGACTGGGAGGCGCGGGCTTCAGCGGGTCGATCGTTCGGCGGGGCCGGAGCCCGGTGGGGCATGGATCAGTCCTTCGTCGAACTGCAGGTCGCCCGCCGGCTGCGCGACGGTCTGCCTGATGAAACCCGTGTGGACGCTACGCTGGGCGGGCGTATCGGGGGCCAGTGGCTGGTGATGGGCCAGGCTTTCGGCGGCGCGGCGGACGGCGGCGCACGTTGGTTGTCGCTCGAGGCGTCCGTGGTGCGCGACATGGGCGGCTGGAGCGTCCAGGCCGGTTGGCGCCAGACGGTCGCGGGTCGGGAGACGGCCATCGCCCATGGACCGGTTGTGGCGATCTGGCGCAGGTTTTGAACGTAATCCCGGCGACGGAATTCAGCGTAGGCGACGTTACCAATAGGTAATGTTGCGCATGGCGGAGAGAAGCCGCTAAGCGTGCGCGTCCTCTGAATTGAAAGACCGTTGCGTGATAAAACGCCACTTCTTCCTGATCGCCGCAGCGGTTCTGCTGGGGCTGATGGTGCTTGCCGCTGTGCTGAAAGTCGCTTTCGCAGATGATGATGCGGGCGGCCCGCCAGGCGGGGGACGGCGCGGAGGCCAGCAGGTGTCCGAAGCCACGGTGTCCCAGCGGTCGTTCTCGGATCAGATCCGCGTCCTGGGCGTGGCGCGGGGACAGAGATCGGTCAACATCACCTCGTCCACCACGGAGCTGATCACCCGCGTCCTGTTCACCGACGGTCAGACGGTGTCGGCGGGCGCGCCCCTGGTCGAACTGCAGGCCCGTGAAGAGGATGCGGACATCATCGAGGCCCGCGCCAACGTCGCCCAGGCCCAACGCGAGTATGACCGCTACAAGGCCCTGGCGGATCGGGGGGTCGCCCCTCAGGTGCTGCTTGAACAGGCTGAGACGGCGCTGGAGACGGCGCGCGCCTCGTTGCAGGCGGCGCAGGCGCGTCGCGGCGACCGGGTCATTCGCGCGCCCTTCGCCGGGACCCTGGGCCTGACCACGGTGACGCCGGGCACGCTGATCAATCCGGGCGCCGTCATCGCGACCCTGGACGACACATCGACCATCCGCGTCGACTTCCCTCTGCCTGAGCGGTATCTGGATGTGCTGAAAGCCGGAGCGCCGATCACGGCGACGGCCGACGCCTATGGCGAAACGCCGTTCCAGGGGCGGATCGCCCTGATCGACACGCGCGTGAACGAGACCACCCGCGCCGCCACGGCCCGCGCCGAGTTTCCCAATCCCGGCGGTCGTATCCGACCCGGCATGCTGCTGCGCGTCGTGGTCCAGCAGGGGCAGCGCCAGGCGCCGGCCGCGCCCGAATCCGCCGTCCAGTACGAAGGGGCGGGCGCCTTCGTCTATCGCATCGCCGCCGGGGCCGAGGGCTCGACCGCTCAGCGGGTCGAGATCGTGGCCGGCGCCGTCGAGAACGGCTTCGTCGAGATCCTTTCGGGCGTGGACGTCGGGGACCGGATCGTCGGTTCGGGCCTGAACCGGATCCAGCCGGGGGCGCCCGTCAGCGTTCCCCGCGCCCAAGGCCAGCGGGCCGCCGCCCGATGATGCTTTCCGATGTCTCGGTCCGGCGTCCGGTCTTCGCGGCGGTCGCCGCCATCGTCCTGTGCGTGATCGGGGCCGCCGCCTTCTTCTTCCTGCCCGTGCGCGAACTGCCGGACGTCGATCCGCCCATCGTCTCGGTCAACACCAGCTACGCCGGCGCCTCGGCCGAGGTGATCGAAAGCCGGATCACCGAGCCGATCGAGCAGCAGATCGCCGGCATCCAGGGCGTCGAACGCATCAACTCGACCAGCCGAGACGGCCGGTCGAACGTGAACATCGAGTTCTCGCTGGACCGCAATATCGACGACGCCGCCAATGACGTGCGCGACCGGGTCAGCCGCGTCGTGGGCCGCCTGCCGGATCAGGCCGACCCGCCGGAAGTGGCCAAGGCGGATTCCGACAGCCAGCCCATCATCATCGTCTTCCTGCGCTCGACGACGATGAACCGGCTGCAGCTGACCGACTACGCCGATCGCTATCTGGTGGATCGGATGGCGACGGTGCCGGGCGTGGCCCAGGTCAACATCTATGGCGAGCAACGCTATTCGATGCGCATCTGGCTGGATTCCGCCGCCATGGCCGCGCGCGGTCTGACGGTCAACGACGTCGAGACGGCCCTGACCAGCCAGAACGTCGAACTGCCCGCCGGCTCGCTGGAATCGACCGACAAGGACTACACCGTCCGGGTGGCCCGCACCTACGCCCGGCCTGACGATTTCCGCCAACTGCCCATCGGCACGCGGGGGTCCGCCTCCGCCTCGGCCGCCGTGGCGACCGGCGCGGGCAGCGGCTCTTCCGCCATCATCCAGGGTCAGCCGACCTATGTGACCCGCCTGGGCGACATCGCCCGGGTCGAGGAGGCGCCCGAGGAGCCGCGTCGTCTCTTCCGCGGCAACAGCATGGACCAGATCGGTCTGGCGGTGACCCGCCAGGCCCAGTCGAACGACCTGGCCATCTCGGACGGCGTCCACAAGATGATCGACGAGATCCGGCCCAGCCTGCCGCCGGGCGTGACGCTGGAGATCGGGTCGGACAACTCCGTCTTCACCTCACACGCCATCGACGAGGTCTGGATCACCATCGGCATCTCCATGGCCCTGGTGGCCCTGGTCAACTTCATCTTCCTGGGCAGCCTGCGCGCCGCCCTGATCCCGTCCATCGTGGCGCCCATCTGTCTGCTGGCGACCTTCATCGTCCTCGCGCCTCTGGGCTTCTCGCTGAACCTGCTGACCCTGCTGGCCCTGGTTCTGGCCATCGGTCTGGTCGTCGATGACGCCATCGTGGTGGTCGAGAACATCCAGCGTCGTCTGGACCATGGCGAGCCGCCGCTGGTGGCCGCCGAACGGGGGGCGCGCCAGGTCTTCTTCGCCGTCGTGGCCACGACCATCGTCCTGTTGTCGGTGTTCGCGCCCCTGCTGTTCCTGCCGGGCTATGTCGGACGGCTGTTCGTCGAGCTTGCAGCCGCCATCGCGGCGGCGGTGGCCTTCTCGGCCTTCCTGGCGCTGAGCCTGTCGCCGATGCTGGCGTCCAAGATCCTGAAGCCGGCGCATGGCGGCGGCTGGGTCGCGCGCCGGGTCGATTGGGGCATGGACCGACTGAAGACCTCCTATGGCCGGTCGCTGGACATGCTGCTGGGCAAGCGGATCGCCGTCGTCGGCGTCGGCGCCCTGATCGTCCTGGTGGCGGCCGGAGCCGGGGGCATCTTCCTGGTCCTGCCCAATGAGCTGGTGCCGGATGAAGATCGAGGCCGGGTCTCGGTGCGTGTCGCCGGACCGGAGGGCGCAGGCTTCGACTATACCCGCAAGATCATGATGGGGCTGGAACCCCTGCTGGCCGAATACAAGAACAGTGGCGAGGCGGATTCCTATCTGGTGTCGGCGCCCGGCTTCGGCGGCGGCAGTTTCAACACGGGCAATGGCGTCCTGGTCCTGTCCGACTGGTCCAAGCGCGACCGCACCGCCGCCGAGATCGCCCAGGAACTGAACGGCAAGCTGCGCGGCCAGACAGACGCCCAGGTCAACGCCTCGACCCCCGGCGCCTTCCAGCGGGGGGGCGGCAACTCCAACTCGGTCGAACTGATCGCCACCGGGACCGATTATCAGCAGATCTACAACTGGCTTCAGCCCCTGCTGGCGGCGGCCCAGGCCAACCCCGGTTTCTCGCGTCCGCGCCTGAATTACGAACCCAATTCGCCGCGTCTGCTGGTTGATGTCGATCCGCAGAAGGCCGCGGCGCTGGGCGTCTCGTCCCAGTCCATCGGGCGGACGCTGGAGACCATGTTCGGGTCGCGCACCGCCACCACCTATATCAAGGGCGGTCAGGAGTATGACGTCATCCTGCAGACCGACCGCGATAACCGTCGCGAAGTGGCGGATCTGGAAGCGCTCTATGTCGCGACCGGCGCGGGCCAGCTGGTGCCTCTGTCGGCGGTGGTGACGACCAAGACCTCGGGCGACACGCCGGATCGCCGTCGTCTGGATCGCCAGCGGGCCATCTCGCTTCAGGCCGATCTGAATCCCGGCATGACCATCGACGATGCGATCCAGTTCCTCAGCGCCGAGGCGGCCAAACAGCCGACGGGCGGGGTGATCACCCAGTGGGGCGGCGCCGCACGCGATCAGCAGGAGGCGGGCGGCGCTGTGCTGGCGGCCTTCGGCCTGGCGCTGTTGCTGGTCTTCCTGGTGCTGGCGGCCCAGTTCGAGAGCTGGATCACCCCGGCGGTCATCATGCTGACGGTGCCGCTGGCGGCGGCGGGCGGCCTGTTCGGCCTGCTGATGGCGGGGTCCAGCCTGAACATCTACAGCCAGATCGGCCTGATCATCCTGATCGGGGTGGCGGCCAAGAACGGCATCCTGATCGTCGAATTCGCCAACCAGCTGCGCGACCAGGGCCGGTCGATCCGCGAGGCGATCATCGAGTCGGCGTCGCTTCGCCTGCGGCCGATCATCATGACCTCCATCGCCACCGCCTTCGGCGCCCTGCCGCTGGTGCTGTGGCAGGGCGCGGGCGCCGGCAGCCGTCAGACCATCGGCGTGGTGATCTTCACCGGCGCCATCTTCGCCACCGTCCTGACCCTGTTCGTCGTGCCGGTGATCTATGGCGTGCTGGCGCGCTTCACCAAGTCGCCGGAATGGACCGCCCGCAAGATCGCGGAGTGGGAGGCCCAGGAAATGCGCGAGGGCGGACCCAAACCCATCGAAGAGGGCTGAAGGATCAGGAGGCGGGCGCCGCCGGGCTCTGGGGCTTATAGCCCGTCTCCACCTTCAGGAAGGCGATGACGTCGCGGCGGTCCGTTGCATCGGGCAGACCGGGATAGTTCATCTTGTTGCCCGGCAGGAAGGTCTTCGGATTCTGCAGCCAGTGGTCCAGCTTTTCGGCGTCCCAGGTGAATTCCGCCGTGCGCATGACGTTGGAATAGTTGAAACGCGGGCGATCCCCCGCCTTGCGCCCGAACACGCCGTGCAGGTTCGGTCCCGCCAGATCCGGCCCGTCCTGCCCGATGGTGTGGCACGAGCGGCAGCGGGCGAAGACGCGACGACCATTGGCCAAGTCTCCGGCGTTATACGGTGCGGGCAGGGCGGCCAGAAGACTGGCCTTTTCGGCATCCGTGGCGACGCGCGCCGGCTTGGCGGCCGGTCGGCCCTCGTCGCCCGTCTTGCTGGGCCGATCGCCCGGGCCGCAGGCGGCAAGCGCCAGAATCAAGGGAACGGCGAGGGGGGTGAGACGGCTCATCAAGGGCTCCAGTTTTCGCGCGACATAGGGAAAACTCCGGACGCGGCAATTGGTCAAGCTGTCCTGCTGGACGGATGGGGCGCGCACCTGATAATCAGTGTCAAAGAAACGCGGAGTCGCCGGGGGGCGGCGTCCGCCCGTGCGAGTCTAGATTTGACCGATACCATAAAGCTGAGCCAGGCCCGCCGCGGCGATCAAGGCGTGATCACCCAGGTGGGCGCCCATTGTCACCACCAGGGCGAGGCGGTTGAACTGGAACGCCGCCTGCTTGAACTGGGCTTCGTCGAGGGCGCGCACGTCGAACTGCTGCACGAAGGCCTGTTCGGTCGCGATCCCATCGCGATCAAGGTGGATGACATGCGCGTGGCCCTGCGCCGCCACGAGGCCGCCAGTCTGACGATCAGGCTGGACGCCGCCTGATGGACATGGCCCTGAAGACCGCCCGCGTCGCCCTGGTCGGCAATCCCAACAGCGGCAAGACGGCCCTGTTCAACGCCCTGACCGGCGCCCACCAGAAGGTCGCCAACTACGCCGGGGTCACGGTGGAGCGGAAGGAGGGGCTGATCCGCGCGGCTTCCGGTCGGACCATGTCGGTGCTGGACCTGCCCGGCACCTATTCGCTGCGCGCCCGCAGTCCGGACGAGGAAGTCACCCGCGACGCGGTCCTGGGCCGTCTGGCCGGCGAAGTCCCGCCCGATGTGCTGGTCTGCGTGGCCGACGCCACCAATCTGCGCCTGATCCTGCGCCTGGTCCTGGAGCTGAAGGCCGTCGGCCGGCCCATGGTCCTGGCCTTGAACATGTACGACATCGCCCAGCGTCAGGGGCTGCGGATCGATCTGGAAAAACTGGGCGCCGAACTGGGCGTGCCGATCATCACCACGGTCGCGACGCGCAAGCGCGGCATCGACGATCTGATCGCCGCCGTCGAGATCCAGGTCGATGTCGCCGCCGCCAGCGAGAACCAGTGGCGCAGTCCCGACGCGACCGAGCTGCGCACCGCCGCCCGCGAGGCGGAACGGATCATGAAGGCCTGCGTGCGCCCGCCCGAGCGGCCGGACACTCTGACGGGGCGTATCGACAGCGTCCTACTGCATCCGCTGGGCGGCATGGTCATACTGATGATTATCCTGTTCGCCATGTTCCAGGCCGTGTTCAGCTGGGCCGCGCCCCTGATGGACGGGATCGAGGGGATCGTCGGATGGCTGGGCGCCGGCGTGGCCGCGCTCATTCCCGACGGCCTGCTGCAAAGTCTGATTGTCGACGGGATCATCTCGGGCGTCGGCAGCGTGCTGGTCTTCCTGCCGCAGATCCTGATCCTGTTCCTGTTCATCATCGCCCTGGAAGACTTCGGCTATATGGCGCGCGCCGCCTTCCTGATGGACAAGATCATGGGCGGGGCGGGGCTGCACGGCCGGGCCTTCATCCCGCTGTTGTCCAGCTTCGCCTGCGCCATTCCCGGCATCATGGCGGCGCGGGTGATCGATTCGAAGCGCGATCGCCTGACCACCATACTGGTCGCGCCGCTGATGACCTGTTCGGCGCGGATTCCGGTCTATACGCTGATCATCGCGGCCTTCATTCCCAACGAGACCGTCTGGGGCTTCGTCAATCTGCAAGGCCTGGTGATGTTCGGCCTCTACGCTGCGGGCATCGTCAGCGCCCTGCTGGTGTCGCTGGTGATCCGCAAGGTCTTCTGGCGCGGGGCGGTCGAGCCCTTCATGATGGAGCTGCCCACCTACAAGGTTCCGGATTTCAAGAGCGTCGTCTTCAACCTTTGGATTCGCGCCAAGATATTCGTCAACCGCGCCGGCCGGATCATCCTGCCGCTGGTGATCATCCTGTGGGTTCTGGCGACCTTCCCCTATCCGCCCGAGAACGCGACCATGCCGGACATCGACTATTCGTTCGCCGGCATGATCGGGCGTGCGCTGGAGCCGATCTTCGCGCCCATCGGCTTCAACTGGCAGATGGTCGTGGCCCTGATTCCCGGCATGGCGGCGCGCGAGGTGGCGGTGGCGGCCCTGGGCACGACCTACGCCATCGCCGACGCCGAGAATGCGACCGGCCTTCTGGCCTCGACCCTGTCGTCGCAATGGTCGTTGGCGACGGCCCTGTCCTTCCTGGCCTGGTACATCTTCGCGCCTCAGTGCGTGGCGACCCTGGGCGTGGTGAAGCGCGAGACCAATTCGCTGAAATGGACCTGGATCATGATCGGCTACATGTTCGGTCTGGCCTATCTGGCGTCCTTCGTGACCTATCATGTGGCGGTTGCGCTCGGAGGCGGCTAAGCGGGGCCGGTTCTCCACCGACCGGACCTTGAGATGAGCCCTGCCGTCGCCGCCGTCGTCCTGGGCCTGCTGGGCCTGATCATCGGCAGCTTCCTGGCGGCGGTCAGCGTGCGCCTTCCGCGCGACGAGGACATCGTGGTCGCCCGGTCGCGCTGCATGGGCTGTGACCAGACCCTGCGGCCGTGGGAACTGGTTCCCCTGTTCAGCTGGCTGGTGCTGCGCGCCCGGTGCGCGCGGTGCGACGCGGCCATCTCGCCGCGCTATCCGCTGATCGAACTGGGGGCCGCCGGGATCGGCGTCTGGGCGGGCTTCAGCGGGGCGTCCTGGCTGATGGTCGCCGCGACCGCCGTCCTGGGCTGGCAACTGCTGCTGATCGCCATTATCGACGCCGAGAATTTCTGGTTGCCCGATGTCCTGACCTGGCCGTTGGCGGCCACAGGCCTGATCGCCGCGGCCCTGATCGACCGGGATTCGGTCCTGACGCACCTGATCGGGGCGGCGGTCGGGTTTGGCGGTCTTTGGCTGGTCGGCTGGCTGTACAAGGCGGTCCGCAAGCGCGACGGCCTGGGCGGAGGCGATCCCTTCCTGTTTGCGGGCGCAGGCGCCTGGGTCGGCTGGTTGGGTCTGCCCAGTGTTCTGCTGTGGGCCTCGGCCGTCGGTCTCAGCCTGGTGTTCGGCATGCTGGTGGTGCGCCGTTCGGTCAGCGCAACGCAGAAACTGCCGTTCGGCGTCTTCCTGGCCGTCGGAATCTGGCTGACCTGGCTGTACGGGCCGCTCGGGTTCTAGCGCCCGGTCGTCAGCTTGACGATGATGATGGCCGCCGTGTCGAGAATGGCTTCAGGCGTATCGGCGCGGCGCAGCAGGTCGAAGCTGGCGGCGGTCGATTCGGCGATGGAGGCAATCTGGTACGAGGCCAGGCGCGGGCTGTAGTCCTTCGGGTGCAAGCCTGCGGCATGGGCCTGGGCGACGCGGCGTTCGATCGCCAGGTGCAGGCGGCGCAGGCGGCGCACCCGGCTCTCGACGAAGGCGGCCTCGCCGTTGTCGGCCAGCATGTGTTCGACCCGCAGCACCTGACCGTGATCGCGCCAGATGGCCATGACGTCCAGTATGAAGGCCCGGCCGATGGCGAAGGCCTTGTCGCCCGGCCAATCCGCCTGGAAATGGGCGGCCAGGCCCTGGAAATCCGTCGCCGCCGCCTCGCACAGGGCCAGGACCGGCTCTTCGACCGTCTTGAAATAGGTGTAGAAGTTGGACGGGGACACCCCGGCGGCCGAGGCGAGGTCCGCCACGCGGATTTCGCCATAGTGCCGCTCGTTCAGCAGGGCGCGGGTCGCGTCGAGGATCGCCTGGCGCGTGCGCCCGCCACGCGCGCCGATCTTGTGCCCCAGCTTGTTGGTCGTGTCGGCCATGTCCTCGATGGTCGGAAACTGAACGGGGTCGTGCGCGGAGGTATGACCCGCGAGATTCGCTCAGATAAGAAGAATGAACGTCGTTCTAAGACAGTTCAGGGTATTTGAACCTCGCCGGAAAGACCAGCGCAGACGGCGATCCCGTCGCATTTCAGTCGGGACGGATGACCATGCAGGTGACGCGCCGTTCCGACAGGGCGTCGCACGCGGCCTTGGCCGTGTCTTCGGTCAGGCCTGTGAAGCGTGAACGGTACCAGTCGCCGGCCGTCTGAACATTACGCTCGGCGCTGGCGAACTGGGCGCGGAAACGGCGATTGACCTCGGCCAGCCAGTCGGTCGCGACCTTCTCGTCGCGGAAGGCGCCGACCTGCACCGCCCAGCGGCCGGACGGGCGAGCGGCGGCGCGAGCCGGTTCGCGGGCGGGCGGCGGCGCGGCGCGGCGCGGCGTGGTCGAGGGCGCGACGGCGGCCCCGGACGGCGCGCCGTTCAGCGCGGCGGTGACATTGGCGGGCGCGCGACGGGTCGGGACGGTCGGCTGGGCTTGAGCCTGGGCCTGGGCTACGGCGCGCTGACTGGCGGCGGCGCTGCGTTCCGATGGCGAGGGCGTGATCCGCGTCGGCAGAACGGCGGGCGCCGGAGCCGCCGTGTAGGCGACGGCGCTCGACTCGGCCCCGATGCCGTCTTCGTCATTGCCGATGGAGGCATAGGCGACGGGCGCGCTGGGCGACAGGGACTCGCCGCCGACGCCGAAGCCGCGCTGTTCGAAGAAGGCCTGGGCGATCTGGATGTTTTCGCCCTGGCTGCGACGACGCTCGACCTCAAAGCCGGTGTCCATCAGTTCGGCGACGTGGGCGTTGCGGCTGGCGCTGGAGCGGCCGCCCAGGACGACGGTGATCAGCCGGCGGCCGTCGCGCACCGCCGAGGCGGCCAGATTATAGCCCGAGGCGTTGGTGTAGCCGGTCTTCATGCCGTCATAACCGTTTCCGGTCGGCAGCAGGCCGTTGGTGTTGCGATAGCTGCGACCGTTGTAGGCCCAGTCGTGCAGCCCGAAGTATTTATAATACTGCGGGAAATCGCGCATGATGGCGCGAGCCAGGATCGCCTGGTCGCGGGCCGAGGTCGTCTGGCGCGCGTCGGGCAGGCCGTTGGCGGTGAAATAGCGCGTCTGGGTCATGCCCAGCTGTTGCGCCTTCGCGGTCATCAGGGTGGCGAAACGCGATTCCGAGCCGCCGATGTGCTCGGCGATGGCCACCGCCATGTCGTTGGCCGAACGCACCGCAGTGGCCCGCATGGCGTCGTCCAGGGTGATGGTCTGGCCTGCGCCCAGCCCGAGTTTCGACGGGGGTTGCGCCGCCGCTTGCGGCGAGACCGTGAGGACGTCGTCGGCATGGACCTTGCCCTGAGACAGGGCTTCGAACGTCAGGTACAGCGTCATCATCTTGGTCAGGGACGCCGGATATCGGCGGCTGTCGGCGTGGCGCGAGAACAGCACTTCGCCCGACGCGGCGTCGATGACGATGGCGGCGTAGCGACTGTTTTCCTGCGACTGGGCCTCGATAGGCCTGACGTTCGCCCCAAGGACGAGCGAAAGCGCGAGAACGGCGAAAAGGCCACGACGGAGAAAGGCGATCATGGGCGGTTACGACCCTCGGTGAGCAGGGTGCGACAGGCCCCCCGGCCGACGCGATTAAAGGACTAGCATAGGAACTGGGGGTTTCATGGTGGTTAACCGGCCGTCAACGCGAATTTGAAGTGTCGAACCAGGTTATCGCCGTTCATATGTTGCGTCGCACAAAAATCTTGAATCGTCTTCGCACTTGCAGCATAACGGTCGCGGGCCAGTTCATCCGACGCCCCGATTTCGCCGTGCCTATTTCCCCCTCTTCCTTCCTCTGGAGACACGATCATGGCTGACAGCGCCGAAACCGTGAAGAAGACCGTCGAACAAACCGCCGCCAAGGCGAAGGCCCAGGCCGCCGAGTTCCAGGCCGCCGGCGCCAACGCCTTCCGTGAAGGCATCGAGAAGTCGGTGGCTTCGCTGGGCGAACTGAACGCTCACAGCAAGAAGAACCTCGACGCCATGGTCGAGTCGGCCACGGTCGCCCAGAAGGGCGCCGAAGCCCTGTCGCAACAGGCGCTCGGCTTCGCCAAGTCCGCCTGGGAAGACGGCGTCGCCGCCAGCAAGGAACTGTCGACCGCTCGTTCGGTGCAGGAGTTCTTCGAGCTTCAGACCAACTGGGCCAAGAAGTCCATGGAACGCTACATGTCTGAAATGACCCGGACGAACGAGATCGTCACCGCAACGGTCAAGGACAGCCTCAAGCCGATCAACGAGCGCGTCACCGCCTCGGTCGAGACCTTCCAGGCCGCCCGCTGATTTCGCGGCGATCCTGACGGATTCGAAAGGCCCCGGGGTTCGCCCCGGGGTTTTTTTCGTTCTGGGACCGTGGTTTGCGCTTCACGAAACCTGTGACTGGACGCCGCTTCAATTCAGGCCATCATTCCCTATCTGATAGAGAAGACGACTCCCCGATTACGGAACACGAATGCCCATACAAAGGCCCGGTGAAAACGGGGGAGGCGCAGGCGCCGCCACCGTCACCGAAACAAAGCCGAAGCTTCAGAAGCCCTCGCTCTATCGGGTGCTGATCCTGAACGACGATTATTCGCCGATGGAATTCGTCGTCTATGTGCTGGAGCGGTTCTTCCAAAAGAGCCGGGAAGAAGCCACCCGCATCATGCTGCATGTGCATCAGCATGGCGTGGGCGTTTGCGGCGTCTTCACCTACGAGGTCGCCGAGACCAAGGTCGCGCAGGTCATCGAGACCGCGCGCCGCCACCAGCACCCTCTGCAATGCACGATGGAAAAGGACTGAGAGGAGCCTCCCTATGCCTTCATTTTCCCGTCCTCTCGAAGAAACCCTGCATCGCGCAGTCGGCTACGCCAATGCGCGCAGGCACGAGTATGCGACGCTCGAGCACCTGCTGCTCGCGCTGATAGACGATCCCGACGCGACCGCGGTCATGAGCGCCTGCAATGTCGATCTGACCGCGCTCAAGGCCGCGCTGACGCTCTATGTCGATAATGATCTCGCCGCCCTCGCCACGTCCGACGGGGAGGAAGCCAAGCCGACCGCCGGTTTCCAGCGCGTGATCCAGCGCGCTGTGATTCACGTCCAGTCGTCCGGCCGCGAGGAAGTGTCCGGCGCAAACGTGCTGGTCGCCATCTTCTCCGAGCGCGAGAGCCACGCCGCCTATTTCCTGCAGGAGCAGGACATGACGCGGTATGACGCGGTCAACTTCATCGCTCACGGCATCGCCAAGAAGGCGGGCGCCAGCGAGACCCGCCCGGCCAAGGGCTCTTCACCCGAAGAGGCGGAGGACCAGTCGGCCGTCAAATCCGGCGGCGAGGCGCTGCAGGCCTATTGCGTCGACCTCAACGAGAAGTCGCGCCAGGGCAAGGTCGATCCGTTGATCGGGCGCCAGGCCGAGGTCGAACGCTCGATCCAGATCCTGTGCCGCCGCACCAAGAACAACCCGTTGCTGGTCGGCGACCCCGGCGTCGGCAAGACCGCCATCGCCGAAGGTCTGGCCCGCAAGATCGTCAACGGCGAGGTGCCCGACGTCCTGAAGGACGCCACCATCTATTCGCTGGACATGGGCGCCCTGCTGGCCGGCACTCGCTATCGCGGCGACTTCGAAGAGCGGCTGAAGCAGGTGGTCAAGGAGCTGGAAAGCCACGACAACGCCGTGCTCTTCATCGACGAGATCCACACGGTGATCGGCGCCGGCGCGACGTCGGGCGGGGCCATGGACGCCTCCAACCTGCTGAAGCCGGCTCTGGCCTCGGGTTCGCTGCGGTGCATGGGTTCGACGACCTACAAGGAATATCGCCAGCACTTCGAGAAGGACCGCGCCCTGGTGCGTCGCTTCCAGAAGATCGACGTCAACGAACCGACGGTCGAGGACACGGTGAAGATCCTGAAGGGTCTGAAGACCTATTACGAGCAGCACCACAAGGTCCGCTACACCGACAGCGCCATCCGCACCGCGGTGGATTTGTCGGCCCGCTACATGACCGACCGCAAGCTGCCGGACAAAGCGATCGACGTGATCGATGAGGCCGGGGCGTCGCAGATGCTGGTGGTCGAATCCAAGCGCAAGAAGGTCATCGGTCAAAAGGAGATCGAGGCCGTCATCGCCAAGATGGCCCGGATCCCGGCCAAGTCGGTGTCCAAATCCGACACCGAAAGCCTGCGCGAACTGGAGGTCGATCTGAAGCGGGCCGTCTTCGGTCAGGAACAGGCCATCGAACAGGTTTCGGCGGCGATGAAGCTGGCGCGGGCGGGTCTGCGGGACCCGAACAAGCCGATCGGCAGCTTCCTGTTCAGCGGTCCGACCGGCGTCGGCAAGACCGAGGTGGCCAAACAGCTGGCGTCGACCCTCGGCATCGAGATGCAGCGCTTCGACATGTCGGAATATATGGAACGCCACACCGTCAGTCGCCTGATCGGGGCGCCTCCCGGCTATGTCGGCCATGACCAGGGCGGGCTCCTGACCGACGCCGTCGATCAGCATCCGCATTCGGTGGTGCTGCTGGACGAGATCGAGAAGGCGCACCCGGATGTCTACAACATCCTGCTGCAGGTGATGGACAACGGCATGCTGACCGATGCGGTCGGCAAGAAGGTCGACTTCAGGAACGTCATCCTGATCATGACCACCAACGCCGGGGCCGCCGACAACGCCCGCGCCTCCATCGGCTTCGGCCGGGGCAAGGTCGAGGGCGAGGACGACAAGGCCATCCAGCGCCTGTTCGCGCCGGAGTTCAGGAACCGTCTGGACGCCATCGTGGCATTCAAGCCGCTGCAGGCCGACACGATCCGCTCGGTGGTGACCAAGTTCATCCTTCAGCTGGAAGCCCAGCTGGCGGACCGCAACATCACCATCGAACTGACCGACGAGGCGGCCGACTGGCTGGCCAAGAACGGCTTCGACGAACTGTACGGCGCGCGTCCGCTGGCGCGGGTCATCCAGGACTCGATCAAGAAGCCGCTGGCCGACGACATCCTGTTCGGGCGTCTGACGCGCGGCGGGCACGTCAAGGTCCAGCTGAAGGACGGCAAGATCGACTTCGACATCAAGAGCGCCGGCGGCGTTCCTGCGAAGTCGGAGGAAGAAGAGACGGCCTGATCGGGCCTGATCCAGAATGAACTGAAGGCCCGGGTGGAGACGCCCGGGCCTTTTTTCATGCGCGTGGCGTTCTGGGGCGGCATACTGGACCGATGGGGCAGACGGAACAGGTTGATCAGGCGGCGGCATTGCTCGTTCAGGCGGAGCGGCGGCTGGCGGATGGGGATCTGCACGGCGCCTTCGCGGCCTACAAGGCGTGCCTGAAGGCGGCGCCCGATTTTGCGCCCGGACTTGCGGGCATGGGTCTGTTCCTGGCTGAGCACGGCGATCCGGGAACGGCGGCCCAACTTCTGAGCCAGGCGATGGCGGAGGGGGGTGCGGCGGTCCGGGTGCGGGTCGCGCCGGCGTTCGCGCGCCTGCTGGAAGGGCTAAAGCCCAGCGCCTGGGATCCGGCGCTGGACCGCGATCTGCTCGTTTGTCTGAGCTCGCCCACCGTAGATCCGCAGACCCTGGCGCGCGTCACGGCGGAGACCCTGCTGTTGAAACAGGGGCGGTTCGACGGAACGTCGGCGATGCTGGCGGCCATGGGGCGCGACCCCTTGTGGCTGGCCTTCCTGTCGCGGTGCGTGAACGTCAGCGCCGCCATGGAGATGCGTCTCGACGCCGTGCGGACGGCGGTGGTCGAGGCGGCTGGCGCATTTGAATCTCCTGTTGGAGATCTGGTCGCCGCCTTGGGGATCAGCGGCTTCGCATCCGAATATGTTGCACAGGTACAGGCAACTGATGGCGCGGTCGCCATGCTGTCCCGGTCGCCCACCCTGTCAGAAGCGACGGCCTTGGGGGAGGGCGAACTCAAGGCGCAGCTGATCCGCCGCGCCATCGACGAGCCCGCGCGGGAGCGTACTCTGGCCCAGTCCGTGCCAGCCTTGACGCCCGACGGCGCCGACGCCGTGTCCGAAGCGGTCAAGGATCAGTACGAGGCGAACCCCTATCCGCGCTGGTCTGCGCCCCCCGCGCCCACGCCGCGAAGACTGTCCGACGCGATCGCAGCCCTGCCGAATCTTGATGGCAAGGCCTTCGCCGGTCGTGCGGAGACAGTGCTGGTCGCGGGGTGCGGCACAGGGTTCGAGCCCATCGACATGGCGCGGATGGACCCTTCGCTAGCGATCACCGCCATGGACCTGAGCCGCGCCAGCCTGGCCCACGGATTGCGGGTGGCGGAAGACCTCGGGCTGACGCGGGTTCAGTTCGTCCAGGGCGACATCCTGGCGTTGGACAAGGTGCGAGCGCGGTTCGACGTCGTCACCAGCACGGGCGTACTCCACCATATGGCGCGGCCCGAGGACGGGCTGGCGCGGCTGGCGGGCGTCTTGCGGCCCGGTGGCGTGGTGCGGCTGGGGCTCTACAGCGAGCGGGCGCGGGCGGTGGTGAGGGCGGCGCATCAGCTGATCCGGGCGCGGGGCTGGACGCCGGTCGAGGCGGATATCCGGGCGTTTCGCGCTCATGTTCTGGCTCTGCCGGATGGGGAGCCTTTGGCCGCGCTGAAGGAGAGTGCGGACTTCTACAGCCTCAGCGGCTGTCGCGACCTGGTCTTCCATGTGCAGGAGCATCGCTACACGCCGCCCCAGCTCGGCGAGTTGATCGAGGGAGCCGGGCTTCGACTGGTCGGGTTCGAGGCGTCGCCGGAGGCGAGGGCGGCGTTTGCAGCGGCGTTCGGCTCGGCCGATACGCTGGATCTCGGCCTATGGGACCGGCTGGAAGCGCGGCGGCCCGAGCTGTTCGCCGGCATGTACCACTTTTGGGCGCAGAAGCCGGCTTAGAGGCGGACGTCAGCCGTCCTTTTTGAAGGGCGACAGTTCCTCGGTCATCTCCAGCCTTTGCGCCTCAACGGCTGGACCTTCGCGCCGAAGATAGTCGGCCACCGGGCCGCGCAGCGCGGGGTCGGCGATGAAGTGGGCGGAATAGACCGGTGAGGGCAGATAGCCGCGCGCGATCTTGTGCTCACCCTGTGCGCCGGCCTCGACGCGGGACAGGCCGCGCGCAATGGCGAACTCGATGGCCTGATAATAGCAGAGCTCGAAATGCAGGAAGGGCACGTCTTCCAGCGTGCCCCACTGGCGGCCGTACAGGGCGTCGCGGCCGATGAAGTTCAGGGCGCCGGCGATAGGCGTTCCATCGCGGAAGGCCATGACGAGGGCGATGCGGTCCGCCATCGTCTCACCGACCCGGGTGAAGAAGTCCCGCGTCAGATAGGGCCGGCCCCATTTGCGATCGCCCGTGTCCAGGTAGAAGGCGAAGAAGGCGTCCCAGTGGGCCTCGGTGATCTCGGCGCCGGTCAGGACGCGGATGTCCAGATCGGCCTGGGCGTCGCGGCGTTCGCGGCGGATGGTCTTGCGCCGGTTGGCCGACAGGGCGGCCAGGAAATCGTCGAAGGTCCGATAGGCATCGTTGCGCCAGATGAACTGGATGTCCTGGCGCGGTAGCAGGCCCGACTGAGCCATGTCCGTCCACTCGACCTCGGTCGGGAAGTTGACGTGCAGGGACGACACCCCCGTCCGCTCGACCAGGGTCAGGGCGCCCTGGAGCAGGGCCTGGCGCACGGTGGCGGCGTCAGTGTCTGGGTGATTGAGGAAGCGCGGCCCGGTCGCCGGGGTGAAAGGCACGGCCCCCAGAAGCTTGGGATAATAGCGGCCGCCGGCGCGCTCATAGGCGTCGGCCCAGCTGTGGTCGAAGACGTATTCGCCCTGGCTGTGGCCCTTCAGATAGAGGGGCATGACGCCGAGGACGGCGTTGTCCTCGTCACGCAGGGCCAGGTGGCGCGCCGCCCAGCCTTCCTGCGGGGCCGCGCTGTCGGAGGCCTCGCAGGCGTGCAGAAAGTCGTAGGAGACGAAGGGATCGCCGGTGGGACGCGCGCAGGCGTCCCAGGCCTCGCGGCCGATGTCGGCGATCCCCTCGTGGACCGTGAGGGTGAAGGTCAACGGATCTCCACGATGGCGTCGACCTCGACGGCGAATCCGAGAGGCAACTTGTAGACGCCCACGGCCGAGCGGGCGTGGCGGCCGGCGTCGCCGAACACCTCGACCATCAGGTCCGAGCAGCCGTTGATGACGGCGGGAATGGCCTCGAAATCCGGACCGGCCTGGACGAAGCCGCCCAGCTTCACGATCCGCACCACCCGGTTCAGGTCGCCGTCGCAGGCGGCCTTGATCTGAGCCAGCAGGTTGACGCCGCACAGGCGGGCGGCGGCGTTGGCCTGTTCCGGCGTCACGTCCACGCCGACCGTGCCCTTGATCCCGCCCGAGGCGTCGTTCGACAGTTGGCCCGACACATGGACCACGGCGCCCGTCTGGACAAAGGGCACATAGTTGGCCACCGCCTTGGCGGGTTCCGGCAGGGTGATGCCGAGTTCGGCGATGCGGGCTTCGATGCTCATGGGGGCTCCTTGATCTGGTTGGCGGTTTAGCGCGGCGCAAGGGCGGCGTCACCGGTCGCGTGGCTTTAAAGCTTCGCCAACCGGGCCGTGTCATGGTGTGGCCCATGGATCTGCACCTGACTCCCGACGTCTCCGCCTTCCAGGCCGTTCTGGCGCGGCTGTCGCCCGAGGACCGGGCGCGCGTGGACGCGGCTCTGGAGCCGGCGGCGGTCAGAGCCGCCGAGGCTGCGCCCCACTGGGATTTCGAAATGCCGGCCAAGGCGGTGGACGGCCTGCTGGGGCCGGGCGTGTCGGACGACGTGCGACGCGGCCTGGTCGCGGCCTGGGCCCTGGGTCTGCCGGACCGGGTGAAGGCCATGGCCCTGCCGGCCGAGGTCCTGACGCTCTACCCCTACTGGATCGACCAGCTCGCCGCCTTTCTGAGCAAGGCCGAGGGGGATTACGACTTCGATCACTGGTCCAAGGACGTGCGCTTTTCCCTGGCGCTCAGCGTGCCCGGCGCCAAGAGTCAGGTGATCGACCTCAGTTCACCGGTCGGTCCGGGACAGATCATCAAACATGTCCGCGAGGGCTGGGGCTTCGGCCCGCTGTTCCGCTATCTGGCGGCGGGGGCGAAACGCGAGCCCTGGCTGGAGGTCCATACCGAGAGCCGCTGGCTGCGCGGCTTCAACGAGGACGGCTGGAACGAAGCCTGGGCCACGGCGGCGGAAATCTGCCGGACGCGGCCGGAGCTGGCGGGGATGATCGGCTCCAGCTGGTTCTATGATCCGCCCCTGACCGAGATCAGCCCGCGCCTGGCGCACCTGCGGCTCAACCCGCTGAAGGGCGGCGCCTTCATGGTTCACCAGGGGCCGGGCGAGATCCATACGGAGCGGGCGGGAACGGCCTCGGCGTCGCGCAAGGCCTTGATCGACAGCGGTGAATACACCGCGCGGTCATGGCTGATGGTCTGGCCGAGGAAGGAGCTGATCGCCTGGGCGGATCGGCGGAAGGCAGAGTTCGGAAATGTTGGTTGATCAATACGGCTTAAGCGGCTGACATGAAGACGCCCACGCTCCGAAGCTTCGTAGGATGGCTCTGGTTTATCATTCCTGTGATCGTAGGCGGCGTGCTGAACGCTGTTGCGCGACCGATACTGGCTGCGAGGTTGGACGGGCAAAAGGTTTTCGTCGGCCCGCAGGGGAGAGACCGGCAGTGGATGTTCAATGTGGAAACGCAGAATGAGCATTCGGCGCTGACAAGATTTCTGGAGATGCCCGACGGGCAAGTGGCTTTCATAACGCTTTGCGTCATCGCCGTTTGCGGTTTCTTCGTTCTGGTCCTCAGGCAAGTCGCCGTAACGTCCGACAAGCACTAGAAGTCCTAACCGCCGTGTCGCGATTAGCCCGTAGCCGCCATCGCCCACGCCGCCGCGACCGGCTGTATGTCCAGATCTGCGGCCTTGGCCAAACGGATCAGGCGGTCGATGTCTTCGGGGCGGCAGCCGTAGGGGGTGGGAGCGTCGCTGACGTCATGGCCGTAGGCGATCAGCCAGCCCCTAGACGCCGCCGTGTCTGCGACCATCTGTTCCAGATCATAGCCGGGCAGGCGGCGGCTCTCCAGCCCGACAGCCTGCAACAGATTGCGGTCCACGCGGCCGGCGTTGATCCCGTCGCGCACGCCGCGCCCGCACAGGAAGCGGCGGTCGATCACCGGCTTGGCCCCGAGGGCGCAGTCGCCGAACGGATAGGCGAAGCTGAGCATCTGATAGTCGTCCAGACGTTCCGACACCCAGGCGGCGTTGCGGGCCAGGCTGGCGTCCAGTTCGGCGGGCGATAGGGTCAGGGTCGAGACGTGTTCATAGGTATGGCAGCCGACCTCGTGCCCGGCCTCGTGCAGGGCCTGGAGGTGTTCGGTCTCGAACTGCGGCAGGTCCAGATTGCGACCGCCCGACAGGCCGCCGCAGACATAATAGGTGGCCTTGACGCCATGCTCGGCCAGGATCGGCCCGGCCTCGAGCCAGGCCGAGGCGGGGATGTCGTCGAACGACAGGCTGAGGACGCCGCGCGCGGGCTGGATCATCTCGGCACGGACGTCGAGGTAACGGCCGGCGCGGCGGCGCATCTTGTCGATGAAGGCGTTCATCCCGCCCTTATGGCCGAAAGGGGCTTAAGGCCGGGTTTCAGACGACCACGGGCTGGGCCGTCAGGCCGCGCACGCCGAAGACGCGGCGATAGCGTTCGATCTCGGCCGGATTGCCGACGGCCTTCTCCGGGTTGTCCGACAGTTTGACGGCGGGACGTCCCCCGGCCTCGACGACCTTGCAGACCAGGGAGATGGGCTCCAGCTCCGGGGCGGGCGCCGGCGAACAGTCGCGGAAGTCGTTGGTCAGATTGGTGCCCCAGCCGAAGCTGAGGCGGGCGCGGCCGTGGAAATGGGCGTGGGCGGTTTCGATGCCGTCGATGTCCATGCCGTCCGAGAAGATCAGCAGCTTCTCCTTCGGGTCGCGGCCGTGGGCGCGCCACCAGTCGATCAGCCGTTCGCCCGCGGCGATGGGCGGGGCTGAATCGGGACGGAAGCCAGTCCAGTCGGCGACCCAGTCGGGCGCCTGGTCCAGAAAGGCCTCGGTGCCGAAGGCATCGGGCAGGACGACCAGCAGATTGCCGCCGTAGTGGCGCCGCCACTCGTCCAGCACCGCATAGGGGGTCCGGGCCAGGGCCGCGTCGTCGGGCGCCAGGGCGGCCAGGACCATCGGCAGTTCGTGGCCGTTCGTGCCGATGGCCTCAAGATCGTTCTCCATGGCGTGAAGCACATTGGAGGTGCCGATGAAGGCCTGGCCCAGCCCTTCCTTGAGCGCCTGGATGCACCAGCGCTGCCACAGGAAACCGTGGCGACGGCGGGTGCCGAAGTCGGACAAAGCCAGATCGGGCAAGGCCCGCAACCGTTCGACCTTCGACCAGAGCCGGGTCTTGGCGCGGGAGTAGAGGACGTCCATCTCGAACCGGCCCAGCCGCCGCAGACCAACGCGGCAGCGCAGTTCGTTCAGGATCGCCAGGGCCGGAATCTCCCACAGCGTCACCTCGGCCCAGGCGCCCGCGAAGGTCAGGACATACTGGCCGTCCTGAACCGACAGGTCGTAGTCGGGCAGGCGATAGTCGGTCAGCCAGCCGATGAAGTCGGGCGAGAAGATCTGCTTCACGCCATAGAAGCTGTTGCCCGCCAGCCAGACCAGTTCCTTGTTGGTGAAGCCCAGGGTGCGGGCGTGGTCCAGCTGTTCGCGCAGGGCGCCGATGTCGATCTCGTCGGCCAGGCGGACGGACCGGGTGCGGTTTATGACCTGGAAGACGACCGGCGTGTCGCGATGCTCGCGCCAGATCATCTGCAGCATCAGCAGCTTGTAGAAGTCGGTGTCCAGCAGGCTGCGGACGATGGGGTCCAGGCGGAAGCCGTGGTCGTAGGCGCGTTTGGCGAGATCCATGCCGCTTCCTAGGGCTTCAGCGCCCGCCCCGCCACCACGGCGTCCTTGCCGAATTTTTCGCGCAGGGCGTCGATGGCGCGTTCGGTTTTCAGGGCGCGGGTCTCGGGGGTCTGGAACAGGCCGGCGGGGGCGTCGTCGGCGTCCTGGATGTCGGCCATGCCGATGCCGATCAGCCGGTAGGGCGGACCCAGTTCCGGCTTCAGCAGGTCGCGGCCGGCGGCGAACAGGGCGCGGGCGGTCTGGATCGGGTCGGCCAGGCTGACGCGGCGGGTGATGATCTTGAAATCGCTGCGCCGCAGTTTCAGCACCAGAACGCGGCTGGCGACGCCGTCGCGCCGGGCCTTGGACGCCAGTTTCTCGCACAGGGGCCAGAGCTCGGCCTCCAGCGCCTCCTGAGAGCTCAGGTCTTCGTTGAAGGTCGTTTCGGCGCTCATGCCCTTGCGGTCGCGCTCGGGGTTCACCGCTCTGGCGTCGCGGGCGTGGGCCAGGTCATGCAGGCGCAGGCCCGATTCGCCGTAGCGCTTGACCAGGTCACGGAGGTCCGCCTTCGCCAGGTCGCCGATGGTGGCGTAGCCGTCGCTGCGCAGCGCCTTGCCGAACACCGGGCCGACGCCGGGCAGGGCGGTGACGGGGCGCGGCGCCAGAAGAGCCTGGGCGTTGGCGGCGCCGACGACGGAAAAGCCCCGCGGCTTGTCCATCTCCGACGCCATCTTCGCCAGGAAGCGGTTGGGGGCCAGGCCGATGGAGACCGTCAGGCCGGTTTCTTCCTCGATCTGTTTCTGGAAGCGAATCAGCTGGAAGGCGGGCGGGCCGCCGTTCAGCCGCTCGGTCCCCGAAAGGTCCACCCAGGCCTCGTCCAGCGACAGCGGCTGGATCAGGGGCGTCAGCCGGCCCAGGGCGCCGAGGATGCGTTCCGACTCAAAGACATATTTTGCGAAGTTCGGCTTGATCACCACGGCCTCTGGACAGGCCTTCAGCGCCTTGAACATGGGCATGGCACTGCCGACGCCGTACTGGCGCGCGACATAGCAGGCGGTGGAGACAACGCCGCGCTTGCCCCCGCCGACGATGACCGGCTTGTCGCGCAGTTCGGGCCGATCGCGCTTCTCCACCGAGGCGTAGAAGGCGTCGCAGTCCATGTGGGCGATGGACAACTGGTCCAGTTCCGGATCGGCGACGAGGCGACGGGAGCCGCACGACGGGCAGCGTCGGTCCGGCGGTCCGGCGGGGTCGGCGCCGGTCCACAGGCAGTCGCGGCAGACGGCCTTCATGGCCACGCTTAAGGTCTCCGTAACCTTGGCTTCACCCCAACTTAAGACTGGGCGCCCACTATTCCACCGCACGAGGCGCCCCGTTGTGAGGGGCCCCGCAGGTCAGGTGATGATGTCCAAGAAAGTCCTCATCGTCGAGGATAACGAGCTGAACATGAAGCTTTTTCATGATCTGCTCGATTCCCAGGGCTACGAGACCCTGCAGACCCGTGAGGGACTGCAGGCTCTGGCTCTCGCGCGCGCGCATCATCCGGACCTGATCCTGATGGATATTCAGCTGCCTGAAATCTCCGGTCTCGAAGTCACCAAATGGCTGAAGGACGACGAGGAGCTGAACCATATCCCGGTGATCGCCGTTACGGCCTTCGCGATGAAGGGCGACGAGGAACGCATCCGCCAGGGCGGGTGCGAGGCCTATATCTCCAAGCCGATCTCCGTCATGCATTTCCTCGAAACCATCCGGCAGCATCTGGGATGAGCGCGCGGATTCTGGTGGTCGACGACGTGGACGTGAACGTCCGTCTGCTCGAGGCCAAGCTCACCATCGAATATTACGACGTCCTGACCTGCAACGACGGGGCGACCGCGCTGGATCTGGCGACGGAGCATCAGCCGGACATGATCCTGCTGGATGTGATGATGCCCGGCATGGACGGGTTCGAGACCTGTCGGCGGCTGAAGGCGCGGGCGGAGACGCGGCACATACCGGTGGTGCTGGTGACGGCGCTGGACGGACGCGAGGATCGAATCCGAGGGCTTGAGGCGGGGGCCGACGACTTCCTGACCAAGCCGATCGACGACGTGGTCCTGTTCGCGCGCGTCAAGTCGCTGACGCGCCTGAAACAGGTGATGGACGAACTGCGCGAGCGCGAGGAAAGCAGCCGGCGCATGGGCGTGGACGGCGAGGGGGCCGCGCGGTTGCGCAGCGAGGGCGGCCGGGTCCTGATCATCGACGACGATGCGAGCCAGGCCCAGACGATCGCCGCCGAACTGGGACGCGAGCACCGCGTCTCCATAGAGTCCGATCCGGAGGCCGCCCTGGCGACCGCCAAGGGGCCGCTGGACCTGATCATCGTCAATGTCTCCGCCGAAAGCTTCGACGGGCTGCGGGTCGTGGCCCTGGCCAAGTCGGGCGATGCGCGTCGCGCTCCGATCCTGGCCATTGTCGAGCCGAAGGAACGGCCGCGCATGGTCAAGGCGCTGGAACTGGGCGCCACCGACATCCTGCCGCGCCCGATCGATCCCGAGGAGCTTTCGGCGCGTGCGCGAACCCAGATTCGCCGCAAACGCTACACCGATTTCCTGCGTCAGAAACTGGACAGCAGCCTGGAGATGGCCGTCACCGACGCCCTGACCGGTCTGCATAACCGTCGCTACATGACCGGGCAGTTGCAGGCCCTGGTCGGGCGGGCCGCGCATGGGGGCGCGACGGTGGCGGTGCTGGTGCTGGACATCGACCACTTCAAATCCGTCAACGACGGCTTCGGTCATGACGCCGGCGACGAGGTTCTGGCCGAGTTCGCCGTGCGACTGGCCACCAATGTCCGCGCGGTGGACGTGCCGTGCCGGATGGGCGGCGAAGAATTCGTGGTGGTCATGCCGGGCGCCAGTCTGGAAGACGCGCGGATCGTTGCGGAACGGATTCGCCGGGACATCGCCTCCGCGCCCTTCCGGGTCATGGGCGGCAAGGAACTGCTGACCATCACCATCTCGATCGGGGTCGCCGCCACGACCGGCGCCGGCGATACGCCCGAAGCCCTGCTGAAACGCGCCGACGAAGGCGTGTACGAGGCCAAGGCGGGCGGCCGGAACAAGGTCATCGCCAAGGCGGCCTGACGTCGCTTGTCTCCGTTGTCAGACGATGTCGAGAAGAACCACAAGCAACTGAAAACGCCCGGCGGATGATCCGCCGGGCGTTTCATTTTCAGTCTCAGATCAAGGCGCCCTCGGAGCGTGGGAGGGTCGCCGGGCCTTAAGCCCTTACTTGATCTTGCCTTCCTTGAAGTCGACGTGCTTGCGCACGACCGGGTCGTACTTCTTGACGACCATTTTTTCGGTCATGGTGCGGGCGTTCTTCTTGGTGACGTAGAAGAAGCCGGTGTCGGCCGTGGAGTTCAGGCGGATCTTGATGGAAGCCGGTTTGGCCATCGGAATTACCTCTGCGACGGCGAAAGCCGCTTAAAATAAGAGGCGCGGAACATACTCAGCCGCGCCCCAAAGTCAACGGGCGCGATGCCACGTTGATGCGGCGCGGCGCACATATAATGTCGTCGCATGAAAATCGCATCCTTCATCGCCGCCCTGGCCGTTGTTTCCGCGCCTTTCGCAGGCGCTGCGAACGCCTTTTCCACGCCGGAGCAGGACGCCTTCCTGGCGCGGCTCACCGCCCTCTGCGGCCAGAGATTCGAAGGACGGGTCGTCACGACCGACGCGGCCGACGCCGCCTTCGCCAGCCAACGGTTGATCATGCATGTCCGCGACTGTTCGGCGGACGAGGTCCGTATTCCCTTCGCCGTGGGCGAGGATCGGTCGCGGACATGGGTGGTGACGAAGACGGCCGCCGGTCTGCGGTTGAAGCATGATCACCGGCACGAGGACGGCACGACTGACGTGCTGCACTGGTACGGCGGCGATACGGCGAACCTCGGCACGGCCGAGCGGCAGGAATTCCCGGTCGACGCCGAATCGATCGCCCTGTTCAACGCCAATGATGCGGCGGTCTCGACCACCAATGTCTGGGCGATGGAGGTCCATCCCGACCGGATGTTCGCCTACGAGCTGCGCCGGCCGAACCGGCACTTCCGCGTCGAGTTCGACCTGACGAAGCCGGTCGCCGAATAGGTCAGACGGCGCGCCAGGGCTGGAGCGGCCGCACGGTGGCGCAAGCCGGGCCGCCGTCGCGGGCGCGGCCGGGCAGAATGGCTTCCAGCACGCGCCCGTCGCGCGCCAGGGCCAGAAGGTCGGCGGGAATGTCGTGGACGTCGATCTTGGCGCGCCGGCTCCATTCGCTGTGCTGTCCGGCCGACGTGCCGATGGCGATATAGACGAAACGTCGCGACGGTCCTTCGCGTCGCACGAAGGGGCCGGTCAGCCGCCCGTCGTCGGACAGGGTGACGGGGACGTCGAAACTGATCGGACCATCGTCAGCGATACGGGCATCGACCGGCGCATTGGCCTTGTCCTGCAGGCCGTAGGCGACGCCTGGGACCGGGTCGGCTGTGGTCAGGCGCAGGGTGATGGCGTTGGGCATGGTCAGTCCCTGTGATCGACGACGTGGCGGCCACGCACCATGCGGACGAAGGGCAGGGGGCGGTCAGGATTGGCGCGGTCCTGGGCCAGGCGCTCGGCCAGTTCGCCCAGCACGAAGCGGGTGATGGCGGGCAGGTCCAGGGCGCGGGCGTCTTCCAGCGGCAGCCAGGCGATCTCGTCCAGTTCGCCCGATCCGGCGGTGGGTTCCGGCGTCATAAGCGCCTCGGACGGCGCCATGAAGAAACGGGCGTCGAACCGGCGTGTGCGGCCGGGCGGCGTGACGGCGCGGGCGATGTAGGACAGGACCGACAGGTCGGGCAGGGCGCCCGCCTGTCGATACTCGCGCCAAGGCCCGGCTGTGTTGGCGGGCGGCGCGGGGCGGCCCAGGATCAAGCCGGTCTCCTCGAACGTCTCCCGCACGGCCGTCAGCGCCAGGGCGCGAGCGCGGCGGGCGGGAACCTCGGCCTCCAGCCGCCGCGCGACATCGGAAGTCAGATCACTCGTTGAGGCGGCGGTGAAATCCGCCCGGTCGATCCGTCCGCCGGGAAACACCCACTTCGACGCCATGAAGACATGCCCTGGCGCCCGTCTTCCCATCAGCACCTCGGGCCGCGACCCGCCCCGCGTCAGGATCAGGGTCGCCGCGTCCTTGGGCCGCTGGGCGCCGCCGATGCGCGGGGCGTCGGTCAGGTCCTGTGCGGCGTCGAAGGGGGTCACCTCCGCTTGCCCTTCCTGACGCCCTTCAGTCCGCCCGCCGGCTTGGAGCCGTTGCGAGGTTTGGGACCGCCCGGCCGGCCCTTTCCGCGCATCGGCGGGCCGTCGCCGCCGCGTCCCCGGACGCCATAGCGCGGGGCCGGGGCGTTGGGATCGCGGGCCTCGGGCTCGCTGAGCATTTCGAACACCAGGCCGCCGGTGACGGGGGTGGCCTCCATCAGCTTGACCTCGACCTTGCGGCCCAGGGTGAACCGCTTGCCGGTGCGTTCGCCGACCAGGGCGTGGGCGCGGTCGTCGTGGGCGAAATATTCGCTGCCCAGGGTCGAGACGGGGACCAGGCCGTCGGCGCCCGTCTCGTCCAGCCGGATGAACAGGCCGAAGCGGGTGACGCCGGTGATCCGACCGGTGAAGGTGGCCCCGACGCGGTCCTCCAGGAAGGCCGCGATATAGCGATCCATGGCGTCGCGCTCGGCCGCCATGGACCGGCGCTCGGTCATGGTCACGCCCTCGGCGATGGCGGGCAGTTCGGCGATCTCGCGATCCGTCAGCCCGTCCTTGCCGAAACCCAGCGCCCGGATCAGGCCGCGGTGGACGATCAGGTCGGAATAGCGCCGGATCGGCGAGGTGAAGTGGGCGTAGCGATCCAGGTTCAGGCCGAAGTGGCCGACATTGTCCGGCGAATAGATGGCCTGCATCTGGGTGCGCAGAACCACTTCGTTGACGACATCGGCGTATTCGCCGTCGCGCGTCTCGTCCAACAGCTTGTTGAACCGTTTGGTCGTGCCCGGCTCGCCCTTGTTCCACGGCTTGCCGATGGTCGAGAGGAAGTCGGCCAGGTTAAAGATCTTCTCTTGGCTGGGCGCGTCGTGGACGCGATAGATCAGAGGCGTCTTCTTCTGCTCCAGGGTCTCGGCGGCGCAGACGTTGGCCTGGATCATCATCTCCTCGATCAGCCGGTGCGCCTCCAGCGACGCGCGCTTCTCGATGGAGGCGATGCCGCCGTCGGGCGCCATGCGGATGCGGCGTTCGGCCGATTCGATCTGCAGCGGGCTGCGCTTCAGCCGGCCCTTCAGCATGGCGTGATAGGCGTTCCACAGTGGATAGAGGATGGCCTCCATGATCGGGCCGGTGGCGTCGTCGGTCTGGCCGTCTATGGCGGACTGAGCCTGTTCGTAGCTGAGCTTGGCGTGCGACCGCATCAGGCCGCGCACGAACTTGTGGCCGGTCTTTCGGCCGTCCTTGTCGAACACCATCCGTACCGCCAGGCAGGCGCGGTTTTCGCCTTCCTTCAGGCTGCACAGGCCGTTCGACAGCACCTCGGGCAGCATCGGCTCGACGCGGTCGGGGAAGTAGGTCGAGTTGCCTTTGTCCCGCGCCTCGCGGTCCAGATGGGTTCCGGGACGGACATAGGCGGCGACGTCGGCGATAGCGACCCAGACGATCCAGCCGTTCGGGTTCTTGGGATCCTCGTCGCGGGCGGCGTAGACGGCGTCGTCGTGGTCACGCGCATCGGCGGGGTCGATGGTGATGAAGGGGACCTCGCGCAGGTCCTCGCGGCCCTTCAGCGTCGGCAGGGCCTGATCCTCGGCCTCACGCTCGACGGCCTCGGAGAAGCCGGTTGGGACGCCATGGGCGTAGATGGCGATCAGGGAGGCGGCGCGGGGGTCGTCCTCCTTGCCGATATGTTCCAGGATCTTGCCGCGCTTGGGACCGAAGCGCTGCTCGCCCTTTTCGATGGCGGCCAGGACCAGGTCGCCGTCGCGCAAATCGCCGGACTGGGCCTGGGGCACCAGCAGCACGTCCTTGGAGCGGCGGTCGACCGGCTCGACGCGGGTCTCGCGCGCCGACTTGCGGATGACGCCCAGGACGCGGTTGGTCCCCACGTCCAGCTTCTTGATCAGCCGGGCCTCCCAGCCGTCGTCGCCGCGCTGGAACTTGACCAGCAGGCGGTCGCCCAGGCCAGGCGCGGGGCCGGGCTTGCCCTTGTCGGGCATCAGTATGGCGCGGGGCGCGTCGGCGCTGGCCTCGACCAGGCGGACATACAGTTCGCCGTCGCCGTCGCGCTCGATCACATCGGCGACGCCGACGGGGGGCAGGGCGCCGGCTTCGGAAAAGCCCTTGCGGCCGCGCTTGCCCAGTTTTCCTTCTTCTTCGAGTTCGCGGATCATTTCGCGCAGGGCGCGGCGGTCGCCGCCCTTCAGGCCGAAGTGGCGCGCGATATCGGTTTTCTCGGCCGATCCGGCCTCGCGCAGGAAGGCGAGGAGGGTGTCTTTGTCGGGAAGGCCGGCGGGCGGCCTCTTGGATGAATTGGTCATTGCGTCTTTCGTAGCGCGGAACCGCGCCCTTGGGTCAAATCTTGCGTGAGTTGACCATGTGAATGTGAGGCCTCAGCCTCGCTGCGTCCTGAACCGGAGTCTTCGATGTCCCTTTCCGCCCCCGCCCTGAGCGCGACCGTGAAGTCGCCGCTGGATCTGATCGGCAAGACGCCGATGGTGGAGGTGACGAAGATGGACACCGGCAAGTGCCGGCTGCTGCTGAAACTGGAGTCCCAGAACCCCGGCGGTTCGATCAAGGATCGGATTGCAGTCGAGATGCTGGATGCGGCTGAGAAGGAAGGCTGGTTGAAGGAAGGGGGCACGATCGTCGAGGCGACGGCGGGCAATACGGGCCTGGCCCTGACTCTGGTCGGCCGGGCGCGGGGTTATAAGGTGCTGCTGGTCATCCCGGACAAGATGTCGAAGGAAAAGATCCAGCATCTGCGGGCCATGGGCGCCGATGTTCGCCTGACGCGGTCGGACGTTCCGCACGGGCACCCGGAGTATTACACCGACATGGCCGAGCGCCTGTCCCAGGCCATTCCCGGCGCCTATTACGTCAACCAGTTCGCCAACCAGTCGAACGCCGACGCCCATGTGAAGACGACGGGGCCGGAGATCTGGGAGCAGACGGGCGGCGACATGGACGCCTTCGTCGCCGGCATCGGCTCGGGCGGGACGATCACCGGCGTGGCGCGCTATCTGAAGAGCGTGGGCTCCAGGGCCCAGATCGTCCTGGCCGATCCGGTCGGATCGACCCTGGCCGGCATCGTCAATGAGGGCGTGCCGGGGCCGGACGGCAGCTATACCGTCGAGGGAATCGGTCAGAACTTCGTGCCCGATACAGCGGACATGAGCCTGATCGACAAGGCCTATTCGATCCCGGACGCGGAGGCGATCGCCACGGCGCGCGAGCTTCTGCTGAAGGAAGGCATTCTGGCGGGGTCGTCCTCGGGGACGCTGATCGCCACGGCCCTGCGCTGGTGCCGCGAGCAGACCGAAGCCAAGACCTGCGTCACCTTCGTCTGCGACACCGGGGCCAAGTATCTGTCCAAGGTCTACAACGACGCCTGGCTGGCGGATCAGGGTCTGGGCGAGCGCGAGCTGCACGGCGACCTGTCGGACCTGATCAACCGCAAATACGAGAAGGGCGACGTGGTCGTCGCCGGCCCGGGCGACACCCTGGACACGGCCTTCAAGCGGATGAAGGGCGCCGACGTGTCTCAATTGCCGATCATTGAGGACGGCCGCCTGGTCGGCATCCTGGACGAGAGCGACCTGATCCACGTGATGAACACCGACGAGATCACCCGCAAGGAGCGGTTCGCCAAGCCGGTGGCCTCGGCCATGACGCGCGACTTGGACACGCTTCAGGTCAAGGAGCCGCTGGACGCCCTGATCCCCGTCTTCGACCGCGACCGGGTGGCCATCGTGCTGGACGGCGAGCGTTTCGTGGGTCTGATCACCCGCACCGACCTGATCAACCACCTCAGCCTGAACCGGTAATCCCATGGCCGATACGAAGAACAGCCAGGGTTTCTCGACCCGCGCCATCCATGCCGGGCAGCATCCCGACCCGACGACCGGGGCGGTGATGACGCCGATCTACGCCACCTCGACCTATGCCCAGGAAAGCCCGGGCGTGAACAAGGGTTACGAGTATGCGCGGGGCAAGAATCCGACGCGGGAGGCGTTCGAGGCCTGTATCGCGGACCTGGAGGGCGGGACGCATGGGTTCGGCTTCGGCTCCGGCATGGCGGCGACCTCGACGGCGCTGGAGCTGCTGGACGCGGGCGACCACGTGGTCACTGGCGACGACCTGTACGGCGGCTCGTGGCGGCTGTTCGAGCGGGTGCGTCGGCGGACCATGGGGCTGGACTTCGCCTATGTGGACCTGAGCGACATCGCCGCGGTCGAGGCGGCCATCACGCCCAAGACCAGGATGCTGTGGGTCGAGACCCCGACCAACCCGCTGATGAAACTGGCCGACATCGCCGCCCTGTCGAAGGTGGCCAAGGCGCACGGCCTGCTGCTGATCGTGGACAATACCTTCGCCACCCCCTTCTGCCAGCAGCCGCTGAGCCTGGGGGCGGATGTGGTGATGCACTCGGCGACCAAATATCTGAACGGCCATTCGGACATCATCGGCGGGGTGCTGGTGACGGCGGATCCCGACCTAGCGACGCGGATCAAGTTCCTGCAGAACTCGGTCGGCGGGATCATGGGGCCATTCGACGCCTTCCTGGCCAACCGGGGGCTGAAGACCCTGGCGCTGCGGATGAAGGCGCACTGCGAGAACGCCCTGACCGTGGCGCGGTGGCTGGAGACGCGCGCGGGCGTGGCCAAGGTCATCTATCCCGGCCTGATCGCCCATCCGCAGCACGAACTGGCCGCGCGCCAGATGCACGGGGGATTCGGCGGCATGGTGACGGTGGTGCTGGAAGGCGACCTGGAGCGGACCAAGCGGGTGCTGGAACGGGTCCAGGTCTTTACGCTGGCGGAGTCGCTGGGCGGGGTCGAGAGCCTGGTGAACCACCCGGCCATCATGACCCACGCCAGCGTGCCCAAGGATATCCGCGAGAAGGGCGGCGTCACCGACAGCCTGATCCGGCTGTCGGTCGGGGTCGAGAACGTCGAGGACCTGATCGCGGATCTGGATCAGGCCCTGGGGTGATCCTGGGCGTCGCTCATGCTCAGGGCGACGAAGCTGCCTTCGAACCGTCCTGCGGCCTGACCATCCTCGGTCAAGGTCGCAACGACTGTGACACGCGCCTTGCCGCGCCGATTGAACAGGGCGACGAAGCGCGGCCAGCCGGCGGGATCGGACAATGTGGCGGTGGACTGGAATGTCCCCGCGATGGCTCGGTCATAGTGGACGGTGTTGGACTGGATCACCAGTCGCGCCTTCAGCCCTTCGGCTGTCAGCCGGGTGTGCACGAGCGACCAGGCGGAGAGAATGGCCAGGGCTGAGGCGCTTCCACCAAACACCGTGTCGCGGTGATTGATATTGGGCGCGAGAGGCGCCTGAAGCGTCAGGGTGTTCGGTGTGATGGCCTCGACACTGACCTGCATCGCGCGGGAGAGCGGGATGTGGTCGTGGAGATAGGACTGGAGGGCGTCAGGCGTCATGGACGCCTTTTAGCAACCTTGCAGCACGCCCAGCCAGCCTGGTGTCATCGTCAGCCTCAGCTGGACGGCAGAGCCGTCTGGTGGCCGGTGACGGGGGGCAGCTTCTTCTTGGGGGCGGCGCGCTTGACCGGGGCCTTGGCGGCCTTGGGCAGGGCGGCGCGGCGCGCGACTTCGGCGTCGATGACCGGCAGGATGTCGCTGGCGGCCATGACCTGGGTCGAGGCGCCGTGTTCGACCAGACGGGCGGCGTTGGCGCGCAGAGTCACCAGATCGGCGTCGGTCATCGAGGGGATCATGTCGGCGAGCGGGGTCATGCGGGCGTCCTGTACGGAATAGGCGTCAGGGCCGGCGCGCGAGGCGCCAGCCCTTCAGCTGATTGAAGGCGATCTCGACCACGACCGGATCGCCCAGCCCGGAGACGCCCTGAGGCGAACCGAGCGTGGGCAGGACCGTAACGACGTGGCCGTTGTCCAGGCGGACCTTGCGGCCGCCCAGAGGCAGGAGCTTGGTCACCTCGCCGTCGAAGGCGATGGTGTTCCGAAGCGTGTCCTACTCAGCCGCCGTAAGGCGACCAGCGGATTCCTTGCCGGAGCGCGAGTCGCGCTCGATCTCGTAGGAGATTTTCTGGCCTTCGTTCAGCGAGCCGACGCTCGAGGTTTCGACGGCCGAGGCGTGGACGAAGACGTCCTTGCCGCCGTCATCGGGAGCGATAAAGCCGTAGCCTTTGGTGGGGTTGTACCATTTAACAGTGCCGGTAGCCATTTGGAGACCTCCGTCTGGCGTTGACCGCAGGGAGGGATCCCTGGTCGGCCTGTCGGGTCTGAATGGGATCGGCGTTTGGACCTCGGTGCGTGATGCAAAGGGAGCAGCGGCGTTACGCAGAGAGATCGACCCTCCCCATATGGGCGGCCTTGGCCCGGGGCGCAAGGGCAGGGCGTCAGAAGGCGTAGGCGAGCCGGGCGACGACGGCGTCCTCGTACTGCTCGTCCAACGCGGCGGCGTCGGTGTCGTAGTAGCGCAGGTCGAGGGCGAGGGCGTCGGTCAGGGCGTAGGTCATGCCCGCGTTCCAGCCGGTGTAGTCGGGGCCGCCGTCCTGTTCGCGTCGGCCGATGGCGGCCGAGCCGTCGAGGCGGGGCGAGAAGGACCAGCCCAGTTCGGCCTCGACCCAGACGTAGGAACGGGTCAGGCCGGGGGCGTCGGGGGCGTACTGGACCAGCAGGGCCGCCTGGGCGGGACCGACGGCGCGGCTGACCTCGGCGCTCAGCTCCAGGCCGTCGGTGTCATAGCCGGGATCGACATCCAGGCGGCGCTTGTAGGCGAGGTTGAGGTCGAAGGCGTAGCCGAAGGCCTCGGGCCGGTAGCCGACGATCCAGTCGGTCTCGATGTTCGAGCCGCCCGCCTGGATGGTCTGGAAGCCGGGGGAGACATAGATCCGGCCGTCGTCGCTTTCCCAGGCGGCGTAGGCGGAGACATAGGCGTCGTTGCCCGACTTGGAGGCGGCCTTGGAGCGGTTGTCCGTCCCCGCCTCGACCTCGAAGCCCCAGACGCCGCGGCCGGGAGACGTCTGGGCCTGGGCGGGAACGACGGCGGTCAGGACCAGCAGGGAACCCAGCAGGGCGGAGGGAACGAGCGAGGGGATTCGGATCATGCGGGCTCCAACGCGCGGGATGCGCGAAGGAGCCTTACAGGTTTGCGGTCCTGGCTGAAAACTGTTCCGTGGCCTGAGCGAACTCTTGTCGCAGGCGGCCGACCAGTTCGGCGGTCGGCAGGACGTCGTGGATGGCGCCCGCGCCCTGGCCTGCGGACCAGACCGTCTTCCAGGCCTTGGCCTCGTCGCCCATGTCCAGCTTGTGCTCGGGCAGGTGTTTGGGGTCGATCCCGTTCTCGATCAGCGACTTGGACATGAAGTTGGCCGGGATGCCCGAGACGGCCGGGGTGTGGACGATGTCGGTCGAGCCGCTGTCGATGATCATCTGCTTGTAGGCGTCGGCCGCCATGGCCTCGGTCGTGTTGATGAACCGGGTGCCCATATAGGCGAAGTCGGCGCCCAGCATCAGGGCCGCCGCCACGTCCTGACCGGTCGAAATCGCGCCGGACAGGATGATGGTTCCGTCGAAGAAGCTGCGCACCTCGTTGACCAGGGCGAAGGGGTTGATGATCCCGGCGTGGCCGCCGGCGCCGTTGGCGACCAGGATCAGACCGTCGACGCCCGCCTCGGCCGCCTTGCGCGCATGGCGGATGTTGGCGATGTCGTGGAAGACCACGCCGCCGTAGCCGTGGACCGCATCCACCACGTCGCGCACGGCGCCCAGCGAGGTGATGATCAGCGGCACCTTCTCCTCGACCGACACCGTCATGTCGGCCATCAGCCGGGGGTTGGTCGGGTGGACGATGTGGTTGACGCCGAAGGCGGCGGCCCCGGGCTTCAGCCGGCCCTTGATCTCGTGAATCCAGTCGCGATAGCCCTCGGCCGTGCGCTGGTTCAGCGACGGGAAGGTGCCGATGATCCCGGCGTTGCAGGCCTCGACCACCAGATCCGGGCCGGAGACCAGGAACATGGGCGCCGAGATGATCGGCAGGGTCAGGCCTTTTTGAAGCGAAGCGGGAATGGCCACGGGCGTCTCCTGGGTTTCGTTTCGCTACGCTTAGCGGGCTGTCGCGGGGGAAGGCAATCGAGGAGAATTCGGGCGACGGGATTTCAGACTCGCCGACGAAAAAACAGAGTCTGAATCGTATGAATCGTCTGAAATCGGCGGCGAAGCTGGACGGTGAAAACACAGTCCAATGAGTCTAATGAGTCCAATTTCGGCCCTCCCATCCGATGGGGGTGATTATAGCCGGATTTCAAGGCATGGCGGGTTGAGCAGGGCTTTTTGACGTCAGGGCGTTGAAAGGCTGAGAAAAAATCTGCGGAACTAGGGGCGTTGAACGCCACAAGCCTCGTGCGCGGCGCGCCCCCTCCACCACCGCGCGAAGAGGCGCGGCGGTCCCCCTCCCCCAATGGGGGAGGATTTCGGTCGTCGGCTTCGTAGTCTTTCCCCGTTTGGGGGAGGGGGACCGCGTCTTCGCGCTGGAGGGGGCCGGACGCGGATGGGGTCTGGAATGGGGCGGTTCGCCCGGGAGGATTTTCTTACGCGCCGCAAACGCCTAAATGCGCGGCATGACCCACTACACCGACAACCTCAGCCAGCTCGGCGCCCAGACCGCCGCCCCGACCAGCCCCGAGACGGCCGTGCTTGAGCGGGTGCCGAACCCGCATGCAGATACACTGTATCTGGCCCGGTTCACGGCGCCCGAGTTCACCAGCCTGTGCCCGGTGACGGGCCAACCGGACTTCGCCCATATCGTCATCGACTATGCGCCGGGCGACTGGCTGGTCGAGTCCAAGAGCCTGAAACTGTACCTGACCAGTTTCCGCAACCACGGCGCCTTCCACGAGGACTGCACCGTCGCCATCGGCCGGCGCCTGGCGGACCTGCTGGCGCCGAAGTGGCTGAGGATCGGGGGGTATTGGTATCCGCGCGGGGGGATTCCGATCGACGTCTTCTGGCAGACGGGCGTGGCGCCCGAGGGGCTGTGGCTGCCGGACCAGGGCGTGCCGACGTATCGCGGGCGGGGGTGAGGACATCTTCCATGAATGAATTCTCTGCCCGCGTAGCGAGTATGCAGTCTGATCAGACTCACCTTTCCTCGAAGGATTTTGCTTCCGATAGTGCCGTTCAAGTAGAGCTGGTTGGCGAAATCTTCTCCATAGCAGGTCCGGATTTCTGGGCTCGTATTGAGGCCGGGATGAAAGCCGAGGAATATGCAGTGTTCCGGTGGAAAGTCCCTTTGATTGATATGGATAGCGACACTCACGAGGCTCGACGCATCTTTAGGTTTCTTTCGCTGGCTCAAGCGAAGTAGATCTTGGACCATCGCCTCCCCCTCGAAGCCTGGGGCCGACGTCTTCTCACGCGGGCCGAGACCTGGGCCGACGCGTCCCGCTCGCGCCGTTACGCCTATGAGTTCCTCTGGTTCGGGCTGAAACAGGGGTGGGCGTGTCTGTTCGGGGGGCTGATGCTGGGGCTGATCGTCGGCACCTTCCTGTGGTGGCCGGATACGGCGCCGATCTCGCGATATGATTTTCTGGCCGTCGGGGCGGTGGTGATCCAGGCGGCCATGCTGGCCTTCCGGCTGGAGAGCTGGGAGGAAGCGCGGGTGATCTTCCTGTTCCATGTGGCGGGCACGATCATGGAGCTGTTCAAGACCGCGCACGGGTCGTGGGTCTATCCGGAGGACAGTCTGCTGCGCATCGGCGCCGTGCCGCTGTTCTCGGGCTTCATGTATGCGGCGGTCGGCAGCTATATCGCGCGGGTGCAGCGGATTTTCCATATCCGGGTGCGGGCCTATCCGCCGCTGTGGGCGACCTGGGTGTTGGCGGCGGCGATCTACGTCAACTTCTTCGCCCATCACTGGCTGCCGGACGTGCGGATCGCGCTGTTCGCGGCGACCGTGCTGCTGTTCGGGCGGGGCTGGTTCTATTTCACGGCGGACCGGCGCAGGCGGTCCATGCCGCTGCTGCTGGGATACGGGCTGGTGGCCCTGTTCATCTGGTTCGCCGAGAACCTGGGCACCTTCGCGCGGGCCTGGTCCTATCCGGGGCAGGAGGCGGGGTGGGAGATGGTGTCCCTGGGCAAGCTGGGGGCCTGGTTCCTGCTGATGATCATTTCCGTGGTGCTGGTGTCGTTGGTGCACCGGCCGGAAGTGGAGGGGGCGTAAGCGCTTCCATGCTTTCGTCATCCTCCGGCGAGTGTAGCGAGACCGGGGGACCCAGCGGCGCCGAAGGCGATGCGTCCGACGCAAGGTGGTTGAAGCCGTGCCCGCGACAGGTTCGCGCTCTCGCGCGCCGCTGGGTCCCCCGGTCTGCGCCGCGAAGGCGCGGCTTGCCGGAGGATGACGAAAGGAGAGGGTTAGGCGGTTTGCCCGAAGGGCTGGGTCGCGCGGGGCCAGGCGACCGGCGTCAGGGTCTCGACCGCCGGCTTGGCCAGCAGATAGCCCTGCATCAGGCTGACGCCCAGGTCGCGCAGGACGTCGTGTTCGGCCAGGGTCTCGACCCCTTCGCAGACCGGCTCGACGCCCAGGTCCCGCAGCATGTTCAGGGTGTTGCGCACGATGGTGCGCTTGACCGGGTCGGTGTCGATGTTGCGGATCAGGGCCATGTCCAGCTTGACGATGTCCGGCTGGAACAGGGCCAGCAGGCCCAGGCCCGCATAGCCCGCGCCGAAGTCGTCGATGGCGGTCTTGAACCCCATGGCGCGATAGGAGCGCAGGATGTTCAGGATGTGATCGGCGTCCATCGCCTCGCTCTCGGTGAACTCGAAGATGATCCGGTTCACCGGGAAGCCGGTGCGCATCGCCGCCGCAAGCGTGGTGCGGATACAGGCGCGCGGCTCATAGACCGCATTGGGCAGGAAATTGATCGACAGATTGGCGCCCTCGGCGGCCATGTCGATCTCCGCCGCCAGTTCGATGGCGGTGGTGCGGCACAACTGGTCGAAGGCGTAGCGGTTGGCGGCCGAGATCTGGGCCAGGACCTGGCCGGCGCCGGCGCCGTCCTTGCCCCGCACCAGGGCCTCATAGGCGAAGACGGTCTGGGTCGAGACATCGACGATCGGCTGGAACGCCATGGTGATCGGCAGGTCGAAACCCGTTCCGTCTTTGCAACCCGCACAGGACATCAGCCGGCTCGTCTCCAAGTTAGGCGGCCGATGTTAGACGCAAGGGATTAAAGATCCCCACTGCTCCGCCTAGGGCAGGCGCGTGACCCTGGCGGCCATGTCCGGGCGGGGGCGTTCCAGGGCGGGTTCGGTCAGGGTTCCGATGTGGATGAAGCCGGCGACGGTTTCGCCCTCGGTCAGGCCGAACAGGGCCACAGCCTGGGGGTCGTAGCTGTACCAGTCGGTGATCCAGCTTGACGAATAGCCGAAGGCGCCGGCCGCGTGTTCCAGGTTCATGCAGACGGCGCCGGCCGACAGCTGTTGCTCCCAGACCGGCTTGGCGGCGGGGACGGGCGTCGAGACGACCAGGATGGTGAGGGGGGCGGCGGTCAGCTTGGCCAGGACCGCCTGGTCCTTGGCCGGCTTGTCGCGGGTCTCGGCCAGGACGGCCAGTTGTTCGGCGATCCGGGCGCGGCTGAGCGGGCCCAGGACCACGAACCGCCAGGGGAAGAGCTTGCCGTGATCGGGGGTGCGGGCGCCCAGGGTCACGATCTGGTCCAGCTCGGCCTCGGTCGGGCCGGGAGCGGTCAGGGCCTGGGCCGGGGCGGAGCGGCGCGTGGCCAGCCGGTCGCGCAGGTCCTGCGAGGGGACCGGGGCGGGCAGGGGAGCGTTCAGGGGGATCAGGGGCAGCTCGGTCATGCGGTCTAGCTAGGCTTTCGTCCCCGCCTTCGCCATAGGTGAGCCATGAGCAATTCCGACGAACCGAAATGGGCCGAGGGACTGGTCAAGCCGCCGGCGTGGCGCAGCGACGGAACCGAGGTTCTGTTCGACAGCCCGTGGCTGAGCCTGACCCGGCATCCGGCGACGGCGCCGACGGGGCATGCGGCCGACTACGCCGTCGTGCGGTTCAAGAACCTCGGGACCGGCGTGCTGCCGGTGCATGACGACGGGACGGTGGTGCTGGTGGGCCAGCAGCGGTTCGCCCTGGCCAACTATTCCTGGGAAATGCCCGAGGGCGGGGCGCCCCTGGACGAGGATCCGTTCGACGGGGTCCGGCGCGAACTGGCCGAGGAGGCGGGGCTGGAGGCCGCGCACTGGGCGCCGGCCCTGACGGTCGAGATGTCCAACTCCATCACCGACGAGATCGGCAAGACCTGGATCGCCTGGGGCCTGAGCCCTGCGCCGGTCGCGCCGGACCCGACGGAGATCATCGCCGTCGTGCGCGTGCCCTTCCTGGATCTGCTCGACGAGATCGGGCGCGGGACGGTGCGCGACAGTCTGACGGTGGCGACGGCGTACAAGGCCTATCATATGGCGCAGAATGGAGCCCTGCCTCCGGCGCTGGCGCAGGCCATGCTAGGGCGGGTATGATGTCGCCGAAGGAGCCCGGCATGGCCAAGCTTGAAGTCGTTGCGGAAACCGACAGCGTGTGGCGCCAGCTGCGCGCCTCGGCCGAGGCCGCCTCGCGCGAGGAGCCCCAGCTGGGCTCGCAGATGAACGCGGTCATCCTGTCGCACGACGACCTGGCCGGCGCCCTCAGCTTCCAGATCGCGCGCAAACTGGCCGATCCGGAAATGAGCGCCATGTCGGTGCGCGAGGTCTGCCTGTCGGCCTTCGTCGCCGATCCGGCCATGGTCGCGGCGGCGGAAGCCGATCTGCAGGCGGTGGCCGAGCGCGACCCGGCGATCCGCAACCTGTTGCAGCCCTTCCTGTATTTCAAAGGCTTCCAGGCGCTGCAGGGCTGGCGCGTGGCCCATTGGCTGTGGGGACAGGGACGCGAGACCCTGGCCTTCCACTTCCAGAGCCGGATCTCGGAACTGTTCCAGCTGGACATCCATCCGGCGGCGCGGCTGGGCAAGGGGCTGTTCCTGGACCACGGCACCGGCATCGTCATCGGCGAGACGGCGGTGGTCGGCGACGACGTGTCGATGCTGCACAATGTCACCCTGGGCGGCACGGGCGCCGAGCGCGGCGACCGCCATCCCAAGATCGGCAAGGGGGTGCTGCTGGGCGCCGGGGCCAAGGTGCTGGGCAATATCCACGTCGGCGACTACGCCAAGGTGGCCTCGGGCTCGGTGGTGCTGAAGGATGTGCCGTCGGGCTGCACCGTGGCCGGGGTGCCGGCGCGGCTGGTCAACTGCCCCACCGGGGCCGAGCCGGCGCGGACCATGGACCATACGTTGGCCGACGTGGTGTACGACTTCGTGATCTGACGGGTTTCCCTCAACGCCCGACTTCTCTAGGGTCCGCCGCCAACCCAAGACCATGAGGCCCCCCGTGAAAGACACCGACCTGAAGCGCATCGAGGCCCACCTCAAGCGCACCTTCAACACCGGCGGCATCATCGTGAAGGCCCGTCCCAAGCAGAACGACTCGGCCGAAGTCTATGTCGGCGACGAGTTCATCGGCATCGTCTTCGAGGACGAGGACGAGGAAGGCTCGTTCATGTTCGAAATGGCGATCCTGGCGGAAGACCTGCCTGAATAGTTTTCGTTCTACGTCGTGATCGTCCGGCCCAGACCGGGCGATCACGCACGACCGGCGGGCGGCGCCGCTAGAGCCAGCCCGCCGCTTTCAGCACGGGGCCATGGGTCCGGCTGACCGGGGCCGTCAGGTCGCCGACGAGGCGGATTTCGCCGACACCGCGCCGCCAGCGCACCTCTTGCACCGCATCGGCCGCCACCCACCATGAGCGGTGAACGCGCCATCCGTGCGCGCGTGACAGTTCATCCAGCGCATCGGCGAACCGTAGGGTGATCAACTCCGCCCCCGCATCGGTATGGACCCGCAGATAATGGTCGTGCGCCTCGATGGCGATCAGTCGGGCGCTGCGGCGTTTGGCCGACAGTCTGCGGCGGAAGACCGCCTCGGCCTCGGGCAGGGGCGGGACGACGAGGGTGCGGGTCTCGACCCGCGTGGGAAGCCGACGCCAGACGAGGGCGCGGACCGCCATGGCCGCCAGCATGATGGGCCAGACCTGCCAGAGCAGCGGCAGATAGATCGACCAGCGCTGCTCTGCGAACATCAGGTGCTGGGTCACGACGACGAACAGGGTCACCAGCGGGGTGGCGAGCGCCGAGGTGACGACAACCCGTCGCCATAGGACGGGCAAGCGCCGGCCCAGGCGCTCGTCCACGGCGACGGCGATCAGGCCGCCGCCCAGCATACAGGTCATCCAATAGGCATAGCGGGACGCGATGGGGGCATTGTCCGAGTCGAATGGGCCGAGGAAACCGAGCAACAGGCCCATAGCGGCGAGCAAGAGGGCATCGACGGCCCAGCGTCGTGCGGACTTCGCTCCGATGATGGTCTTCGCCCTGTGGCCCATGCCGTCCCGTTCGCGCACCTACGGCGCCGTTCGCGAAGTCGGGCCTAGCGAGCCGGCGGCCGCGCGGCAATGGCGTTGGGCGAGAACCCACCCCCTGATCGGAACGCCCATGTCGCAATCCTGGCTCATCGCCGCCCTGACCCTCATCGTTTCCGCCGTCGCCGTTCCCGCTCTGGCCCAGGCGCCGGGAGCCGACGTCGATGCGCGGCCTGATCCGGCCGTGGCCTGTCATGTTGGGGTCTATCGGCTGGACGACGGCAGTTGGGTGGACGTCGCGCCGCTGGCGGACGAGGGGCTGCGGTGGCGTCGGCTGGACGGGTCCACGGCCAGGATGATGCTGGACGCCCAGGGTCATTGGGTCAGCACTCTGGGATTTACCGCCCGCGTCGAAGGCCCGCAGCCGCAGCTCGGACCCTGCGAAGAGGGACGGATCGTCTTCGAGGGGCGGACCGGACGACGCCAGGTGCAGGACGTGCGCGAGACGACCTTCGTCGGCCAGGGTGGCACGCGGCTGAGGGGGCGGCTGATCCTGCCGCCAGGCGACGGGCCGGTCCCCATCATGGTCGAGGTTCACGGATCGGAAGGCGCCAATGCGCTGGACTTCAACGCCTTCCAACGGTTCGCCCCGGCCTCGGGCGTCGGGGTCTTCGTCTACGCCAAGCGCGGCTCTGGCGGATCGGAGGGGCGCTATACTCAGGACTTTCATGTTCTGGCCGCGGACGCCGCCGCCGCCGTGGTCGAGGCCCGTCGGCTGGCCGGAGATCGGGCGGGCCGGGTCGGCCTGCATGGCGCAAGCCAGGGCGGCTGGATCGCGCCGCTGGCCGCCAGCCTGACGCGGGTGGACTTCGTCACCGTCGGCTTCGGCCTGGCCTATGGCGCGCTGGCGGAGGACAGCGACCAGGTGATGCTGGACCTGAAGGCCAAGGGGTGGGGCGCCGATGTACTGGAACAGGCGCGCGAGATCACCGATGTGACCGGCGCCTTCATCGCCTCGCGCGGGGCGGTCGGCTTCGACGGTCTGGAGGCGGTTCGAGTCAAGTATCGGGCCCAGCCCTGGTTCGCCGATATCAAGGGCGAGTTCACCGGCCTGTTGCTGAACACGCCGAACGACCAGATCGTCGCCATGGCCCCGGTGCTCGATGTCGGAACCTCCTGGGACTATGACCCGCTGCCGGTGCTGAGCCGTCTGGACGCCCCCATGCTGTGGATTCAGGCGGAAGACGATACCGGCGCCCCGCCTGAGGCTACGCGGCGGCGGCTGATCGACCTGGCGGCCCAAGGGCGGCCGATCACCCTGCTGGAATACCCCGACACCGACCACGGCATCGTCAGGTTCGAGACGGCGGCGGACGGGCGGCGCGCCTCCATCGGCTATGCGCCCGGCTATTATCAGGCCGTGCTGGATTGGGCGCGGACGGGGCGGTTGGACGGCGCCTATGGCGACGGGCGTCTGCTGGCGACGCCCAGGCGGTGAAATCCGGTCCGCGGTCGCCCTGCGTCAACTTGCGCGGGGTGATCCTGAGAACGTTCTCAAAAATGGCTTGACGGTTCGTGGCGTCCCGTCCCTAATCCGCGTCGAAGGGCGGCGGATCGATCGCTCGGGAGCAGACGTACAGGATAAAGGGTCGGAATGTCGCCATTCCGCCGCGCCTGTCCGCCTGTCTTCCGATCTGTCAGACGCACGCCTCCTGGTTCATCCTGCGAGGAAATCCGATGCGCACGACTGTGTCCCTGATGGTTCTGGCCCTGGCCATGAGCGGCGGCGCCCCCGCCCTGGCCCAGACGGCCGCGGTTCCCGAGGCGGCGCGGGCCCATCCCGCCCTCTGGCCCCAGGCCGCGACCCCGGCCGCGATCAGCGATGCGCGCACCGAGGCCTTCGTCACCGAGCTGATGGCGAAGATGACGCTGGAGGAGAAGGTCGGGCAACTGATCCAGGCCGATATCGGCTCGATCACGCCGGATGACCTGAAGACCTATCCGCTGGGCTCGATCCTGGCCGGCGGCAGCTCCGGTCCGTGGGGCGACGACAAGGCGACGGCGCAGAAGTGGCTGGACTTGGCCCGCGCCTTCCGCGCCGCCAACGAGGCGCGCGGCGGCACGACCATCCCGCTGATCTACGGCATCGACGCGGTGCACGGGCATAACAACGTCCCCGGCGCGACCATCTTCCCGCACAATATCGGCCTGGGCGCCGCGCGTGATCCGGACCTGATCCGGCGGATCGGGGCGGCGACGGCGCTGGAGGTTGCGGTGACGGGGGCGGAGTGGACCTTCGGCCCGACCCTGGCCGTGCCGCGCGACGACCGCTGGGGCCGGTCCTATGAGGGATACGCCGAGGATCCGGAGGTCCAGCGGTCCTACGCGGGGCCGATGACCCTGGGGCTTCAGGGCGAGCTGCAGCCGGGGCGGCCGCTGGCGCCCGGCCATATCGCAGGATCGGCGAAACACTTCCTGGCCGACGGCGGCACCTTCGAGGGCGAGGACCAGGGCGACTTCCGGGGCACGGAGCAGGAGCTGATCGACGTCCACCTGGGCGGCTATGTCCAGGCGATCGACGCGGGCGTGCTGTCGATCATGGCCAGCTTCTCGGGCTGGAATAGCTACAAGCACTCGGGCAATCCGACCCTGCTGACCGACGTGCTGCGCGGGCCGCTGGGGTTCAAGGGCTTTGTGGTGTCCGACTGGAACGCCCACGGGCAACTGCCGGGCTGCACCAATGAGAGCTGCGCCCTGGCCGTCAACGCCGGCATCGACATGCTGATGGCGCCCGACAGCTGGAAGCCGCTGTACGCCTCGACCCTGGCTCAGGCCAAGTCGGGCGAGATCCCCGCGGCGCGGGTGGACGAAGCGGTGCGCCGCATCCTGGTCGCCAAGGTCAAGACCGGCCTGTTCGAACCGACGCGGCCGGTCGAGGGCCGGTTCGAGGAACTGGCCTCGCCGGCGCACCGGGCCCTGGCGCGCGAGGCGGTGCGCAAGTCGCTGGTCCTGCTGAAGAACGACGGCGTCCTGCCGGTCCAGGCCAATGCGCGGGTCCTGGTCGCGGGGACGGCGGCCGACGATATCGGCCAGGCCTCGGGCGGCTGGACGCTGAGCTGGCAGGGGACGGGCAATTCCAACGCCGACTTCCCCCAGGGCCAGTCGATCTGGGGCGGGATCGAGGAGGCCGTCAAGGCCGGGGGCGGGAGCGCGACCCTGAGCGCGGACGGCAGCTTCACCGACAAGCCTGATGTCGCCATCGTCGTCTTCGGCGAGACCCCCTATGCCGAGTTCCAGGGCGACGTGGACAATCTGGATTACGTGCCCAGCGCGCCGCTGGAGACGCTGAAGCGCCTCAAGGCCGCTGGGATTCCGACCGTGTCGGTCTTCCTGTCCGGCCGTCCGATGTGGACCAATCCCGAGATCAACGCCTCGGACGCCTTCGTGGCCGCCTGGCTGCCGGGGACCGAGGGCGGCGGGGTCGCCGACATTCTGGTGGGCGGCGCCGACGGCAAGCCGCGCAACGACTTCCACGGCAAGCTGTCGTTCAGCTGGCCCAAGGATGCGACGGGGACACCGCTGAACCACGGCCAGCCGGGCTATGATCCCCAGTTCGCCTATGGCTATGGCCTCAGCTACGCCGCGCCGACGACGGTGGGGATGCTGTCGGAGGAGAGCGGGGTCTCGGCCCAGGCGACCAATCTGGACCGCTATTTCGTCGACGGTCGGTTCGTCTCGCCGTGGAGCCTGCTGCTGAACGACGCCGGGGGACAGACCCGGCCCGGCACGGCCAAGACTGCGTCCAGCCCGCGCGCCGGCGTCGCCTCGCGCCCGGTCGACGACCTGGCCCAGGAAAGCGGCCAGCAGTTCGCCTTTGCGGGAACGGGAGCGGCCAGCGTCGAGATCTGGGGCACGCCCGTCGATCTGACGCGTCAGGCCAATGGGGCCGTGGCCCTGGGCTTCCGCTACCGGGTGGACGCTGCGCCGAGCGCGCCTGTGGCCTTCAAGCTGGGCGGCGGAGCCATCGACCTGACCGGCCTGCTGCGTTCGGCCTCTGTGGGCCAGTGGCGCGAGGCCCGCATCCCCCTGACCTGTTTCCGCACCGACGGCGGGGATCTGTCGAAGGTCGAGGTGCCGTTCCACATGGCGACGTCGGGCAAGATGACGGTGTCAGTGTCGGAGATCCGGCTGGACGCCAGCCAGACGGAGACGCGCTGTCCGGGGTGAGCGGCTGTGAACTCCCTGAGCGGAAGCGTTAAGCTTCCGCTCAGGGTGGAAAGCGGTCTTTACAAAGCCCAGCGGTCGCATACGTCCAAAGCGAGGGCGGGAATATCGATCGGTTTGGTTGTGTCCACGGCTATGGTGGCCCCCACACCCATGGGCCGGTCATATTCGGCCAACATAGCCGGCGGCAGAGCGCGTAGGGGGTGAGCGCCAGCGTGATGGGTGGAAGTCGCAGCCCGTGCAGCAAACCTCCTGGCCGTTTCAGCCGGCCCGCAATCACAATGGATTTCCACAATGTCGGCTTTAAGGGACCGAAGTTTTCCCAATTCATAGTCGCTATGAGGACGGAAATTCGCCTCCAAAACTGCGAACGGCGTCCTCGTCGCCAGCGACCATAAAAGCTCCATGGCCGCGCCGCCCAATCGCCTGGAAGCGTCCAACGATCCGGCGTCGTCGCCCAGAACATCCACCAAGGTCTCCTTGATAAAATCCTTGGAGAACAGCGGATAGTGGAGATAAGCCGCAAGCGGGACCGCAAGGGTCGTTTTACCGGCGCCTGGCGCTCCAGACACGATCACCAACCTGCGCCTCATCGTTCCGTCTCGCGCTCTGCGCCGTCAACCTATCAAGCTACCGGCACGCAGCAAGCCGGAAGCGGCTCATGCTCACCTCCCGCTGCGCGTCAGGAGTCTAGCTGATCCGTCGCGTTTTCGCACAGCCTCGGTCGAACGGTGACCCGGGGTGTGGTCCGGAAAGCGGACAGGGTTCCACAGGCCTGTATTCGTCGAGGGGGCTGTCGGACCGCCTCCGCTCTCCGACCAGAAGGCTCGTGTTCAGGCCGGCTTCTGCAGCGGGTCGAGCGGGAAGGCGACTTCGACGATCAGCCCGTCGGTCGCCCACTGGCGGGTCAGGGCGCCGCCCAGCTGACGCACCACTCTGGCCTTCAGGGAGGATCCGAAGCCTTCTCGGGTCGGCGGAACAACCGTGGGACCGCCGGTTTCGCGCCACTGGAGCGTCACCTGACCCTCCTTCAGCGTCCAGGTCACCGAGACACGGCCGCCGCCATTGCTGCAGGCCCCGTATTTGTTGGCGTTGGTCGCCAGTTCGTGGAGCAGCATGCTGAGGGGCTGGACCTGGTGGGCGAAAGACCGATCTCGGGGCCGTGGGTGTCCACGGTGTCCCTGGGGCAAAGGGCTTCCAGCTCTTCCCTGACCACATCCTCCAGCCGCCCGCCTTCCCAACGCCGACTGGCCAGTGAGGTCTGCGCGCGCGCGAGGGCGCCGATCCGCCCGGCGAGGGCATCCTTGTAGCTTTCGACGTCGTCGGCGCGGGTCAGCCGCGTGAGTGACTGGACGATCGAGAGAACATTGCGCGCCCTGTGATCGACCTCGTTCATCAGCAGCTGGCGGGCCTCCTCGCTGCGTTTCTCCTCACTGATGTCGCGCGCTTCGATGACGGTGCCGATGACCTTCGCCTCGCTGTCGTGGATCGGGCTGGCCGTGAAGGCGACAGGGTAGAAGGAGCCGTCCTTATGGACAAAAACCTCCTCGCCCTGCGTCCCGGCCCGTTCCGGGAAGGCGCGGTCGATGGCGCACTCCGACAGGGGAAAGGGCGAGCCGTCCGGATGGGTGTGATGAATCACGTCGTGGAGGGGGCGTCCGGTCGTTTCCGCGAAAGCATAGCCCGTGAGTTTCTCCGCCGCCCTGTTCATGAATACACAGTGCTGTCGTTCATCCATGAGGAAGACGGCCATGGTCGTGTTGCTCAATATGACATCAAGTCGGGTGGCTGTTTCTCGCAGCGCGGCCTCAACACGTCGATAATCCGTCGTATCCTTGATGGCGGCATAGAAGACCGCGTCATCGCCGTCGTCAAAGAGTTGAAGCTTGACGGACACATTGTATGTGCTGCCGTCCTTGCGTTGGTGGAGGGTGTCGAAGTCAAGTCTGTCGACCTCGCCAGATTGGAGGGGTTTGATCAGTCTCAGGAAATCGGCACGACTGATATTCGGCTTCAGATCCCAAGGTGTCAGCCGTGAGAGTTCTTCGGAATTATAGCCGAGATTGTCGCGGGCGCCCCTGTTGACGAGTCGAAAGTAGAAGTCGGGCTCGCCGAATATATAGACCTCGCTCGCAGCTTCTTCGACGATGCGTCCGAGGCGCTCGCTGGTCACACCGATAGATTTATTCATGACCAAATCTGCTTCCGAAGGGCGCATGACCGTAGATAGTCGCTCGACCCGTGGCAATGGGCTGATGCGACCAGCAATAGCCAAGCTTTCGTCTGAAGCCGGTGATTAGGAGGGATGAGGTAAACTCTTCTGCGAGAACCGATATTTCCGAACGACGGCGACCCGCCGCCTCACCCCGCATCGGCGACGAAGGCCAGGGTGTCTTTCCCGTCCTAAACCGAGAGGGGACGCGATCACTCGCTGCGTTCCAGCCCGGCGATAGCCTCAGAGATGTCGTCGGCCTTTTTCTTCAGCACCGCCTGAGCGTCGTAGAGGGCGCGGTTGTAGAAGAAGGGCCCGATCTCGGAGCTGAGAAAGTCGATCAGCATCTGGGCCTGAAGGTCGCGCAGTTCGACGTCCAGTTCGTCCCGAAAATAGGGTCGCAGCTTCGCCGCTATCGCGGCGGTTTCCTCCCGACTGAACTTGATCGGCTTCATCACGCCACCTCGGCGAGCGCCTCTTCCGCCGCGACCCAGGCGACCTCGGCGGCGTCCAGGTCGGCCTGGGTCTTCGCGCGGGCGCGGGTCAGGCCTTCCAGGGCCTTGGGGTTGTTGACGGCGGCGTTGGCCATGTCGTCGTCGATGCGGGCGATCTCGGCGGTCAGGCGGGCCATGGTCTCCTCGGCCTTCTTGACCGCGTGACGCAGGGTCGAGGGGGAGGGGCCGGATTTGCGGTCGTTCTTCTTGCCCTTGTTGTTCTGGGCGGCCGGCGCGGCGGCGGCCTCTTCCTTCTTGATCTGGCTGGGCTTGGCGATGGCCTGTTTGGCGCGGTCCAGAACGAACCTGGCGTAGTCGTCCATGTCGCCGTCGAACGGCTTGACCGTGCCGTCGGCCGCCAGCCACAGCCGGTCGGCCACCATCTCCATCAGCGAGCGATCGTGGGTGATCAGGATGACGGCGCCGGAATAGTCGTTCAGGGCGTCGAGCAGGGCGCGGCGGCTGTCGATGTCCAGGTGGTTGGTCGGTTCGTCAAGGATCAGGACGTGGGGCGCATCCATGGCCACCATGTTCAGCAGCAGGCGGGCGCGTTCGCCGCCCGACAGGCTGTCGACCGTGGTTTCCTGCTTCTCATAGCCCAGGCCGAACTGGGCCAGTTTGGAGCGGCGGGCGCTTTCGGGGGCGTCCGGCATGGCGCGGCGGATGATCTCCAGCGGCGTGTCGGTGGGGTCCATCGCCTCGATCTGGTGCTGGTGGAACCAGCCCACGCGCATCTTGCGGTCGCGGTGCAGTTCGCCCTCGGACACGTCCAGGGCGCCGGCGATCATCTTGGCGAAGGTGGACTTGCCCGCGCCGTTGACGCCCAGCAGGCCGATACGGTCGTCCAGGTCCATCCGCAGGTTCAGATTGCGCAGGATCGGCTTGCCGACGTCATAGCCGACATTGGCCCGCTCCAGCCGGATCAGCGGCGGGGCCAGGGGGCGCGGCGGCGAGGGCAGGGTGAAGGGGGCGACGCGCTCCTCGATGGTGGTGGCCACGGGCTGCATCTTCTCCAGCCGCTTCATCCGCGACTGGGCCTGGGCGGCCTTGGAGGCCTTGGCCTTGAACCGGTCGACGAAGGCCTGGAGGTGGGCGCGTTCGGCGTCCTGCTTGGCCTTGGCCGACAGCTGCAGCCGGGCCTTTTCGGCGCGAGCCTTTTCGAAGGCGTCGTAGTTCCCGGTGTAGAGGGTCAGGGTGTGGTTCGCGAGGTGCAGGATATGGGTGCAGACCTCGTTCAGCATCTCGCGGTCGTGGGAGATGATCAGGGCCGTGTGCGGGTATTTCTTCAGCCGCGCCTCAAGCCACAGGGCGCCTTCCAGGTCGAGGTAGTTGGTCGGTTCGTCGAGCAGCAGCATGTCCGGCTCGGCGAACAGGGCGGCGGCCAGGGCGACGCGCATCCGCCAGCCGCCCGAGAACTCGGACATGGGCCGGGCCTGGTTCTCCTGGTCGAAGCCCAGGCCGACCAGGATTTCGGCGGCGCGCGCCGGGGCGGCGTCGGCGTCGATCTCGATCAGGCGGGCCCAGATCTCGCCCATCTCTTCGGGGGGCGCCGTCTCCAGCCGGCCCAGCAGGGTGTGGCGTTCGACGTCGGCCTCAAGAATGGTGTCGATGACGCTGACGGGGGTGGCTGGGTGCTCCTGGTCGACCGAGCCGATGCGGGCGGTCTTCGGCAGGCTGATCTCGTCGCCGTTGGCGTTCAACTCGCCCAGGATCAGCTTGAACAGGGTGGACTTGCCGATGCCGTTGCGGCCCACCAGGCCGACCTTGGCGCCCGGCGGCAGGCTGACGGAGGCGTCCACGAGGAATTTGCGGCCCCAGGCGTTGAAGGTCAGGTCGGTGATCTGGAGCATGGGAGGCGCAATGGACTTTCTGACCGGTCATCTCTATATGACCAGTCATGACGTATGATCTTGTAAGCGGCGAGGTCGTCATAACGGCCACGGAGTTCAAGGCCAAGTGCCTGGACCTGCTGGATCGCGTGAACTCGGGCGAGATCCGCAGGGTTCGGGTGACCAAGCGCGGCAAGGAGGTGGCGGTGCTGGCCTCCCCGACAGGCGACGGCGAGGCGTCCTGGAACCCCATGAGCATGTTCGGCGCGATGAAGGGATCCATTGTCATCGATCCTAGCATCGACCTGGACAAACCGATCTACCAACAGGTTTTCGGCACAACGGTTGAAGCCGACATGGGGTTGGATGAGATTGATCTCGGCCTTGAAAGTCACGAGGCGTGAGTGACGGGGTATTGCTGGACACCCACGCCCTGATCTGGATCGTCGAGGGGGTCGCACTTCGGCCGGCGGCTGTCGAAATGATCAGTGCGGCGGCTGTGCAGGGCGAATTGTTTGTCTCGGCCGCGTCGGCTTGGGAAATGGGCTATCTGGCCAGCAAGCCAGAGTTGGTCCAGATTTTACGACGCGATGTCCGCGCCTGGTTCTGGGAAGCCGTCAATACGGCTCATGCGCGCATCAAAGACCTGGCGCCGGACATTCTCTTGGATGTCGCGCATCTTCCGCCGCCTCTTCATCGAGATCCCGCCGATCGGATGTTGATCGCCACAGCGCGGGCTCATGACTTGACTTTGATCACCCGCGACCGCGCCATTCTGGACTACGCCGCCGCCGGTCACGTCCGCGCCATCGCCTGCTGATAAGACGGGCTTGGCGCGGGGGCGGGGCGTCGCTATAAGCCCGCGACCCTTAGTCTCCCTAACAAGAAGTCAATTCCCATGACCGAACGCACCTTCTCGATCATCAAGCCCGACGCGACCCGCCGCAATCTGACCGGCGCGATCAACGCCGTGATCGAAGGCGCCGGCCTGCGCATCGTGGCCCAGCGTCGCGTCAAGCTGTCGACCGACCAGGCCAAGAAGTTCTACGAAGTCCACGCCGAGCGTCCGTTTTACGGCGAGCTGGTCGAGCAGATGACCGCCGAGCCGGTGGTCGTCCAGGTGCTGGAAGGCGAGAACGCCGTGGCCGCCTATCGTGAAATCATGGGCGCCACCAACCCCGAACAGGCCGCCGAAGGCACGATTCGCAAGCTGTTCGCCCTGTCGATCGGCGAGAATTCGGTCCACGGTTCGGACAGCCAGGACAACGCCAAGATCGAGATCGCCCAGTTCTTCACCAACGACCAGATCGTCGGCTAAGGCGCTTAAGCCGCGAGGGACCGCGTCCCGAGCGTAGTCCCAGTATAAAGGCCCGCGTCCGGAACCGGACGCGGGCCTTTTCGTTGGGTCAGTCCCGTATCGTCCCCCTCCCGGAGCAGACCCATGAAGACCATCCTGAAACTGACCCCCGTCATCGGCGCCGTGGCCTTGCTGGCCGCCTGCGGCCAGACCATGGAACAACGCGCCGCCACCGGCGCCCTGGGTGGCGCTGTCGCTGGCCAGGTCGTTGGCGGCAACACCGGTTCGACCGTGGCGGGCGCCGCGATCGGCGCTGTCGCCGGTGCAGCGACCACGCCGAAGTAAGACCTTCAGCCTTGTGCTGAAAAAGCCCAACGGCTGAAAAGAAAGGCCCGGAGCGATGCTCCGGGCCTTTTCCGTTCAGGCTGTGCGACCGCTTACCAGATGCGAGCGCGGGCCTCGGGGGCGATGTAGGCCTTCTGGTCCGGCGAGACGCCGAAGGCCGCGTACCAGGCGTCGATGTTGCGCGGCGAGGTGGCGGCGCGGACCGAACCCGGCGAGTGCGGATCCGTGGTCAGTTGCTCCTTCAGCGCCGCCTCGCGCGACTTCTCGCGCCAGACCTGGGCCCAGCCCAGGAAGACGCGTTGGTCGCCCGACAGGCCGTCGATCACCGGGGCCGGCTGGCCGTTCAGCGACTTGTGGTAGGCGTCGAGCGCCAGCAGCAGGCCGCCCAGGTCGGCGATGTTCTCGCCCATGGTCAGATCGCCGTTGACGTGGACGCCGGGCAGGGGCTCCAGGCTATTGTAGATGTCGCCCAGAACCTTGGCGCGCGCCTCGAACCGGGCGGCGTCTTCCGGCGTCCACCAGTCGCGCAGCACGCCGTCGCCGTCGGACTTGCGGCCCTGGTCGTCGAAGCCGTGGGTGATCTCGTGGCCGATGACGGCGCCGATGCCGCCGTAGTTGACGGCCGGGTCCGCGTTCGGATCGAAGAAGGGCGCCTGCAGGATGGCCGCCGGGAAGACGATCTCATTGCGCGGCGGGTTGTAATAGGCGTTCACCGTCTGGGGCGTCATGCCCCATTCCAGCGGATCGACGGGCTTGCCGATCTTGCCGCGCTGATAGGCCCACTCGAAGGCGCTGGAGCGTTCGACATTGCCGTACAGGTCGCCGGCGGTCAGTTCGAGACCGTCATACGACCGCCACTTGTCCGGATAGCCGATCTTCACCCCGAACTTGGACATCTTGTAGAGGGCCTGTTCGCGGGTCGCCTCGCTCATCCAGTCCAGGGTCTTGAGCCGTTCGGTCATGGCCGCGCGGATATTGTCGACCAGGGTCTCCATCTGGGCCTTGGACGAGGCGGGGAAGTGCAGGCGGACATATTCCTGGGCCAGGACTTCGCCCAACTGGCCGTCGACCAGGGCCACGCCGCGGTTCCAGCGGGGACGGTTCTCGGGCTGGCCGCGCAGGGTCTTGCCGCGGAAGTCGAAGCGGGCGTCGACGAAGGCCTTGGACAGATAGGGGCTGGCCTGATCGACGATCTGGGTCGCCTCCCACGCCTTCAGGGTCTCGATCGGGGTTTCGGCGAAGACCTGGGCGATGCCCGGGAAGGCCGTGTTCTCCATCAGTACCAGGGTGTCGAGGTTGCCGACCTGGGCGCCGTCGAGGAAGGCGGTCCAGTCGAAGCCGGGGGCCAGGGTCGCCAGATCGGCGACCTTGGACGGGTTGTAGAGCTTGTCGATCTGGCGACGCTCGACCGTGGTCCAGTGTTTCTCGGCGACCTTGGTCTCGAAGGCCAGGATGTCGGCGGCGCTCTGGGCCGGATTGGTCCAGCCGATGGCGGTCAGGGTCTGGGTCAGATAGGCCAGATAGGCCGCGCGTTGGGCGGCGAAGTCCGGCTTCAGATAATAGTCGCGGTCGGGCAGGCCGAGCCCGCCCTGGGCCAGATAGGCCGAGTTGATGTTCGGGTTCTGCAGGTCCTCGAACACGGCGACGCCGAACAGGGAGCCGCCGAAGCCGGAATGGCTGGCGCCCATCAGGCGGGCCATGGCGGCGTGGTCGGTAATCGCCTTCACGGCGGCGAGGTCGGCGGCCATGGGCGCGGCGCCCAGCTGTTCGACGCGGGCTTCATCCATGAAGCTGGCGTAGAGGGCGCCGACCTTCTGGGCGTTGGCGTTGACCGGATTCGCGGCGCTGGTCTCGATGATCGACTTCAGCTGGGACTGGGCGTTCTCATAGAGGACGTCGAAGGGACCGAACCGGGCCTTGTCGGCGGGGATCTCGGTGGTGCGGAGATAGGTTCCGTTGGCGTATTCGTTGAAGTCGTCGCCCGGCTTGACGCTGGTGTCGCGGCCGGCGAGGTCAAAGCCCCAGGCGCCGAAGGGGGCGGGGGCGCCGTGCGCGCCGTGCGAGTGGTCCTGGGCCGAGGCGCCGCCGGTCAGGGCGACGACGATACAGGCCGAGCAGGCGGCCATAAGGCGAATACGATTCATGAAGGATAGGGTCCCGATTTTTGTCGGCCGCACCTTTGCGCCGGTGCGGCGGCCTGTCGCATGAAGTTTTCGTAATCCGGCGAGAGGCGGTTCCCGGTGGATGCGGTCAGCGGCTCACGCCTGAACCTCATCGCCTTCCCTGGAAGTCGTCCATCGAATGATAGACGCCCAGCCAGCGCCCGCCGATCAGGTCGAACCATCGTACCGGCAGAAGACCGCGGACCAAGGGCAAAAGGTTCACGATCCACGGCAGTCGCAGAACGATCCTGTCCGTCTTGATCGCCGCGACGATCCGATCGACGACCTTGTCGGGTCTGAGGATGGGGATGACGGGCGAACGCACGCCCTGGAACATGCCGGTGTCGATGTAATAGGGCATGACGGTCGTGACCTTCACGCCGGTCGCCTCTTGCTCCATTTCGATGCGCAGGGAATCGGACCAGCCGATCACGGCCCATTTGCTGGCGCAGTAGACCGACATTTTGGGGTTGGAAACCAGGCCGGCTGCGGAGGCGATGTTGACGATATGGCCGCCGCCGCGGGCGATCATGCCGGGCAGGACGGCGTGCGCCACATACATCGGCGCCAGCGCGTTCACATCCATGGTTCGCGCGATGTCGTCGGGGCTGTGGGCGACGAAGGGCCGACCGGTCACCACGCCGGCGTTGTTCACCAGCATGTCGACCTTGATCCCGGCCTCGTTCATCTCTTGAACCGTGGCGCGGATACGTTCGGGGTCGGCCAGATCGACCAGATAGGTCGACACGGCGACGCCGCCCCCGGCCAAGTCGTGGGCCAGTCGCTCCATGGCCTCCGCCTGGATATCCCAGAGAACCAGATGCGCGGCGCCCTCAGCGACGAACCTCCGCGCCATCAGCGCGCCGATCCCGGACGCCCCGCCGGTGATCAGAACCGTCTTGCCGCCAATCCTGCTCATGAGAGTCCATCCGTGTCCGCAGTATTCAAGAACTGGAGTATTTGCTCTCATTTGACAAGGCTGGTAGTCGAGGAAGCCCTTCGCTCCGTCGTCGCCGAATGAGGCCGGGCGGAGTCCAAGTCACAGGGAGACCCATGGCCGCCAACCCGACGGATGCTCAGGACGGTTCCGGGCCCACCGGAAGCGGGCCTGTGCGGCGGCCGCCGGTCCAGGATCGCGGCCGTCGGCGGGTTGAGCAGATCCTCGACGCCGCCGCCGAAGTGATCGGCGAAATGGGCGTGGACAACGCCACGACCAATATGATCGCTGCGCGGGCCAGCACGTCGGTCGGGGTGCTGTATCGCTTCTTCCCCCACAAGCGCGCGATCATCGAGATGCTGGCGGTGCGCTATGTGCACGAGACCGAACAGATTCTGAGCCGTCAGGAGCAGGCGGGCATTGCGGTTTGGCCCCTGCGTCAGGCGGTCGAATGGGTCCTGCATGCGCTGACGGACTTTCATCAGGCCCATCCCGCCTATCAACACGTCTATCGGGCCGTGCGCGCCTCCAGCAGTCCGGAAAGCACCGCATTGCTCGGTCACACCCGGGTCGTCGTCGATCGCTTGCTGGCGCTCCGCGCACGGCATGTCCTGCCCCAGGACCGCGAATGGCACGCCACCACAGTGGTCGAAGCGGCGCATGCCCTGGTGGTTCAGGCCTGCGCCCTGACGCCTGACAAACGCGTGCGGCTTATCGAGGAAACCGCCCTGATGCTGACCCGGTACCTGACGCCGGATTATGCGCCTTCGGACCGGGCCTGACGGCGCAGCATGGAGAGGTTCAGGCCCGCGCCAAACCCTTGCAGAAGCTCGCCAGCACCTGAGGATACAATCCATGTTCCGCCGTCTTCACCCGCTCGGCCAGGGCGGCGGGCGTGTCGTCGCCCAGGACCGGCACGCGGGCCTGGCCCAGGATCGGACCTTCGTCCACGCCTTCGGTGACCAGATGAACGGTGCAGCCGGCCTCGGCGTCGCCGGCGGCGATGGCGCGGGCGTGAGTGTCGAGGCCGGGATAGAGGGGCAGCAGGCTGGGGTGGATGTTCAGCATCCGGCCCTCCCATGCGCGCACCAGCCACGGCGTCAGGATCCGCATATAGCCGGCCAGGGCGACCACCTCGACGCCGGCCGCGCGCAGGGCCTCGTCAACCGCCCGCTCATGGGCCTCGCGGTCCTTGCCGAACGGCTTGTGGGGGATGGAGACGGTCGCGACGCCCTTGGCCGAGGCGATGGCCAGACCGCCCGCGTCTTCGATGTTGGACAGGACCAGGGCGACCTCATAGCCGCTGTCGGCGGCCTGACCGGCGTCGATCAGGGCGGCCATGTTGGAGCCGGTCCCGGAGATCAGGACGGCGACGCGGACGGGAGAAACGGCTCGGGACGACATGGCCGCCCCCATGGCGGGGCGGGCGACGCTTGGCAAGGATCAAACGCGATCCGCTCTTGTTGTCCGCCGTGTTCGGACGTTACCGTGTAACGCCGCCCATCCGACGAGGGGTCCTGAGGGGCGGCGGGTACAGGGGATTATCGCATGAAGAGACTGATCTGCCTCGCGGCCATGGCCGCGATGTTGGGCGCGCCCGCAGCGTCCTTCGCTCAGGAGAGCGGTTCGAACAGCGGCGCCAGCGGCGGCGGCGCGATGCGCTCGGCGACCGACCGGTTCCGCAACGCCAACGCTGACTCCATCGAAAAGGACTGGGCGCGCGCGCCGGTCAAGGAGGCCGAGGTCACGACGGCCCATTCGGTCAACGCCCATGGCAAGACCCTGCGGTATCACGCGACGGCGGGGACGCTGACGATCCGCGACGACGCGGGCATGCCGACGGCCAGCCTGTTCTACACCGCCTATACGCTGGACGGTCAGCCGCTGGGGACGCGGCCTGTGACCTATCTCTATAACGGCGGGCCGGGCTCGCCGACGGTGTGGCTGCACATGGGCTCGTTCGGGCCGATGCGGGTCCAGACCGATGAGCCGACGGTGGTGCGGCCCGCGCCCTTCGCTTTCGGCCCCAACGACATGACCTTGCTGGACCAGACGGACCTGGTCTTCATCGACATGGTAGGGGCGGGCTTCTCGCGGCCGCTGGGCGAGACGGCGGGTTCGGCCTTCTGGGGCGTGGATCAGGACGCCGACGCCTTCGCCCGCGCCATCATGCGCTACACGACCAAGTTCAGCCGCTGGTCCAGCCCGAAATACATCATCGGCGAATCCTACGGCACCCTGCGCACCGGCGCCGTGGCCTTCCAGCTGGAAGACCGGGGCATGTCGCTGAACGGGGTGGTGCTGTTGTCGTCGATCATGAACTACGGCGTGCGTCAGCCGGGCTATCCGCAGAATTTCGTCACCCTGCTGCCGACCTATGCGGCGACGGCCTGGTATCACCGCAAGCTGGCCCATCCGGCGGCGACGGTGGAGGAACAGGTGCAGCGGGCGCGTGACTTCGCGCTTGGGCCCTACGCCTCGGCCCTGGCCAAGGGGCATATGATCTCGGACGCCGAGCGCGCCGACATCGTGCGTCAGATGAGCGAACTGACGGGCCTGTCGCCCATTTTCATCGACAACGCCAATCTGCGGGTCGAGCTGAGCAGCTTCCGCAAGGAACTGCTGCGTGACCGGCGCCAGACCATCGGGCGACTGGACACCCGCTATCTGGGTCTGGACGACGACGCCTCTGGGGATTCGCCCGAGGACGATCCCTCCAGCTCGGCCGTGACGGGGGCCTATTTCGGCATCTTCCGCGACTATGTGGCCAATGAGCTGAAGTACGACACCGACGTCGAATACCGGATGTCGGCGCGGGGCCTGCCGGGCTTCAACTGGAACTGGAACCACCGTCCGCCGGTCGGCGGGCCGCAGACGACGCCGAATACGGCGGTCGATCTGGCCACGGCGATGCGGCGCAATCCGTATCTGAAGGTGATGGCGCTGAACGGCTATTACGACGCCGCCACCCCCTTCTTCTCGACCGAGTTCGACCTGGCCCAGATGATGCTGGAGCCCAGCCTGAGGCCGAACCTGGAGTTCACCTATTATGAGGGCGGGCACATGATGTACCTGAGCCACGACGCCCTGGTGAAACTGCACGCCGACCTGTCGCGTTTCTACAGCGAAACGGCGAACGGCGGCGCGCGCTGATACGCAAGAGGGCCGGAGGCGTCGCCGCCTCCGGCCCTTGTTTCATGCGAAACCGGCGCGTCGAAGGATCAGGCCGCTTCCAGCTGTCCGCAGACGAAGGCGACCTCGCCCGCGTTCAGCAGGGCGGCCAGCACCGGCTCGGCGTTTTCGGGCGAGACGATCAGGATGAAGCCGACGCCGCAGTTGAAGGTGCGGCGCATCTCGTGGTCGCTGATGCCGCCGGTTTCGGCCAGCCACTGGAAGACGTGGGGCATGGGCCAGTTGTTCCAGTCGAACGAAGCCTTCAGCCCCTCGGCGATGCAGCGGGGCGGGTTCTCGATCAGGCCGCCGCCGGTGATGTGGGCCGCGCCCTTGACCAGGCCCGCCTTCATCAGGGGCAGGACCGGCTTCACATAGATGCGGGTCGGCTCCATCAGGGCCTGGGCCAGCGAGCGGTCCTTGGCGAAGGGGGCGTCGTCGCCCCAGGCCAGGCCGGACTTCTCGACCACCTTGCGGACCAGGGAATAGCCGTTCGAGTGCGGGCCGGTGGAGCCCAGGCCGATGATGATGTCGCCGGCCGCCTGGCGATCCAGATAGGGCAGGGCGTGGCCGCGCTCGACCGCGCCCAGGCTGAACCCGGCCAGATCATAGTCGCCGTCGGTGTACATGCCCGGCATTTCAGCGGTTTCGCCGCCGACCAGGGCGCAACCGGCCTGGCGGCAGCCCTCGGCGATGCCGGCCACCACGCGGCGGGCGGCGTCGATCTCAAGCCGGCCGGTGGCGTAGTAGTCGAGGAACAGCAGCGGCTCGGCGCCCTGGGCCAAGAGGTCGTTGACGCACATGGCGACCAGGTCGATCCCGACGCCGTCATGACGGCCGGTTTCGATGGCGATCTTCAGCTTGGTGCCGACGCCGTCGGTGGTGGTGACGATCAGCGGATCTTCAAATCCGGCGGCCTTCAGGTCGAACAGGGCGCCGAAACCGCCCAGCGACGGCTCCGAACCGGGGCGCGCCGTGGACCTGGCCAGGGGCTTGATGTGTTCGACCAGCATCTCGCCTGCGTCGATGTCCACACCGGCGTCGGCGTAGGTCAGGCCGTTTTCGAGAGGCTTTTGGGTGTCGCTCATGGGTCTCAGGCCTGGAATCGGGGCGGAAATGCAGCGCGGCTCTTGCCACAGGTGGGTTGCGGGGGGCTATAGCATCGGAATGACGCCGATCACCACCAATGAGGCGCTGGCCGATTTTTGCGCCCGCCTCGCCACCGCCCCGTTCATCACGGTCGACACCGAGTTCATGCGGGAAACGACCTACTGGCCCAGGCTGTGCCTGATCCAGGCCGCGTCCGCCGATCACGCCGGGATCATCGATCCCATGGCGGAAGGCCTGGACCTGGAGCCCTTCCTGGACCTGTTGCGCGATCCGAAGATCATCAAGGTCTTCCACGCCTGCCGCCAGGACGTCGAGATCTTCGTGCGCCTGGGCGCCATGCCCAGGCCGATGTTCGACACCCAGGTGGCGGCCATGGCCGCCGGGTTCGGCGAACAGGTCGCCTATGATTCGCTGGTGCGGCAGATGCTGCGCGTCGAACTGGACAAGGGCAGCCGCTTCACCGACTGGGCGCGACGCCCGCTGTCGGACAGCCAGCTGGTCTATGCGCTGGGCGACGTGACCCATCTGGCGGCCCTGTATCCCAAGCTGCGCGACCGGCTGAAGAAGGAAGGCCGGCTGGACTGGGTGATGTCGGAGATGGAGAGCCTGATCGATCCGGCCCTTTACGACACCAATCCCGAGAACGCCTGGAAGCGGCTGAAGCCCAAGAAATTCTCGGCCAAATACCTGGCGGCCTTCAAGGCCGTGGCCGTCTGGCGCGAGCGCGCCGCCCAGGAGCGCGACCAGCCGCGCGGCCGAATCCTGAAGGACGAGGGCATCGACGAGGTCGCGCAACAGACCCCCACCGACCCCGAGGCCTTCAACCGTCTGCGTTCGGTGCCCAAGGGCTTCGGCGGATCGCGCCTGGGCCTGGAGCTGGCCGAGGAGCTGAAGCGCGTCCTGGCCGACCCCGAATCCCATGCGCCCGAGATGGAGCGGCCGGCCCATCGCCAGCCCGCGCCGCCGTCGGTGGTGGAGCTGCTGAAGGTGCTGCTGAAGGCCAAGAGCGACAACGCCGGGGTGGCGTCCAAGCTGATCGCCACCGTGTCCGATCTGGAAAAGATCGCCGTCACCGACGACGCCGATGTGGATGCGTTGAAGGGCTGGCGCCGCCAGATCTTCGGCGAGGACGCGCTGAAGCTGAAGCGCGGCGAGATCGCCCTGGTGCTGAGCGGATCGCGGGTCGAGGTCGTCGAGATCGAGGGTTAGGCGCCGGCCGGCGGCTCCCACAGTTCGATGGGATTGCCCTCGGGGTCGTGGATGCGGGCGAAGCGTCCGACCTCGGGGCTGGCGTCCCAGTCTTCCTTGGTGATGACCTCCACGCCGGAGGCTTTAAGCGAAGCGATCAGAGCGTCCAGGCCTTCGACGCGCAGGTTCAGCATCCAGCGCCGGTCCTGGGCGAAATAGTCGCTCGTATCCTTGAACGGCGAGAAGACGGTCGGCCCGGCCTGCTGATCCCACAGGAACTGACCCTCTGGGGCGCCGACGCCCAGGTGCTTCAGATACCAGGCCGAAAGCGCCTGTGGATCCCGAGCGCGGAAGAAGAAGCCGCCGATTCCGGTTACGGGCATGAGTGTTCCTCTCGTTCGACGAGAGGCTGAACCCTGTTCGGTGATCTGTCTAGATTTTCAGACCCAGTCCCATCGCCTCGGCCAGGGCCTTGGCGCGCTTCTTCGTCTGTTCGCCCAGCAGGACGTCGGCGTAGCCTTCAGTGGCTGTCAGCTTCAGTTCGGCCTTGCCGACCGTGGCGGTGGCGTTGGCGAGCAGTTGCGACGACCGACCCGACAGATCGCAGGCCAGGCGGATGGCCAAGCCCAGCGCGCGGGCGCGCTTGGCGGCGTCCTCGTTCAACAGGCGGCTGATGATGTCCGGCTGGGGCGTGGCCGGACCGCCGCCGTAGCGAGCGTTCATGGCGCAGGCGAGGAAGGCGCGCTCCGCATGGCTGACGCCCGCCACGGGCGCGCGCAGAACCTGGTCGAAGACGAGTTCCAGACGGTGGTCCGGATGCAGGCGCGCGCCCAGGTCCGACAGGCGGCAGGCGGCGGCGGACAGGACGCCGTCGCGCGCGGCGCCGAAGGCCGACGGCAGGGCCGAGACGACGTCTGAAATCCAGCCGTTCAGGGCGCCGGGCAGGGCGGGGTCGATCCCCTGCCGTCCGCCCAGGGCCGCGCATCCGGCCAGCAGCGGATCGGCCGCCTGGGTCGCCTCGTCCAGGGTTTCGAACAGCAGGCCCTCGCGCACCCCCCAGGCGGACATCTCGATCCGCTTCAGGTTCAGGTGCTTGATCAGACCTTCCAGCACCAGGCCGGCGTAGGGCAGGGTTTCGGCCCGCTTCTTGGACACGCTGGGCAGTTTCGCCAGGCTGGCGGCCGACTGTTGCGCGACCAGACGCGCGGTCTCCAGCGCCTCGTCCGCCGTGATCTCGTACTGGTGCACGACCTTCAGCGGATAGGATTTCAGCGCCATATGGACCTGGGCCAAGGTGCGCCAGGCGCCGCCGACGGCGTAGAGGCGGTCGGTCTGGAACTGGGCCGCGACGGGTTTCAGCCTCTGGTCGATGCGGGCCTTGATCCGGTCGGCGTCGAATCCCTTGCCCTCGGCCAGGGCGAAGGGGCCCAGCGGCAGGGTCAGCCCCTGTTCGACGCTGCGCGCCGCGCCAGGCGCGCCGTCCAGACGAGTCAGCTCCAGACTGGCGCCGCCCATGTCGGCCGAGACGCCTTTCGCATTGGGCGCGCCGGCCAGCACGCCCGTGGCGGCGTATTTCGCCTCTTCCTCGCCGGACAGGACACGGATCTGCAAGCCCGTCTCGGCGGCGACGCGCTGGCAGAACTCAGGGCCGTCCCTGGCTTCGCGCACGGCCGCGGTGGCGGCGATCAGGGTGGCGTCGGGGCGAACCCCCTCCAGCACGGCGGCGAAACGGCGCAGGGCCGTCATGGCCATGACCACCCCCTCGGGCGACAGCTTGCCGGTGGTCGGCAGGTCGCGGCCCAGACCGGCCAGGACCTTTTCGTTGAACACGGTCCAGATCGCCCGACCTTCCAGCCGGTAGAGAACCAGACGGACCGAGTTGGACCCGATGTCGATGGCCGCGACGTCGCGGCCGGTAAGCGCCAGATCCGGCATCAGCGGCCGGGACGCTCGTAGCTGAGAACGGACGGCAGGGTCTTCACCTTGCGCCCACGGCCCGACAGGCTGGGATTGGTCATGAAATATTTGTGGGCCGAGAAGGGCCGCTCCGGATCGGCGGGGATGAGGCGGGTATAGCGCCCTTCGGCGTCCAGCACCCAGCTTTGTGCGTCGTCCTTAAGATTGGCGACCATGATCTGGTCCAGCACCTGGTCGTGGACGGTGGCGTTGCGGATCGGGGTCATCAGCTCGACCCGGCGGTCCAGGTTGCGCGTCATCCAGTCGGCGGACGAGATGAAGACCTTGGCCTTGTCGTGCGGCAGGTCCTTGCCGTTGGCGAAACAGACGATGCGGCTGTGCTCCAGGAAGCGGCCGACGATGGACTTGACGCGGATGTTCTCGGACAGGCCCGTGACGCCCGGCCGCAGGCAGCAGATGCCGCGCACGACCAGATCGATGCGCACGCCCCACTGGCTGGCCCGGTACAGGGCGTCGATGATCTCGGGGTCGACGAGCGAGTTCAGCTTGACCCAGATGGCGGCTGGCTTGCCCATGGCGGCGGCCGACATCTCCTTGCCGATCAGTTCGATCAGGGTGGACTTCATGTTCAGCGGCGAGACCACCAGGGCCTCCAGCTCGTCCGGGGTGGCGTAGCCGGTGATGTAGTTGAACACCCGGCTGGCGTCGCGGCCCAGGACCGGGTCGCACGAGAACAGGGACAGGTCGGTGTAAATTCTGGCCGTGACCGGGTGATAGTTGCCGGTGCCGAAGTGGCAGTAGGTGCGCAGGGCCTCGCCCTCACGGCGCACGACGACGCTGAGCTTGGCGTGGGTCTTGTATTCGACGAAGCCGAAGACGACGTGGACGCCGGCCCGCTCCATGGCCCGGGCCCAGCGCAGATTGGCCTCCTCGTCGAACCGGGCCTTCAACTCGACCAGGGCGGTGACGTTCTTGCCGTTCTCGGCAGCCTCGATCAGGGCGGCGACGATGGGGCTGTCCTTCGAGGTGCGATACAGGGTCTGTTTGATGGCGATGACGTTCGGATCCCGCGCCGCCTGACGCAGGAACTGCACCACCACGTCGAAGCTTTCGAACGGGTGGTGGATCAGCATGTCCTTCTCGCGGATGGCGGCGAAGATGTCGCCGCCGTTGTCGCGGACCCGCTCGGGATAGCGCGGCTCATAGCCCTTGAACTTAAGGTCGGGGTGGCCGCCGGGGATCAGATCCGACAGCTGGGCCAGGCCCAGCATGCCGTCGACCAGCACCACGTCCTGGGGCGTCGCCTCCAGTTCGCCGACGATGAAGTCGCGCAGGTCGGTCGGCATCGAGGCCTCGATCTTGATGCGCACGACCGAGCCCAGGCGACGCTGTTTCAGCGCCTCCTCGAACTCGAGCACCAGGTCCTCGGCCTCTTCCTCGATCTCGATATCGCTGTCGCGGATCAGGCGCAGAAGGCCCTTCTCCAGGATGTCACAGCCGGGGAACAGGTGGTCGATGAACAGCAGCAGCACGTTTTCAAGCGTGATGAACCGCTTGCGACCGGGCGCCGAGCGGCCGTCGGTCGGCAGCTCCCAGAAGCGCCGCACCTGGGTCGGCACGGGCACCAGGGCGTAGAAGGTCTTGGCCTCGCCCTTGCGTTTCAGCTTCAGCGCCAGGGAGAAGCCGAGGTTGGGCAGGAAGGGGAAGGGATGGGCCGGGTCGATGGCCAGGGGCGTCAGGACGGCGAAGAGCTGGTTCAGGAACTCGGGCTCCAGCCGCTCCTTCTCGGTCTTGGTCAGGCGGTTGCGGTCGACCACCTCGATGCCGACGGTCGCCAGTTCCTTCTTCAGCTGGCGCCAGCGCACCTGCTGTTCGGCCATCAGGTCGCCGGCCGAGATATTGATCCGCTCGAGTTGTTCGGCCGGGGTCAGGCCGTCGGCCGAAAGCACCCGCACCCGCTCGCGCAACTGGCCCTTCAGGCCGGCGACGCGGGTCATGAAAAACTCGTCGAGATTGTTGGCCGAGATCGACACGAACCGCAGGCGTTCCAGCAGCGGGTGGTTCGGATTGGCGGCCTCTTCCAGCACACGTTCGTTGAAGGCCAGCCAGGAGATTTCACGGTTGAAGAACCGCGTGGGCGAGGCGATCAGTTCCTCGTTCAGGGCAAGCTGGGGGGCGCGGGAAGCGGGGACTTCCTCGCCCAGGGTGGCGTCGTGGATCGCGGCGTCGGTCATGGCCCGGTTCTCGCGCGCGACTGTGACGGCCGCAAGCGGCCATCGACATTTTCATGGGCGGCCATTCGCCCCGGCCCTCAGTCGGTCTCGACCTCGACGGCGGCGCTCATTTCGTCCAGCACCTGCCGGGCCAGGGCTCGGGTGACGGGGCGGTGCAGGGCGTCCAGACGTTCGACCGCAGTCGCCGCAGTGTCGGCGGACCGGTCCAGCCGCCGCACCAGATAGGCGATCACCTCGTCGGTCGGGGCGATGCTGCGCTCGGCGAACCGGGCGCGCAGAATGGCGGACAGGACCCGGTCGTCCGGCGCCTCGACGGCGACGGTCCGGACCGCGTCCAGGCGTGAGCGCAGATCGGGCAGGGCGACGGACCAGTTCCGCGGGGCCGCGCGCGACACCAGCAGCAGGGCGCCGCCGCCCGTATGGGCCAGATTGATCAGGTGAAACAGGCTCTCGTCGTCCGCATCGCGCGCGCGATCCAGCAGGACCGGCCGCCCTTCCAGCTCCAGCGGATCGACCAGGGCCGCCTCGACGCCGTTCAGCGGCACGGCCCCGACCCGTTCGGCCCAGTCGGCGGCCAGCCGGCTCTTGCCCGAACCCGCCGGTCCGTAAAGGGCCAGGACCGAACCGGCGCCGTCCGGCCAGCGCGACAATACGCGGACGGCCTCGGCGTTGCTGTCCGACGACACAAAGGCCTCGCCCGCAAGCGGGCGTTCCAGCGGCAGACGCAGCTGTTCGGCGTTCGGTCGGATCATGGCGCTCTGCGCGGGCATGAGCCTGTCATAGCAGAGGCGGAGACGAACTGCGCCGGCGCATCCTGTTGGTACAGGGGAGCGAAGGCCCGCCCTGTGGACGGAATCAGGCGAATTCGGTCAGGGCGGGGATCAGCTTGCCCGCCTTGAACTCGGTGATCGTATAGTCGGCGAGGCCGTGGATCTGGAAAGGATCGTCCTTCAGCAGGGCTTCCAGGTCTTCCTTCGCGCCGCCGCCGCGCACCACCAAGATCCCGCCGGTGCGCGGAACCATGGGGCCGGCGGCGATGATCAGGCCGCTGGCGACATGGATGTCCAGCCATTCGCGATGCTCCACCGTCTTCGCCTCGATGGCTTTGATGGGCTGGGTATAGGTGATGGTGACGATGAACATGGGCAGCCTTGCGCGGTGACTGGAACCGCTATCGCGCGGCGCGGCGGGGTTTGCAACGGCTGAAACCTTGACTTTCGAGGGGGATAATGCGCCCTACGCCGCTTCGATTTCAGGCGCCTGAGGCGTCAGATTCCACCGCAGAATTCCAGACGGTCCATTCATGCACGCCTATCGCTCTCACACCTGCGGCGCCCTGCGCGCCTCCGACGCCGGTTCCGCCGTCCGCCTGTCCGGCTGGGTGCATCGGAAGCGCGATCACGGCGGCCTGCTGTTCATCGATCTGCGCGACCACTACGGCCTGACCCAGCTGGTGCTGCACCCGGAGACGCCGGGCTTCGCGGCGGTCGAGCGTCTGCGCGCCGAAAGCGTGATCAAGATCGACGGCGAAGTCGTCGCCCGCGACGCTTCGGTGGTGAACCCGAACCTGCCGACCGGCGAGGTCGAAGTCCGCGTCCAGGGCGTCGAGGTCCTGTCGGAAGCCGCCGAACTGCCGATGCCGGTCTTTGGCGATCAGGAGTATCCGGAAGACATCCGCCTGGCCAATCGCTTCCTCGACCTGCGTCGCGAGCGTCTGCACAAGAATATCGTGCTGCGCTCCAGGGTCATCTCTTCGATCCGCCAGCGCATGGTCGGCCAGGGCTTCCTGGAATACCAGACCCCGATCCTGACCGCCTCGTCGCCGGAAGGCGCGCGCGACTTCCTGGTGCCGTCGCGTCTGCACCCCGGAAAGTTCTACGCGCTGCCGCAGGCGCCGCAGCAGTTCAAGCAGCTGCTGATGGTCTCGGGCTTCGACCGCTATTTCCAGATCGCCCCCTGTTTCCGGGATGAGGACCTGCGCGCCGACCGTTCGCTGGAATTCTACCAGCTCGACGTCGAGATGAGCTTCGTGACCCAGGAAGACGTCTTCGCCGCCATCGAGCCGTTGATGCACGGCGTGTTCGAGGAGTTCGGCGAGGGCAAGCCGGTCTCGCCCATCGACGGCGCCCATGTCTTCACCAACGATTTCGGCGAGACCTTCGAGCACAAGGGTTTCGAGCGCCTGACCTACGCCCAGTCGATGGCCTGGTACGGTTCGGACAAGCCGGACCTGCGCAACCCGATCAAGATGCAGGTGGTGTCCGACCACTTCCGCGACGGCGGTTTCGGCCTGTTCGCCAAGATCCTGGGCGCGGACGAGAAGAACGCCGTCTGGGCCATCCCGGCCCCGACCGGCGGATCGCGCGCCTTCTGCGACCGCATGAACTCGTGGGCGCAGGGCGAGGGCCAGCCGGGCCTGGGCTATATTTTCTGGTCGGAGGACCAGGGCGCCTGGGGCGGCCCCATCGCCAAGAACCTGGGCCAGGAGCCGACCGAGGCCCTGATGAAGTCCTTGGGCCTGGGCCAGGGCGACGCCGCCTTCTTCGTCGCCGGCCTGCCGTCGGTCTTCGCCAAGTTCGCCGGCCTGGCCCGCACCCGCGTGGGCACGGAGCTGAAGCTGATCGACGAGAACCAGTTCAAATTCTGCTGGATCGTCGACTTCCCGATGTTCGAATGGTCGGAAGAAGAGAAGAAGGTCGATTTCAGCCACAACCCCTTCTCGATGCCGCAGGGCGGGCTGGAGGCGCTGGAGACCCAGGATCCGCTGACCATCCGCGCCTTCCAGTACGACATCGTCTGCAACGGCTATGAGCTGTGCTCGGGCGCGATCCGGAACCACAAGGCCGAGATCATGCTGAAGGCGTTCCAGATCGCCGGCTACGACGCCTCGGTGGTTGAGGAGCAGTTCGGCGGCATGCTGAACGCCTTCCGCTACGGCGCGCCGCCGCACGGCGGCCTGGCCCCCGGCATCGATCGCATCGTCATGCTGCTGGCCGGCGAGACGGCCATCCGCGAGGTCATCGCCTTCCCGCTGAACCAGCAGGGCGAGGATCTGCTGATGAACGCCCCGACCGAGGCGGAAGAGCGCCAGCTGAAGGACGTCCACATCCGCACGGCCGTGCCGATCAAGGTCTGATCGGCCACGCCTGATCGCCGAAACGAAGAAGGGGACGCCGTGGCGTCCCCTTTTTGCTGGTCAGTGTTCGGCGGACACGAAGTGGCGCACGGCCGGGGGAGCCGGCGGCGCAGGCGGGGTGCGGATCACCCGGATGGTTCCGCGACAGGCCTGGGGCGTCAGACGACCGGGCAGGCGGGTGGCGCCGTCGCCGCAGGCCTCGCTGACCTGATCCTGGGTCAGGTTGCGCGCGCCGGACAGGTCGGCGCCGCGAATGTCTGTGCGCCGCAGCGAGGCGTCGTTGAAGTCGGCGCGGGTGAAGGTCGCCCCGGTCAGACGGGCGCCGTCCAGGCTGGCGTCACGGAAGGAGGCGTTCGAGAAGTCGCCGCCGGACAGGTTGGAGGCGTTGATCTCGGCGTCGGAGAAGTTTGCGCCGACGGCGTGGACATTGGCCAGGGTGGCGCCGAACAGTTCGCTGTTCGAGAAATTCGCGCCCGCCAGGGTCGCGCCGTTGAAATTCACGCCGTGCAGTTCGGCCCCCGACAGGTCGGCCCGCGACAGGTTGGCGCGCACGAAGGATGAGCCCTGGGCCTCGGCCCCCGTCAGGACGGCGCCGGTGAAATTGGTCGAGGTGAAGTTGGCCCCGACGATCTCGACCCCCGTCAGATTGGCGCGACTGAAGTCGCTGCCGGTGAAGTTGGAGCCGACCATTTCCGCGCCGCGCAGATTGGCGCCGACCAGGGTGGCGTTCATGAAGCTGGCGCCGGTGAAGGTGGCGCCCGACAGGTTTCGGCCCGACAGTTCGCAGCGATTGCACGAACCGCCCAGGGACACCGACCGGGCCACGTCGCGATCCTGGACCGTCATCTCGATCCCGGCGAAGGCGGGGGTGGCGAGCATCAGGCCCGCCGCCGCGATCAGCGCGGATTTCAATCGGATGGGGGTTGGGCGGGCGATCTGTTTCACGCAGTCTGAATGCCCCGAAACACCGGCCATACCTACTTAAATCGAGGTAATTTCGTTAAATCCCGGCAAGACGGATGGCCGTCAGCAGGCGGGAATACGTAGGTTTCCGGACAGAATGGTCGAGCCGTCGCCGCAGGCGCGGTTCAGCTGACCCTGGGTCAATCCGGTGGCGCGCGAGAGGTCGGCGCCGGACAGGTTGGTCCCGATCAGCTTTGCGCCCGAGAAGTTCGCGCCTTGCAGATAGGCGCCGACGAAACTGGCGTTGGTCAGGTCTGCGCCCGAGAAGTTGGAGCTGGAGAAGACCCCGCCGTAGGCCTCGACGTCGCGCATGTCGGCGTTGGAGAAACGGGTGCGGTTCATCACGCTGAGGCTGAGGTCCGCCTGGCGCAGGCGCGCGCCGGACAGGTTCAGGCCGCGCGCCTCAAGACCGGAGAAATCACCCTGGAACAGGTTGCAGCCGGCGCAGGATGCGCCGCGTTTCACGCTGGCGATCTGGCTGGCGTTCTGCGCCAGAACAGGGGTGGCGGCGGTCGCAAATACGGCGACGGCGATGGACAGGGCAGTCAGGCGGGACATGGGGTCGCTCCAGCGAAAACGTCGCGTGGCGGCACTCTAGAGCCCAGCCGTTAACTTAGCCCTGATCGCCGCCGTGAACCGCCCGGGCGTCTCCGCAGGTGTCGCAGACCCAGACGCCGCCGCGATTCTGCAGGCTGAAATCGCCGCAGGACGGACAGGCGACGGCCTCGGTGTTGGCGACGACCTTCGGTTCAGGCTCGGCCTTCTTGCCGAAGGGCAGGACCACGAGATTGTCGGGCGCCGAACCGCGGGCGAAGCCCTTCGAGATGAAACGGGCGGCGGGGACGGCCTCTCCCCCCTCCGCCTTGCCGTGACCCAGACCGTCGGCGTTCAACTCATCAGGGCCGGCGTTGGCCAGTTCGTGGCGGTCCAGATAGGAGACGCCCAGCTCGCGGAAGATATAGTCCAGGATCGAGGTGGCCGAGCGGATCGAGTCATTGCCCGTGACCCGCCCCGCCGGCTCGAACCGGGTGAAGACGAAGGCGTCGACGAACTCGTCCAGCGGCACGCCGTACTGAAGCCCGATCGAGATGGCGATGGCGAAATTGTTCATCAGGCTTCGGAAGGCGGCGCCTTCCTTGTGCATGTCGATGAAGATCTCGCCCAGTTCGCCGTCGTCGTATTCGCCGGTGTGGATATAGACCTTGTGCCCGCCGACGGCCGCCTTCTGGATATAGCCCTTGCGGCGGTCGGGCAGTTTGCGGCGGGCGCGCTCGCGTTCGACCACCCGTTCGACGACGCGCTCTTGCGGGGCGGGCGTGGGAGCGGGGCGGGGCGTTTCGAGGCGTGGAGCCGCATCGGCTTTCGGCAGGGTCAGCAGGGGGCCGGGGGGCGGAGGCGCGCGACGCAGCCGCACCGCGCGGCGGCCCTCGGCGGCGGCCTGGGCCAGACGACGGGCGGCCTGGGCGGCGGTGGCGCGCCAGTCCAGAAGGTCCACGGCCGTGTCGGGCGCGTCGCTGAACGGTTCGACGGCGCGGCGCAGGTCGGCCTCGACGCCTGCCGGATCGGCCAGCAGGGCGGCGACGGTGGCGGGCGCCTCGGCCCAATCCGTCAGATCGCCGTGGCCGAAGACCCAGCGCGCCGCCGCGAACTCGGCCTCTTCGGGCACGCCCAGCAAGTTCAGCAACGGGCCGTCGCCGTCTTCCAGCCCCAGGACGTCGCGGATGAAGCCGGGGTCCAGCACCGGGGCGGTGAAGACGGCGTCGAAGCCGTCGGCCCCGGCCAGGGCCTGTTCGACGGCGGCCAGTTCGATGTCGGTGAAGCCGAAGGCGCGCAGGGCGGCGTGATCGACGCCCGGCGCCTCGACCAGGGTGCGACGGCCGAACAGCCGGCGCTCGGCCGCCTGGAGGTCGCCGCCTGCGCGGGCCAGGGCGGCGGCCAGGGGCGGGGCCAGGCGACGGCCGATCTGGCCGTCGGCGGTCTGGAAGACATCGATGACCGAAGGGCCGCCGAGGCTCAGTCGCAGCCGGGCCTCGGCGTCGTCCACGAACAGGCCGACGGTTGCATGACGCCGGGGCGCGCCGAGCTTGCCGATCTGCTTCAGGGCGACGGCGGCGAGGGGATCCGGATTGGACTTCAGGCGGGCGCGGCGGGTGCGGTCAGCGTCGGCGACCTGGCTCTTCAGGCCGTCCCATTCGGCGCAGGGGCCGCGCAACTGGGCCAGTTCCACCGAGGTCTGAGCCGCCACGACCGCCGTCAGGCCCGCTAGGGCCTCGGCCCGGGCGGCCAGGTCGCCGCCGGCCGGGATCAGGGCGGCCGAAAGGCCCTCCAGTCCCAGGGAAATGGCGACGCTCGCGGCCTGAAGATCCAGGGCCACGGTCCACAGACGCACCAGATCCGGCAGGCGGTCGAAGGTCCCGCCGTCCAGGGCGGCTACGGCGGACAGGTCCAGCAGGGCGCGACCGACCGCGCGCTCTGCCAGGGCCTCGGCGTCGCGGGGAGAGAAGATCGCGATCAGGCCGCCATCCAGAGCCGATTCGGCTGCCCGCAGGGCCTCGGGCGCGCCGGCGGCGATCTGGGTGCGGTCGGCCAAGGCGATCAGGGGCGGGGTTTCGTGGAAGGGGCGCAGGGCCAGGGCCGGACGTTCGCCATCGACGGCGCGCAGGATGTCGGCGTCGGTGGCGCCGCGACGCCGCGCAGTGGCGGCGGCGCGACCCAGGGCGGGGTTGCGCGACGGATCGGCGCAGTGGCCGTCCGGTCCCTCGCAGCGGTCCACGGCGTCGGCGACGGCGCACAGGGCGTCGGCCAGGGCCTCGGCCGACTGCAGCGCCAGCCGGGCGGTCATGCGGTCGGCGCGGTGTTCGGCCAGATGCGCCGGCGCGGCGGGATCGGACAGGTCGAGAATGTCGGCGGAGCCTGCGCCAGCCTCGGGCGCGCCCACAGGCGAGGCCAGGCCCAGTTGAATGGTGGCGGCCAGTTCGGCGGCGAAGACATAGGCCTCGGCCCGATCGGTGAAGACGCCCTCGGCCAGGCCCCGGCCGGCCAGGCGTTCGGCCCAGGCGTCGACGGCGCCGTTCAGCCAGCCGCCGGTCGGGGACAGGTCGGGGACCAGGGATTCGCTCCAGTCCAGCCAGGATTCGATCCGGGCGTCCGACCATGCGGCCGGCGCCGTGATCTCCTGGACTGTGGCGGCGCGCTCGACAGCGCGGGTCTCCATCGTGACCCGGCGGGCCAGATCCACGAAGCCGGATTGAAAGCGCATGGGCCGCATCTCCCGGTAAGCCTGCCACCAGATTACGGCGATCCATCAAGGCGCGCCACTATATGTAGTAGTTATCAACCGCTGAATCCATTTGACGGTCATTCAGCGCCCTTGGGGCGGACGCCGGCTCGATCCGGTGGTCATCAGGCGAGGCGCGGGCGCCGGCGGGCCAGAAATCGACACAAAGCGACATTGCGCCGCTTGCGGCCGACATTGCTCCTGTGTCATGTAACCGATTACATCAGGTTATCGACAGACCTTCGACAAGAAGGCTGGCGCGATGACGCTCAGAGGGAAACACTTGGATATCGCCGCCTCATCAGCCGTGAACGGACGTGCGCCCGCCGCCAAGGCCGCCACGATCCGCGACGTCGCCGAACGGGCCAAGGTGTCCGTGGCCTCGGTGTCGCGCGTGCTGAACGGGTCGGACGCCATCACCGAAACCACGCGCCAGCGGGTGCTGGATGCGGTCGAACATCTTCACTACGTCCCCCATGTCGGGGCGCGCAGCCTGTCCACCAGCCGGACGGACACCATCGGGGTCATCCTGCCGGACCTGTACGGCGAGTTCTTCTCCGAACTGATCCGCGGCATGGACCTGGCCGCGCGGGCGCACGGCAAGCACCTGATCGTCTCCAGCTCCCACGGCGACACCGAAGAGACCATGGCGGCGCTGCGGTCGATGCGGGGCCGGGTCGACGGCATGATCGTGCTGTCGCCCCATGTGCGGGCCGCTAATCTGGCCGCCGACGTGGCGGGCCGGACCCCGGTCCTGGTCATGAATGGCGGCCTGGACGAGGGCGGGCGCCCGGCGATCGCCGTGGACAACCACGGCGGGGCGGTGGCCGCCGTCGAACATCTGATCGCCACCGGTCGTCGCCGCATCGCCCATATCCGGGGCGCCGCCGGCAACCTGGAAGCCGATATCCGCGCCGAAGGCTACGCCAGCGCCCTGGTCGGCCAGGATCCGATCATCGTCGAGGGCGACTTTACCCAGGCCGCCGGGCATCGCGCCGCCACACAGTTGATGGCGCTGGACCAGCGCCCGGACGCGGTGTTCGCGGCCAATGACATGATGGCCCTGGGCGCCCTGCTGGCCTTCCAGGAGGCGGGCGTGCGCTGCCCCGAGGACGTGGCGGTGGTCGGCTTCGACGACGTGCCGCTGGCCGCCCTGGTCCGGCCGACGCTGACCACGCTCAGAGTGAATATTGCGGAAATGGGCCGCCGGGGCGTCGAACGCCTCATCGGCCTGGTCCAGGCCGGCGCGAACGCCGAGGCGGACACCGCTTGTGAAATCGTTCGACCGGCCCTGGTCGTTCGTCAATCCACCGCGGCGGCCGCAACCGCCGGGTCAAACCCCGATCAGACGGCGGCGTCGCTGTCGTGAATCGGACCCATCAGGAGGGGACATCAGGATGATCAAGTTCAATACGCGTAGCGCGGCCCTGGCCGCCGTATCCGCCTTCGCCATCACCGCAGGCTTCGCCGGCGCGGCGACGGCGCAGGTCGCGACCTCGACCATTCGAGGCAGCGTCACCGACGGCGCTCAGGCCGAGCCTGGCGTCACCGTCGTCGCGCGCGACGTCAACTCGGGCTTCACCAACCGCACTACGGCCAACGCCCAGGGCGGCTATACCCTTTCCGGCCTTCGTCCCGGCACCTATGAGGTGACGGTAACCACTGCGGACGGCGATACCGCCACCGACACCGTCTCCATCGGCGTCGGTCAGGTTGGCAACCTGGATCTGGTCGTCGCCGACGCGTCGGGTGCGACCAATGTGGGCGAGATCGTGGTGGTGGGCCGTCGTCTGGTGGAAGTCCGCACGCCGGAGAGCGCCACCAACGTCACGACGCAGCAACTTCAGACGCTGCCGCAGTTGAACCGCAACTTCCTGAACTTCACTGCCCTGGCCCCGGGCGTTCGGGTCGGGACGAACCAGAAGGAAAGCCAGATCACGGCTGGCGGTCAGCGGGCGGAAGCGGTCAACGCCTTCATCGACGGGGCCAGCCTGAAGTCCAACATCATCGCCGGCGGCATCGTCGGTCAGGATGACAGTCGCGGGAACCCCTTCCCGCTGGCGGCGGTCCAAGAGTTCCGCGTCGTCAGCCAGAATTTCAAGGCTGAATACGAGCAGGCCTCCTCGGCGATCATCACAGCGGTGACCCGCTCGGGCACCAATGAATTCCATGGGGAAATCTTCGGCACCTACCGTGATCAAAGCATGGTCACCCAGGATGTGTTTGCCGAACGTCGAGGCGAAGAAAAGGCCGACCTGAACGTCAAACAATATGGCGCAGCCTTGGGCGGCCCGATCATTCAGGATCGCCTGCACTTCTTCGGCAGCTACGAGCACAAGGAAGAAAACGAGGCTGCCGTCGTGAATCTGGGTCGTCAGGACCCCGTGTATCAGGCCCAGTTCGCCGACTACCTCGGCACCTTTGCTACGCCGTTCGAAGAAGATCTGTATTTCGGAAAGCTCAGCTTCCAGCCTGCGGAAGGTCATCTGATCGATCTGAGCGTCACCTATCGTGACGAAGGTGAAGTCGCCAATGTCGGCGGGGCCAACTCTTTTGATCGTGCGACCGGTCTGCAGCAGACGACCAAGAGCGCCAACCTGCGTTATCAGTGGCAGGGGCAGGGCTTCCTGAACGAGGTCGCCGTCGATTATCGAAATTACCACTACAATCCGACGGCGGCCAATTTCGACACGCCGGGGGCTAGCTATCGGGTGTTCGATCGCGGCTATGATCCCTTCGGTGGCGCGACGATCTTGAACATCGGCGGCGCCAACACCCGCCAGGACATCACCGACGAGTCGCTGACCTTCCGTAACGACCTGACCCTCAACGAGGTCGAGTTCAAGGGCTTCCACACCATCAAGATGGGCGTGAAGTTCTCAAGCCAAGACTATCACGTCGAGAAGGAGTTCGGCCGCAATCCCGAGTTCTTCTATGATGTGGACGGGATCGGCAGCGGCGACGCCTCGGTGCCCTATCGGGTTCAACTGGGTAATGCCTTCCCGACTGTCGACCTGACGAACAAGGTCTATGGCGTCTATATCCAGGACGACTGGCGGATCACCGACAAGCTGGAGCTGAACCTCGGCATCCGCTGGGATTACGAGGACAACGCCAGTAACCCTGAATATGTGACGCCGCAATCTGTCGTGGACGGATTGAACCAGTGGATCGCTTCCACCGACGGCGGCAAGCCGGCCGGCTATGCGCCCAGCTGGTTCAACATTGGCGACTATATCTCGACCGGCGACAACCGCGATCCTTACGCCAAGGCCTTCCAGCCCCGGATTGGCTTCTCCTATGACGTCTTCGGCGATCGCGGCACCGTGATCTTCGGCGGCGCCGGGCGCTATTATGATCGGGTGAACTTCAACTTCGCCTTCGACGAGATCGCCAAGCCGTTCGACAACTCCAAGAACGCCTTCTTCACGACGACGCCCGGGGCGGTTCAGGACGGCAGTTCTGCCAATCCCTTCCTGTGGAACGCGTCCTACATGACGACGTCCGGTCTGGATGCGCTTCTGGCGACCATTCCCGCCAAGGGCGAAGCCTTCCTGCTGAAGAACGATTACGAGCCGCCGCGCACCGACCAGTTCAATCTGGGCGTCCGCCAGCGGGTCGGAGACTGGCAGACCGAGTTCACCCTGGCCTATGGCAAGACCGAGAACGAGTTCACCTGGCAGTATCTGAACCGCTGCCGCGAACCGAACTACGGCAACGACGGCGACGGTTTCGGTGATAACGGCGGCTGGTGCGGACCGGGCGGCAGCAATCCGTATCGCGGATACCTAGTGTCGGACCACAACAAGGAACGCGAGTTCACGGCCCTCTACGTCAAGCTGGACAAGCCCTACACGCGTGATTCCGGCTGGGGTGTGAACATTGCCTATACTCTGTCTGACGCACAGCAGAACGGCGGCAACGATAACTTCTGCTTCGACTGCTTCTCGGTAGAGGCTTCTCCGATGCGCAATTCGGCGAACAACGAGCGTCATCGGATCGTGGCCAACGGCATTCTGGACCTGCCGCTGGACTTCCAGCTCTCGGGCATCCTGACCCTGGGTTCGGGCACGCCGTTCGAAGTCTATGACGGCACGGGTTCGAACTTCTACTATCGACCCTACGGCGCTTATCCGGAGAAGGAGAACTTCTTCATCCCGAACGCCTTCGCCTATCGCAATCTGGATCTTCGTCTGACGAAGAAGATTGATATGGCAGGGGCCGGCGAGCTGCAGGTCTATGTTGATGCGATCAACGTGTTCAACTTCAAGAACTACAGCGGCTTCAACGGCGATGCTGGCACGCCCAACTTCGGCAACCCCAGCAGCGTGCAGTATCCGACGCGGTCGTTCCAGATCGGCGCCCGCTACGCCTTCTAACTCCCCCTGAGCCTGGGCCGCCTTCCGCTTGCGCGGGAGGCGGCCTTCTTCTTGATACAGACCCAGTGAGCGTGCCCATGAACCGTCGACACTTCCTGATGCGAACCACGGCGGGGGCTGCGGCTCTGGCGGTCGGCGGCATGGTCGCGGACCAGGCTGTGGCGCAGCAGGCGGTCACGGGCGCGGTCAACGGCACGCAGCGGCGGCCCCTGCGGCTGGACCGCGAGATCGACGAGCTTCAGGAACGCACCTTCCGCTGGTTCGAGAAGGTCACGGATCGGCGCACCGGTCTGACTCCCGATCGCTGGCCCACGCTGTCCTTCTGTTCGATCGCGGCGGTCGGCTTCGCCCTGACCTGCTGGCCCATCGGCGTCGAGCGGCGCTGGATGAGCCGGGACGAGGCGCGCGAACGCACCCTGACCACCGTCCGCCATTTCTACAGCCTGCCCCAGGGACCGGAGCCGACCGGCACGGCGGGGCACAAGGGCTTCTTCTATCATTTCCTCGATATGGAGACCGGGCTTCGCTACCGGACCAACGAGCTGTCGACCGTGGACACGGCCCTGCTGATCGCCGGCATGTTGTTCGCCGCCCGCTATTTCGACGGCGACCACCCGGACGAGGTCGAGATCCGCAGCCGGGTCCAGGCCCTGTACGAGCGGATCGAATGGGACTGGGCCGTCGTGCGCGACAACCGGATCACCATGGGCTGGCATCCGGAGAGCGGCTTCATCCCGTCCGACTGGCATGTCTATAACGAGGGGATGCTGCTGCTGCTGCTGGCCATCGGCAGCCCGACCCATCCGGTCTCGGTCAACGTCTGGCATGAGTGGGCCGCCAGCTATGACCAGAGCTGGACCGACCGCTGGGGCAGCTGGCACCTGAATTTCGCGCCGATCTTCGGCCATCAGTACAGCCATATGTACGTCGACTTCCGCGGCATCCAGGACGCCTGGATGCGGGGCCAGACGGCCCAGATGGGCGAGTATCTGGACTATTTCGAAAACAGCCGCCGCGCCGTCTACGCCCAGCAGAAATACGGCCACGACAATCCGGGCCAGTGGGCCGGCTATTCGTCCGAGACCTGGGGTCTGACGGCCTGCGACGGGCCGGGCGATTTCAAGCAGACGATCAACGGCGTGGAACGTGAGTTCTTCAGCTATTCGGCGCGCGGCCCCGGCGACCGCGACGACGGCACCATCGCCCCCACGGCGGCGGCCAGCTCCATCGCCTTCGCGCCCGAGATCGTCGTACCCTGCATCAAGGCGATGAAGAGCCGGTTCGGCGCGGGGATCTATACTGAGTGGGGCTTCCTCGACAGCTTCAACCCGACCCTGACCCAGCGCGACGGGCCGTTGCAGCACGGCAAGATCATTGACGGGGTGGGCTGGGTCGCCGACGACTATCTGGGCATCGACCAGGGCCCCATCGTCGGCATGACCGAGAACCATCGCTCCGACTTCATCTGGCGCTACATGCGCGGCGAGCCGCACATCCGTAAGGCCCTGGAGACAGCGGGCTTCACCGGCGGCTGGCTGAACGCATGACCTCTGGCCCGCACAGGCGGGGCGCCCTGGCGCTGCTGGCGGGCGGGGCGGCGGCGGCCTGCACCCCGCGTCGTGACGGCGAAACGGTGCTGCGCTTCTGGGCCATGGGCAATGAGGGCGGGACGGTGGGCCAGCTGATGCCCGAGTTCGAGCGCCGCAACCCCGGCGTCCGCGTCGCGGTCCAGCCCCTGCCTTGGACGGCGGCGCACGAGAAACTGCTCACCGCCTACGCCGGCGCGTCGCTGCCGGACGTCAGTCAGATCGGCAACACCTGGGTGTCGGAACTGACCGCCATCGGCGCCCTGTCGCCGACCCCGCCGGCCGCCGCCGACCTGCTGACCGATCAGTTCGAGGCGGTGCTGGAGACCAACGAGGTGGCCGGCCGGGCCATGACCACGCCCTGGTACGTCGATACGCGGCTGCTGTTTTATCGCACCGACCTTCTGGCCCGCGCCGGCTTCGGCGCCCCGCCCCGGGACTGGGCCGAGTGGAAGCGGGCCATGCACGGGATCAAGCGCGTGGCGGGCGGCGACAACTACGCCATCCTGCTGCCGTTGAACGAGTTCGAGCAGCTTCTGACCTTCGGCCTTCAGACCGAGGAGCCCTTGCTGCGGGACAGGAATACGCGCGGCAACTTCTCCAACCCCGGCTTCGTCTCGGCCCTGGCCTTCTATCGCAGCCTGTTCGCCGAGGGCCTGGCGCCCCTGGCTTCGGCGGCGCAGATCTCCAACGTCTGGACCGAATTCGCGCGCGGCTATTTCAGCTTCTACTTCTCCGGCCCGTGGAGCGTCGGCGACTTCCGTTCGCGCCTGCCGGCGTCGTTCCAGTCCAGCTGGGCCACGGCCGGCGTGCCGGGGCCGACTGGTCTGGGCGCCTCGGCGCCGGGTGGATCCAGCTTGGCGGTGTTCAAGTCCTCGCCGCATCAGGAGGCGGCCTGGGCCCTGGTGCGCTATCTGTCCGAACCGGCGGTCCAGGCCCGGTTCAACACCATCGTCGGCGACCTGCCGGCGCGAAAGAGCGCCTGGGACATCGCCCAGGTGGAGCGCGACCCCATGCTGGCGCCCTTCCGCGGCCAGCTGGAGCGGGCCAAGGCCGTGCCCAAGGTTCCGGAGTGGGAGCGGATCGTGACCGAGATGCAGATCGTCGCCGAACGGATGGTGCGCGGCGAATACACGCCCGAGACGGCGGCCGCCGAGATCGATCGCCGTGCTGATCGACTGCTGGAGAAGCGCCGCTGGATGATGGAGCAGGGCAGGGCCGTATGACCGTCGCCGATCCGACATTGGCCCGCGTGAAGCCGTCGCGTGGACGCGGGGCCAGAGAGCGCGCAGCCTGGGCCTTCGTCGCCCCTGCGATGATCGCCATCGGCCTGTTCTTCGCCCTTCCGGTGATCGCGGCCCTGTTGCTCAGCCTGACCGACTTCGACATCTACGCCCTGGCGAACCTCGACAATCTGCGCTTCGTCGGCTTGCAGAACTACGAGCGGCTGATGACCAATCCGCTGTTCTGGGGGGCGATGAAGAACACCCTGACCTTCGCGGTCCTGGGCGTGCCCCTGTCCATCGCGGCCTCCCTGGCGGCGGCGGTGATCCTGAACGCGCGGGTGGTGAAGTGGCGGCCGATCTGGCGGGTCATGTTCTTCGCCCCCTATGTCACCACCCTGGTCGCCACCGCCGTGGTCTGGCGCTATCTTCTGCACACCCGCTACGGCGTCATCAACTGGGGGCTGGAGAGCATCGGCCTGCCGGCGGTGGACTGGCTGGGCCAGCCCTCGACCTCGATCCCCGCCATCCTGATGTTCGTGGTCTGGAAGATCTTCGGCTACAATATGCTGATCTTCCTGGCGGTGCTCCAGACCGTGCCGGACGACCTGTACGAGGCCGCCCGCATCGACGGCGCCGGGCCGTGGAAGCAGTTCCGCCATGTCACCCTGCCGGCCATCGGCCCGACGATGTTGCTGGTCTCGATCATCTCGGTCGCCAGCTTCTTCCAGCTGTTCGCCGAACCCTATGTGATGACGCAGGGCGGCCCGGCCCAGAGCACGGTGACGGTGCTCTACTTCATGTACGAAGAGGGCTTCAAATGGTGGAACCTGGGCTCCGCCAGCGCGGTCGCCTTCGTCCTGTTCCTGTGCATCCTGGCCATTACCCTGGTGCAGCTGGCCGTGGCCAAGCGGGTGGGGGCGTACCAGTGAAGATCCGATCCATCCTGCTCAACCTCGCCGTCGCCCTGATCGCCCTCATCGTCCTGTTTCCCTTGGTCTGGATGGCGTCGGTCAGCTTCATGCCGACCGGCGAAGCGGCGACCTTCCCGCCGCCCCTGGTCCCGTCGCGCTGGACGCTGGAGCACTATCAGGACCTGTTCCTGAACCAGGGCATGGGCCGCTATCTGTGGAACAGCTTCGCCCTGGCGACCCTGGCGACGCTTCTGGCGCTCAGCTTCACCGTCCCGGCCGGCTACGCCTTCGCCAAGCTGAAATTCGCCGGGCGTGAGCGGCTGTTCCAGCTGCTGGTCGCCGCCCTGGTGGTGCCCGCCCAGATCGGCACCCTGCCGCTGTTTCTGATGCTGAAGGGGATGGGGCTGGTGAACACCTATGCAGGGGCGCTGGTGCCCTGGCTGGCCTCGATCTTCGGCCTGTTCCTGGTGCGCCAATATGCGCTGAGCATTCCCGACGAGATGCTGGAGGCCGCCCGCATAGACGGCGCGAGCGAGGGGCAGATCTTCCGCCGCATCGTCTTGCCGACGCTGCAGCCGATCATCGTGACCCTGGGTCTGTTCGTCTTCCTGGGCAGCTGGAACGACTTCCTGTGGCCGCTGATCATCCTGACGGACCAGTCGAACTACACCCTGCCGGTCGCCCTGGCGGCCCTGTCGCGCGAACATGTGCAGGACGTCGAACTGATGATGGCGGGCGCCGTCGTCACGGTCGCGCCGGTCCTGATCCTCTTCCTCGCCCTGCAACGCTACTACATCCGCGGCATGCTCGCGGGCAGCGTGAAGGGGTGATCCTTGTAGCCCTCCACCGCCGTCATCCTGGGCCTTGTGCCTAGGATCCATAGACTCCGTCGAGGACGGGACGCACGCCTTCGACACCGGGCGTATGGATCCTCGGGACAAGCCCGAGGATGACGGGGAGAGGGAAAACTGGAGTAATCCGAATGCGTATCCTGACCTCCGCCCTCGCGCTCAGCGCCGCCCTGATGGCCGCCCCCGCCGTCGCCCAGGACACGCGCGTTCTCGACAGCATGGACGACGCCTCGCGGTGGCAGGCCAGCGCCTCGACCGATGTCCACGCCGCCGTCTCCGCCGTGGCGGGGCATGACGGTCGGGCCGTCCGGCTCGACTACGACTTCGACGGCAAGGCCGGCTATGCGGTGCTCAGCCGGCCCCTGCCGTTCGACCTGCCCGACAATTACGAGATCAGCTTCTGGGTGCGCGGCGCCGGGCCGGTCAACACCTTCGAGGTTAAGCTGACCGACGCCTCAGCCGAGAACGTCTGGTGGAAACAGACGGCCCGCTACGACTTCCCCGACGGCTGGACGAAGTTCGTGATCAAGCGCCGCCAGGTGTCCAAGGCCTGGGGCCCCAGCCCGGAGACGGTGCTGCGCCGCGCCGAGCGGGTCGAGTTCGTCGTGGTGGCGGCCGAGGGCGGCAAGGGCGCCGTCGAGATCGATCAACTGAGCCTTCGCGCCCTGCCGGTCGATCCCGCCGTGCCGCCCCAGCCGGTCGCCGCGGATGGGCGGGCGCAGACGACGGCCGCCAACGCCGTCGATCTGGACCCGAAGACCGCCTGGACCCCGCCGGTGGGCGAAGCTTCGGCCCTGACCCTGGACCTGGGATACGAGCGCGAGTTCGGCGGCCTGACCCTGCGCTGGGGCGAGCGGGGCGCGGCGGCGGACTATCGGATTTCCGCCTCGACGGACGGACGGGACTGGCGCGAGCTGGCGACGGTCACGGGCGGGAACGGCGGCGTCGACTGGCTGCGTACGCCGGAGGCCACGGCGCGGTGGCTGCGGCTGGAGCCGCTGAAGCCGGTCCCCGCGTCGGACGTTGTCGGCTCGTCCGGCGCCGGCCAGCGGCTGGGCGCAGGGCAGGCGACGACCTATGCGCTGAACGAGATCGAGGTCGAACCCCTGGCCTTCGGCGAGGACGCCACGGCCTTCGTTGAGGCGGTGGCCAAGGAGAACCGACGCGGTCTCTATCCACGCGGCTTTTTCGGGGAACAGCCCTACTGGACCCTGGTCGGCGTCGACGGCGGCGGCGAGAGCGGGCTGATCGGCGAGGACGGCGCCATCGAACTGCGCCGCGCCGGCCCCAGCATCGAACCCTTCGTCGTCGACAACGGGCGGCTGATCACCTGGGCCGACGTCAATATCGAACAGGGGCTGAGGGACGACGACCTGCCGATCCCTTCGGTGACTTGGACCGCCGACGACTGGACGCTGAAGATCACCAGTTTCGCCGATGGTTTGCCGGACCAGGCGCGTCTGTGGGGCCGCTATGACCTGACCAACACCTCCAACCGGCCGCGCAGCCTGACCCTGGCCCTGACGGCGCGGCCGTTCCAGGTGAATGGACCCGTGCAGTTCCTGGCCATTCCGGGCGGCGTGGCGCCGGTCGAGAGGATCGCCTGGGACGGCGGCGCCCTGACGCTGAACGACGATGTCCGGGTTCACACCCTGACCGCGCCGGACGCCGTGGCGGCCTCCAGCTTCGACGCAGGGGCTGATCCTCAATCATTGATTTTGCCGACGTCGCGACGGCCCGCGGGCGAGCCGGTCGCCGTCTCCGACCCCACGGACCTGCCGGCCGGCGCCCTGCTGTACGAGGTGACGCTTCAGCCCGGCGAGACACGCACCTTCGGCTTCCTGTCGCCCCTGGCGGGCGATCCGCCGCTGGCCGGGGAGGGCGTCGCTGCTCTGGATCAGGCCGAGCAGGCGCTGGCGGCGGAGTGGCGCGAGAAGCTGGACCGGGTGGACCTGACCCTGCCGCCCGCCGCCCAGCGGATCGAGGACGCGCTGAAGTCATCCCTGGCCCATATGCTGATGTCGCGTCAGGGGCCGATCCTCCAGCCCGGCACCCGCAGCTACAACCGCTCCTGGATCCGCGACGGGGCCATGATGGCCGAGGGGCTGAACCGGCTGGGCATGGCCGAGCATTCGGCTGACTATCTGCGCTGGTACGCCCCCTATGTGTTCGACAACGGCAAGGTCCCGTGCTGCGTCGACGCACGCGGCGCCGATCCGGTGCCCGAGAACGACAGTCACGGCGAGTTCGTCTTCCTCGCTGCCGAGACCTATCGCTACACCGGCGACGAGGCCTTGCTGCGCCAGGTCTGGCCTCAGGTGCAGAAGGCCATCGCCTATATGGACGAGTTGCGCGCCTCCACCCGCACCGCCGCCTTCCAGACGCAGGGTCAGCGCCACCTTTACGGCCTGCTGCCGCCGACGATCAGCCACGAGGGCTATTCGGACAAGGCGGCCTATTCCTACTGGGACGATTTCTGGGGCCTGCTGGGCTACAAGGACGCGGTCTTCATCGCCCAGACCCTAGGCGACGCCGAGGCCGCCGCCCGCTACGCCGCCGCGCGCGATCAGTTCGCCGCCGACATTCGCGCGGCCATCATCGCGACGGCCCAGCATCACGGCATCGACTGGATCGCGGGCGCCGCCGACCGGGGCGATTTCGACGCCACCTCGACCACTATCGCCCTGTCGCCGGCGGGCGAGCAGGATAATCTTCCGCCCGAACTGATGGCGCGAACCTTCGATCTCTATTGGGAAAACTTCCAGAACCGCCTGACCAATCGCACCGCGTGGAAGGACTACACCCCCTACGAATGGCGGCTGGTCGGCGCCTATGTGCGGCTGGGCCAGAAGGACCGCGCCCTGGCGGTGCTGGACTTCCTGATGGCCGACCGCCGGCCCGAGGCCTGGAACGGCTGGGCCGAGGTGGTGGGGCGCGATGAACGCGAGCCCCGCTTCATCGGCGACATGCCCCACGCCTGGATCAGCTCCGACTATATCCGCTCGGCCCTGGACCTGTTCGCCTACGAACGGGACCGCGATCATGCCCTGGTGCTGGCGGCGGGCGTGCCCGAGGCCTGGCTGGATACGAAGGAGGGCGTGGGGGTGAAGGATCTGCGCACCGCCTATGGCTCGCTCACCTACGCCTATCGCAAACAGGGAGCGGCCTATGTGCTGACCCTGGGCGAGGGCGCGACGCCGCCGGGGGGCTATGTGCTGCAATGGCCGGCGGGCGCGGGGCGGCCCGAGCGGGTCCGCATCGACGGGCGGGCCGCGCACTGGACCGGCGACGAACTGGCGATCCCCGTGGGCGCGCGGCGGGTGGAGATGCGCTGAGTATCCACCTCCCTGCGCGCGAAGGCGCGCGGGGAGGACAGGCGGGAGCGTCAGCGGACGCCAGGAGGGGGCGACACGGTGTTAGAAGCTGGCCTGATCAACCCCGCCGCCTGAGTCGCCCCCTCCTGATCGCTACGCGATCTGTCCTTGTTTGTCGCTGATCGGTTAGATTTCCCCTGATCCGGGACGCCCGCCTGATGTTCACCGCATCAGGCGAGCC